>NZ_JBFRDX010000007.1:0-292234 GCF_052114005.1 Marmoricola sp. RAF53 | reverse complement strand
CGTCTGCTCTGCGACGGTCCAGCTGGACGGCACCTGGTCGTGTGACGCGACGACGGCGCTGCCGCAGGGTCCGCAGACGGTGACCGCGACCCAGGTCGACCCGGCCGGCAACGTCAGCGGACCGTCGAAGGAGGTCACGTTCACGATCGACACGACAGCGCCGGACGCTCCGGTGATCGAAGGCCCGGCCGAGGGTGCGGTGGTGAACACCACCACGCCGACGATCAGCGGCACCGGTGAGGCGGACGCGAAGGTGACGGTCACCGACGCGGGCGGCAAGGTCGTGTGCTCTGCGACGGTCCAGCTGGACGGCACCTGGTCGTGTGACGCGACGACGGCGCTGCCGGCAGGTGAGCAGACGCTGACCGCGACGCAGACCGACCCGGCGGGTAACACGAGCTTGCCTGACCAGGTGACGTTCACCGTGGACACCGACGCGCCGGATGCTCCGGTGATCGAAGGTCCGGCTGAGGGTGCGGTGGTGAACACCACCACGCCGACGATCAGCGGCASCGGTGAGGCCGGTGCGAAGGTGACGGTCACTGACGCGGGCGGCAATGTCGTGTGCTCTGCGACGGTCCAGCTGGACGGCACCTGGTCGTGTGACGCGACGACGGCGCTGCCGGCGGGTGAGCAGACGCTGACCGCGACCCAGACCGACCCGGCGGGTAACACGAGCTTGCCTGACCAGGTGACGTTCACCGTGGACACCACYGCGCCGGCCGCGCCGGTGATCAAGGGCCCGGCCGAGGGCGCGGTGGTCAACACCACCACGCCGACGATCACGGGCACTGGCGAGGCCGGTGCGAAGGTGACGGTCACKGACGCGGGCGGCAACGTCGTCTGCTCTGCGACGGTCCAGCTGGACGGCACCTGGTCGTGTGACGCGACGACGGCGCTGCCGCAGGGYCCGCAGACGGTGACCGCGACCCAGGTCGACCCGGCCGGCAACGTCAGCGGAGCGTCGAAGGAGGTCACGTTCACGATCGACACGACAGCGCCGGACGCTCCGGTGATCGAAGGCCCGGCCGAGGGTGCGGTGGTGAACACGACGAAGCCGACGATCACGGGTACTGGTGAGGCGGGTGCGGTGGTGACGGTGGTCGACGAGAACGGCGGCACCGTCTGCACCGCGACGGTCCAGCAGGGCGGTTCGTGGTCCTGCACCCCGTCGACCCCGCTTCCGGAGGGTGAGCACACGCTGACCGCTACGCAGGTCGACCCGGCGGGCAACGTCAGCGGACCGTCGGGGGAGATCACGTTCACGGTGGACATGACCGCTCCCGAACCTCCCGTCATCACCGGGCCGGTGAACGGCTCGGAGCTGCACGACAACTCTCCGGTCGTCACGGGCACGGGGGAGCCGGGCGCGACCGTCACGGTCGTCGACCTGCACGGCAACACGATCTGCACCGCGGAGGTCGAGAAGGACGGGACGTGGTCCTGCACCCCGACGACGCCGCTCTCCGAGGGTGAGCACACCTTCACCGCGACGCAGACCGACCCGGCCGGCAACAAGAGCGACCCGTCGGCGGAGGTCACCTTCACGGTCGCGACCGAGGCCGGCCTGGCCCTGCGGCTGAGCGGCACGTACGACGACGCCAACGGCGACGGTGACGCGGACCGTGGCGAGAAGATCACCTGGCACGGCACGCTGACCAACACCGGCACCCTCCGGGTAGCCCGGCTCGCGGTCACCGACAGCGACACCAGCGCGATGACGTGTGCTGCCACGGCCCTCGAGCCTGGCCAGGTCACGAAGTGCGTCAGCACGGCGCTGCACACGATCACGAGTGCCGACGCCCAGGCCGGACTGGTGACGGACCGTGCCCAGGTCAAGGGCGTCGTCTCCGGAGGCTCCTCGGCTTCCCGAGGCCTGCGGGCCGGGGCGACGGTCGGTGATGTCGTCACCTCCAACGCCGACACCGCGTCCGTCGCGGTCACCGAGCACCTCGTGGCGCCGCCCGCGGACGACACCCAGGGCAACGGCACCGGCAACGGCAACGGCAACGGAGACGGTCAGGGGCCGGGCGGATTCCTGCCGTCGACGGGTGCCGCGTTCTCCCGGGCGATGCTGGCGGCGGCGGTGGCCCTGCTCGGCCTCGGGTCGTGGTTCATCATCGCCGGTGCTCGGCGTCGGCGGGACGAGGAGGAGCAGGCATGAGCGAGTCGCGAAGAGGTGGCACGGAACGGAAGTCCCGGAACGCGAAGCCATGGGTCCTCGCGGCGCTGGCCCTGGTCGCCGTCGCGGTGGCCGCCCGGATCGCGGTCTCCCTGCCAAGCGGGGGGGATCATGACCGCCACGCGGAGCCGGTCCCGGGCGGCCACGCGCTGGCGCGGTACCCGGTCCCGGCCCTGGGCACGCTGCACAACGTCAAGGCCAAGGCCGAGCAGGTCGAGGTGAGCTCGTGCGACGCGCTGGACGAAGGCGGACAGCAGGCGACCGGACGGGTGACCAACGACGCGAGGAAGGCCAAGCGCTACCAGATCACCGTGTACTTCCTGGACGGGAAGACGCCGATCAACTACGCGCAGACCCAGGTGTCGGTACCGCCCGGCGGGCACGTGCCGTGGGTCGTCGAGAAGGTGTTCGCGACCGACCTCGACCTCACCTGCAAGGTCGTCGCCGTCGGCTGAGCGGCGTCAGTCGAGGCCGACGATCGCACGCGCGGTGCGTCGGAAGTCGTCGGTGACCTCGTCGCCGTCCCGGTACACGCCGACGAGCGCGGCGTACGACTTCCCGCAGCGCAGGGGATCACCGCCTGAAGTTTCGTCTCTCGCCAGCACCGGCCGGACGGCCGGTGCGCGCGGGGCGATTACTCTTGCTCACCGTGAAGACCCTCGTCATCGGCACCGGCGGCCGCGAGCACGCGCTCGCCCTGGCCCTGTCCCGGGACCCCTCGGTCACCGAGGTGCACGCCGCCCCCGGCAACCCGGGCATCGGAGCGTTCGCCACCCTGCACGCCGTCGACCCGATGGACCCGGTCGCTGTCGCCGACCTCGCCGTCCGCCTCGGCGCCGACCTGGTCGTCGTCGGCCCGGAGGCGCCGCTGGTCGCCGGGGTCGCGGACGCGGTCCGCGAGCGCGGCATCTCCTGTTTCGGCCCCTCCGCCGAGGCGGCCCGGCTCGAGGGCTCGAAGGCCTTCGCGAAGGACATCATGGGCGCCGCGGAGGTCCCGACCGCGCTGGCGCGCGTCTGCACCACCGTCGAGGAGGCCGCCGACGCGCTGGACGCGTTCGGGCCGCCGTACGTCGTGAAGGACGACGGGCTCGCCGCCGGCAAGGGCGTCGTCGTCACCGAGGACCGGGATGCCGCGCTGGCCCACGCCGCCGCGTGCGAGCGGGTCGTGATCGAGGAGTTCCTCGACGGCCCCGAGGTCTCGCTGTTCGCGATCACCGACGGCACCACCGTCTACCCGCTGCAGCCGGCGCAGGACTTCAAGCGCATCTTCGACGGCGACGCCGGCCCGAACACCGGCGGGATGGGGGCCTACACCCCGCTCCCGTGGGCGCCCGACGGTCTGGTCGCCGACGTGCTCGCCCGCGTGCTCCAGCCGACCGTCGACGAGCTCGCCCGCCGCGGCGCCGTCTTCTCCGGCCTGCTCTATGCCGGTCTCGCGCTCACCTCCCGGGGCGTGAAGGTGATCGAGTTCAACGCCCGGTTCGGCGACCCCGAGACGCAGCCGCTGATGGCGCTGCTCGACTCGCCGCTCGGCGTGCTGCTCAAGGCCGCCGCCGACGGCGTGCTGCACGAGGTGGCGCCGCCGCGCTGGAAGGCCGGCACCGCGCTCGCCGTCGTGATGGCCAGCGCCGGCTACCCGGAGTCCTCGCGCAACGGTGACGTGATCAGCGGGGTCGCGGAGGCCGAGACAGGCGGCTGCGACGTCATCCACGCAGGCACCGCGCTGGTCGACGGCGACCTCGTCACCGCGGGCGGCCGGGTCCTGGCCGTCACCGCCGTCGGCGACGACCTGGCCGACGCCCGCGCGAAGGCCTACGCCGGGGTCGGGGCGATCCGCTTCGACGGCGCCCAGTTCCGTACCGACATCGCGGCGAAGGCCGCGGCAGGGGAGATCAAGCCGTGAACGTCCCGAACGTCCTCGCCACCCGCTACGCGGGCGCCGACCTCGCCGCGATCTGGTCGCCCGAGCACAAGATCGTGCTCGAGCGGCAGCTCTGGATCGCCGTGCTGAAGGCGCAGCGCGACCTCGGCATCGACGTGCCCGACGGCGTGGTCGAGGCCTACGAGGCTGTCGTCGACCAGGTCGACCTGGCTTCGATCGCCGCCCGCGAGCGGGTCACCCGGCACGACGTGAAGGCGCGCATCGAGGAGTTCTCCGCGCTGGCCGGGCACGAGCACATCCACAAGGGGATGACTTCGCGCGACCTGACCGAGAACGTCGAGCAGCTGCAGATCCTCTCCTCGCTCGCGCTGGTCCGGCAGCGAGTGGTGGCGGCCCTGGCCCGGCTGGCCAGGCTGGCGAGCGAGCACGAGTCCCTGGTGATGGCGGGGCGTTCGCACAACGTCGCCGCGCAGGCGACCACGCTCGGCAAGCGGTTCGCGACGATCGCGGACGAGATGCTGGTGGCGCTGGCGCGGCTGGACGACCTGGTCGCCCGCTACCCGCTGCGCGGCATCAAGGGCCCGATGGGCACCGCCCAGGACATGCTCGACCTGCTCGACGGCGACGAGGTCGCGCTCGCCGACCTGGAGCAGCGGGTCGCGGCCCACCTCGGCTTCGCGCACGTCTTCACCAGCGTCGGCCAGGTCTACCCGCGGTCGCTGGACTTCGACGTCGTCTCGGCGCTCGTGCAGGTGGTGGCCGGCCCGTCGAACCTGGCGACCACGATCCGGCTGATGGCCGGCATCGAGCTGGTGACCGAGGGCTTCAAGGAGGGCCAGGTCGGCTCCTCGGCGATGCCGCACAAGATGAACACCCGCTCGTGCGAGCGGGTCAACGGTCTCGCGGTGATCCTGCGCGGTCAGCTGTCGATGGTCGGCGAGCTCGCCGGCGACCAGTGGAACGAGGGCGACGTGTCCTGCTCCGTGGTGCGCCGGGTCGCGCTGCCGGACGCGTTCTTCGCCACCGACGGGCTGTTCCAGACCTTCCTCACCGTGCTCGACGAGTTCGGCGCGTTCCCGGCGGTGATCCAGCGCGAGCTCGACCGCTACCTGCCGTTCCTCACCTCGACCAAGGTGCTGATGACCGCGGTCCGCAACGGCGTCGGCCGCGAGGAGGCGCACGAGGCGATCAAGGAGCACGCGGTCGGCGTGGCCCTGGAGATGCGCCAGGGCCTGGCCGTGAACGACCTCTTCGACCGGCTCGCCGCCGACACCCGCCTGGGGCTGACCCGGGAGCAGATCGCGGCGCTCGTCGCCGATCCGATCGAGTTCACCGGGGCGGCCGTGGCGCAGACGCAGGAAGTGGTGCGCCGGGTCGAGGAGGTCGTGAAGTCCGATCCCGCGGCGGCGTCGTACGTGCCGGGCGACATCCTCTGACCCGTTTCCCGGAACTTATTGTCTAGGCAAACGCTCGACTATGCTGGTCGCATGGTCACCGACACCGCCCAGCTCCCGCTGCCGTCGTACGACGACGCGACCGTGGTCGTCCCCGCTCCGGGACCCGGGGTCGGGAACTGGTCGGGAGCCGCGTCCGCCGTGCTCGTCGACGGGGTCTTCTGGCTGACCTGGCGGGAGCGCCGGCCGCTCACCGACGGCCGCGGCGTCGCGGTGGTCGTCGCCCGTTCCGAGGACGGCGAGCGGTTCGAGCAGGTGGCGCGGGTACGCCGCGAGGAGTTCGGCGCGGAGTCCTTCGAGCGGCCGGTCCTGGTCCCCGTTCCGGGCGTGGGCTGGCGGCTCTACCTCTCCTGCGCGACGCCGGGCTCGAAGCACTGGTGGGTCGACAGCCTGACCGCCGCGACCCCCGCGGAGCTTCCCGGCGGGGCCCGCCGGGTCGTGCTGCCGGGCGACGACGTCACCGCGGTCAAGGACCCGGTGGTCCGGGCGCTGCCCGACGGCACCTGGGAGATGTGGCTGTGCTGCCACCCGCTCACCGACGTCGGCGAGGAGGACCGGATGACCACCCGCCGGCTGACCAGCCCGGACGGCCTGGCCTGGACCGACGAGGGCGAGGTGCTGCGCGGCCGGCCCGGCGCCTGGGACGAGCGTGGTGCCCGGGTCACGGCGGTGATCGCCGCGGACCCCGTCACCGTCCTGTACGACGGCCGGCCGGACGCCGCCTCGAACTGGTACGAGCGGACCGGGGTCGCCACCTGGGACGGCAACCGGCTGGTCGCCGACACCGCCCGGGAGCCGCTGTCCTCGCCGCACGCCGACGGCGCGCTGCGCTACGCGACCGCGGTCCTGCTGCCGGACGGCCGGACCCGGTTCTACTTCGAGGCCGCCAGGTCCGACGGCGCCCACGACCTGGTGACCTCGGTGCGCTGAAGGAACGACCCGCGGCTGGACGTGTCGAGCCAGTCGCTGAAGTCCTGGCCGATCAGCTTCGAGAAGCGCAGCACGTCCTCCTCGAAAGCCGGCAGCAGGGCGGCCCGCTGCTCGGGCGTCAGGTGCGGGCGGTGGGTCTCGTCGCTCCCGGTGAGCAGGCCGACCAGCGGGACGCTGGCGGCACGCCAGACCTCGGGGCGGGCGTACTGGCCGAGCCAGGCACCGGCGCGCACGACCGGGCCGAAGGCGCGGGTCCGCCACCCCGGCTCGGCGTAGCTGCGGGCGTTGTCGCGGGGGATCTCGGTGACCAGGTCCGGGTCGATGCCGAGGAACTCGCAGGCCCGGTTCAGGGTGAGGACCGGCTCGTCGATGATGTCCTTGTAGCGCAGGATCAGGTTGCGCCGCGGGTCGATGTGCTCGAAGAGGTGGGCGAACTGCTCGCCGTACAGGCCGAGGTCGCGGTAGCGCCAGAACGGCGCCCAGCCGGCCGCGACCCGCTCGTCCTGGAGCTCGAAGGCGCGCACGAAGTCGGCTTCGGGCTCGAGGCCGTCGGACCACAGGTGCATCCAGTTGCTGTAGGCCCGGTCGATCGGGTCGCGGACCACCGAGATCAGCTTCGCCTCCGGCAGCGCGTCGGCGATGCGGCGGTGGGCGCCGCGGCTCCACAGGTAGAACGGGGTGCTCTCGCCGCGGAGCTGGCCGGGCTCCGCGCCGGCGAAGAGGCGGTGGTAGTCCTCGCGCCGCCAGATCCACTCCTGCTGGGAGTGCGCGTCGCCCGGGCCGCGCCAGGCCGGCGGCGGTGCGTCGTCGCAGAGCCAGTACTTGGCCTCCTTGGGCACCGAGGCGTGCACCTGCGGGTGCAGGGAGAGGGCGGCGTGCAGGGCGGTCGTGCCCGCCTTGGGCGCACCCATGATCAGGAAGTCCGGGCCGGGCGACCGCGTCATCGCTCACTCCTCAGAATCAAAGTTGATCTGAGAACTAAAGATAGAGGTAAATGCGGGATCTGCGCAGGCGTGTCCGGTCAGCGGGTCCGGAGCCGGTGCTCGAGACCGCCGAGGAGCACCTCGAGGGCGAAGTCGAACTGGTCGTCGGCCTCGGGGCGGGCGGCGAGCATGTCGGCCAGGTGCGGCAGGTCGGCGGAGCGCTCGGTGACCCCCTTGCCGAACTCGGTGAACTGCGGGTCCTCGCCGTCCCCGGCCAGCGCGTGCTGCCAGGCCTCGCCGAGTGCCAGCGTGTAGACGTGCTGGACGCAGTGCTGGACGTCGGCGGTGCTGAAGCCGGCCTCGTCCATCACCGCGGCGAGGTGCTCGATCCGGTCCAGCCGCAGGCTGGTCGGCGCGCTGGTGAGGCGGACGTACTGCAGCAGCTGCGGGTGCGCGACGATCGCGGCCCGGGTCGCCCGGGCGAAGGCGACGATCCACTGCTGCCAGGTGGCGCCGACGCCTGGCTCGAAGTCGTCGTACTCGGTCTCCTCCATGATCCGCGCGGCCACCAGGGCGAGGAGCTCGTCGCGGTCCTTCACGTGGTTGTAGAGGGCGGCAGGGCCGACGTCGAGCGCCTTCGCGACGTCGCTCATCCGCAGGTCCTCGGTCCCGAGGCCGACCGCTGCCTCGACGATCTGGTCGCGGGAGATCTGCCGTGGGCGCCCGCGGCGGCGGGGGACGGGCTCCTTGCTCAACGTCTCTCCTCGGCTCGGCGGACAGATAACTGAAGCGCATCAGAAAATATCGCGGGAATCCCTTGACAGGCAAGAACGTGTTCTAGTTCTCTGGCGGGATGAACGACGTACCCGCCGATTTCACGATGCAGCGCAGCAGTCGTGACGAGGCCGCGATGGCGGCGGCCCTGACCCCCTGGATCGCCTCGCACCTGCCCGACGGCGCCGACCCGAAGGTCGTCCTGTCCGGCGCCTCCGACGCCAACGGGATGTCCAGCGAGACGATCCTCGCGGACATCTCGTGGACCGAGGACGGCCGGCACCGCGAAGGCTCCTACGTGATGCGGATGGCGCCGGCGCAGAGCGACGTGCCGGTCTTCCGCGAGTACCGGATGGACCACCAGCACGAGGCCATCCGCCTGGTCGGCGAGCTCACCGACGTCCCGGTCCCGGCCGTGCACTGGCTGGAGCCGACCGGTGAGGTCCTCGGGCAGCCGTTCTTCTTCATGGAGCGCCTGGAGGGCATCGTGCCGCCGGACGTGATGCCGTACACCTTCGGCGACAACTGGTTCTTCGACGCCGACCCGGCCGACCAGCGCCGCCTCCAGGACAGCACGGTCAAGGCGATCGCCGGCATCCACGGGATCTCCGACCCGGCCACCCGGTTCGCCTTCCTGGATGCCGACGGGACCCCCGGCGACACCCCGCTGCGCCGGCACGTCGCCCGCACCCGGGCCTGGTACGAGTGGGCCGCCGCGGAGATCGGCGACTCGCAGATCGTCCCGCGCGCGCTGGACTGGCTGGAGGCGAACTGGCCGGACTCCGACACCCCCGACAACGTGGTGCTCTCCTGGGGCGACTCCCGGATCGGCAACTGCCTCTACCGCGACTTCGAGCCGGTGGCGGTGCTCGACTGGGAGATGGCCGGCCTCGGCCCGCGCGAGCTCGACCTCGGCTGGATCGTCTTCGCGCACCAGGTCTTCCAGAGCATCTCCAGCGCCTTCGAGCTCCCGGGCCTGCCCGACGTGCTCCGCGCGGAGGACGTGCGGGCGACGTACGCCGAGCTGACCGGCGTCGAGGCCGGCGACCTGCGCTGGTACGAGATCTACTCCGGCGTGCTCTGGGGCATCGTCTTCATGCGCACCGGCGCCCGCCAGGTGCACTTCGGCGAGATCGAGAAGCCCGGTACACCCGACGAGCTGATGCACCACTCCCCGCTGCTGACCCGACTGCTCGACGAGGTGACCGCATGATCGGCCCGATGGACGAGTACCCGATCCACCAGGCGCCGCTCCCGGCGAACCGGGTGGCCAGCAGCGACCGGAACTTCTACGACCGCTGCTACTTCAACGCCATGGACACCGCCTCCGGCGACACCATGCTGGTGACCGGGATCGGCTACTACCCGAACCTGGCCGTCAAGGACGCCTACCTGCTGGTGCGCCGCGGCAACACCCAGACAGCGGTGCACTTCTCCGACGCGATCGACCAGAACCGGCTCGACCAGCGCGTCGGCGGCTACCGGCTCGAGGTGGTCGAGCCGCTGCAGAAGCTCCGGATCGTCGTCGAGGAGACCGACGGCCTCGGCGCCGACCTCACCTGGGAGGGCTCGCACCCCGTGGTGCAGGAGCTGCCGCACCTGATGCTGGCCAGCGACAGCCGGCCGACGTTGGACGCGCAGCGGTTCGCCCAGCTCGGCTCCTGGTCCGGCGCGCTGCTGATCGACGGCGAGGAGATCGTCGTCGACCCGGCGCACTGGATGGGCAGCCGGGACCGGTCCTGGGGCATCCGCCCGGTCGGTGAGGCGGAGCCGGCCGGCCGGCCGCAGGAGCCCCCGATGGAGGGCTTCTGGTGGCTCTACGTGCCGATGCGCTTCGAGACGTTCTCGATCGTGGTGATCATCCAGGAGCAGGCCAACGGCTTCCGCACGCTCAACGACTGCACCCGGGTCTGGAACGACGGCCGGGTGGAGCAGCTCGGCTGGCCGACGATCGACATCGACTACACCCCCGGCACCCGGCACCCCGAGCGGGCGCGGATCTCCGGCACCGGCACCGACGGCAAGCCCGTCGTGGTCGAGGTCGAGACCCGGACCAACGTGGTGCTGCACGTCGGCGGCGGGTACGGCGGCGACCCGGACTGGACGCACGGCCAGTGGAAGGGCGAGAACTTCGTCGAGCGGGTCAGCTACGCCATGGACGACCCGGCCGTCGTCGGCCGTACGCCGTTCGGCGTGATCGACCACTGCGCCCGGGCCACCTGCGACGGCGAGGTCGGCCACGGCCTCTTCGAGCACGGCACCTTCGGCCGGCACGACCCGACCGGGTTCGTCGACTGGAGCAACGAGCGTCGGTAGGTAGGGCGCCGCCGGAGGCGTCAGCCGACCAGCGACCGGCCGTCGTGGAGCGCGAGCTTCCGCGCGACCGTCCGCTGGTCGGCCAGCCAGGTCTCCTCCGGCGTCGGCGGGAGCATGTCGTCCCACTCGACGGCGAAAGAGCCGAGGATCCCGGCGAACCGGGCCGGCCGGCAGATCAGCCACAGGTGCAGGTGCGCCGAACCGTCGCCGACGCGCATCACGTGCACCCGGCCGACGTTCTCCAGGCCGCTCATGATCCGGGTCAGCCAGACCTGGAGCCGGCCGACCTCCGCCGCCTGCTCGTCGCTGAGGTCGGTGATGTCGAGGTGCTCCTTGGGTTCGAGCATGAGCACCAGCGGCAGGCCGCCGCGCGGCATCGGCCGCAGCGTCCAGGCCTCGTTCTCCCACAGCAGGGTCCCGGCCTCGCCGACGCAGGCCGAGCAGTCCGGACCGCCGGGCTCGCCCATCCGCGGGACCTCGGCGGCCAGCGGCTCGGCGAGCACCTTCGGGACCATCGCGCCGTCGACCACCTCCCACGGGAAGACGTCCCAGGACTGGGCCGGCGTCATCGGGAGCCGGCCGTCGGCACCGACCGAGGCGACGATCCGGGCGTGCAGCGCTTCAGGTGATTCCGCCATGGGCTCACGGTGCCAGAGCCGGGTCCCGTCCGGGCCGCCGGGTGCCTCAGGCCGACCGCCTCGTTGCCGATAGGAGCGGGACTACGTGCACCTCAGGGAAGAGGTGCCGACGGGAAGGAATCCCCAGATGCAGGTCTCACGTCAGATTTCCCGGCGCGCCCGCGCCGGGCTCGCGGTCGCCGTGGCGGCCACGACGCTCGGTCTCGCGCCGGCGGTCACCGCGCACGCCGCGGAGTCGCCGGTCCGCACCGCCGACAGCTCGGCCTCGGTCGAGTGCAGCTCCGCCCGGGCAGCCCTGGCCCAGGCGCAGAAGCAGCAGCGCGTCGCCAAGGCCAAGGTCGCCAAGGCCCGCACGGCCGTCAAGAAGGCCAAGAAGTCGCACAGCGCGGCGAAGGTGCGCAAGGCCAAGAAGGCCCTCGCCAAGGCGGCCACCCGGTACCGCAACGTCACCAGGACGGTCGGCGACCGACAGCACCGCGTGGGCTACGCCTGCACCGCGCCGACCTCGCCGTCCCGCGCCGCCGCGACCGGCAAGGCGCTCAACATCCTCGCGGTCGCCGACGGCCTCGCCGTGGGCCCGATCAACCTCGGCCAGCTGACCGCCCTCCTCGACCGGCTGCTGCCGGGCGTCTCGGGCGTCCTCACCGGGGACCAGCTCAACGCGATGCTGGTCGGGTTCAACGCCGTCGCCGGCGACTCGCCGGTCAACCCGGCCGACGCGCTGGCCCTGCTCGGCGGCGCCTTCTCGCCGGCCCAGGTCACCCAGCTGCTCGGTGGCCTCGCGGACCCGGCGCTGCTGACCGGTCTGGCCACGCACCTCCTCGGCCAGGTCGCCGGGCTCGCGCAGCTGCCGGTCCCGGGGTCCTTCGACCCGACGGCGCTGCTGACCACCTTCGCCGGGGTGTTCGGCAACCTCGACCCGAGCCAGCTGGGCGACCTGCTCGGCCTGCTCAAGTCGATCACGGGGCAGTCGTCCTCGCTGAACGCCGGTCAGCTGACCGATCTCCTCGACTCGCTGGTGCCCGGTATCAGCGACGCGTTCGACCCGGCGCAGCTGACCACCATGCTGACCTCGCTCAACGGAGGCGGCCTGAACGCGGCATCGCTGGCCAACCTGATGGGCGGTCAGTTCTCGGCCGCGCAGGTCTCGTCGGTGCTCGCCGGCACGGCCGCGCAGGACCTCGTCGGCAAGGTGGTCGCGCAGATCGTCGCGCAGCTGAGCACCGCGGGCGCCGGCGGCCTGGTGCTGCCGGGGGCGATGAGCCTGTCGGTCCTCACCGACCTGGTCGACAGCGTGACCAACCTGCTCGGCGCGGTCCTGGGAGGCGGCCCGCTCCAGGGCCTGTGCTCGCTCGTCCCGCTCCCGCTGCTCTGCAGCTGATCCACCGCTGAACCACTGCTGAACCGCTGACCGGCCACCCGCGGACCCCGAGACTCCGCGGGTGGCCCGGTCATGCGGAGGTGCAGCGCCTGGGACGATGGCGTCCATGAGCGCGCGCGCACGGACCGGAGCCCGCCCTGCGCTCGCGGTCTGGACGGTGGCTCTGCTCGTCTACGTGCTGGCCGTCTTCCACCGCTCCTCGCTCGCGGTGGCCGGCCTGGCCGCCTCGGACCGCTTCGACATCTCCGCCGCGCAGCTGGCGACCTTCACGATGCTCCAGCTGCTCGTGTACGCCGCCATGCAGGTCCCCGTCGGCCTGCTCGTGGACCGGTTCGGGCCGCGCGCTGTCCTCACCGCGGGCGCGATCACGCTGACCTGCGCCCAAGCCGGGTTCGCCTTCGCGGAGAGCTACCCGGTGGCGCTGCTGGCGCGCTTCTTCGTCGGGATCGGCGACGCGATGACGTTCATCTGCGTGCTCCGGCTGGTCGCCACCTGGTTCGCGCCGCGCCGGATCCCGGTCATGATCCAGGTGACCGGGGTCCTCGGACAGCTCGGCGCGATCGCCGCGGCCGTTCCGATGACCTGGGCGCTCGGCCACCTCGGCTGGACCCGGGCCTACCTCGGCGCCGCCGCCCTCGGCATCGTCATGACGGTGGCGCTGCTGCTGGTCGTCGACGACGCCCCGGGCACCCGGCACGTCCGCGGCCGCGCCCTCGACCCGCGCGCGATCCGGGCCAGCCTGGGGGCCTCCTGGTCGCACCCGGGGACGCGGCTCGGCTTCTGGTCGCACTTCACGACCCAGTTCAGCGCCACCGTGCTCGGCCTGCTCTGGGGCTTCCCGTTCCTGGTCAAGGGCGAGGGCCGCAGCGAGACCGACGCCGGCATGCTGCTGACCGTGATGGTGGTGGCGATCATGATCGCCGGGCCGCTGATGGGCTGGCGGACCGGGCTGCGGCCGTGGAGCCGCTCCACCCTGGTCATCGGCATCGTGCTGGCGATCGTCGCCGTCTGGACGGTGGTGCTGGCCTGGCCCGGCGAGGCACCGCTCTGGCTCCTGGTCGTCCTGGTCGTCGTCACCGGCCTGGGCGGGCCGGCTTCGGTGATCGGCTTCGACCTCGGCCGGACCTCCAACCCTCCGGAGCGGCTGGCCAGCGCCACCGGGATCATCAACATGGCCGGCTTCCTGGCCAGCCTGACCCTGGTGATCGCGATCGGGCTGATCCTGGACTGGCGCACGCCCGGTTCGTCCTCGGACTACACGCCCGCGGCGTTCCGCTGGGCGATGAGCTTCCAGTACGTGCTCTGGGCGGTCGGGCTGGTCCAGATCGTGCGTTACCGCGGGAAGGCCCGGGCGCGGCTGCGGGCCGACGACCCGGCACTGTGGGCCGAGATGTCCGGCGCGGGATCCGGGACCGGGTCGTCCGGGCGTTCGGACTGAGTCGTTCGGGCTACTGATACGGGGCCGAAGACCCGATGACAGCGCCGGGCACGCGTGCATATGGTGCGAAAGCGGGTAAATCGGGGGATCGGATCCGCCGCGATGTCGGGGGTGCTGCGAACTTCCGCCGGGCGCCGGGGGGCGCGACCGGCGGGGTTCGTAGACTCGCGCCGTGAGCGGCGACCTGAACATCCCCGAAGCCCCGGCCATCGACGGTACCGAGCACCTGCACTCCGGGAAGGTCCGCGACCTGTACCGGGTGACCGGTGGCGAGCAGGCCGGCCGGCTGCTCATGGTCGCCAGCGAC
The DNA here is from genome assembly GCF_052114005.1 of Marmoricola sp. RAF53. Classification (NCBI taxonomy): domain Bacteria; kingdom Bacillati; phylum Actinomycetota; class Actinomycetes; order Propionibacteriales; family Nocardioidaceae; genus Marmoricola; species Marmoricola sp. RAF53. Next base: position 278,009 of record NZ_JBFRDX010000007.1, on the reverse strand, counting down.
CGGATCTCCGCCTACGACTACGTGCTGGACAGCACCATCCCGGACAAGGGCGCGATCCTCACCCGGATGTCGTTGTGGTGGTTCGCCCAGCTCGCCGACCTGGTCCCGAACCACGTGGTCTCCACCGACGTGCCGGCCGAGGTCGCCGGCCGCGCCGTGCTCTGCGAGGAGCTGGCGATGTTCCCGGTCGAGTGCGTCGCGCGCGGCTACCTGACCGGGTCCGGCCTGCTCGACTACCGGGACTCCGGGGCGGTCTGCGGGATCGCGCTGCCGGCCGGTCTCGAGGACGGCAGCCGGCTTCCGGAGCCGATCTTCACCCCCGCCACCAAGGCGGCCGTGGGCGACCACGACGAGAACGTCTCCTACGAGGCCGTGGCCGGCACCGTCGGGGAGGCGAGCGCGGCCGAGCTGCGCGAGCTGACCCTGCGGATCTACGGCCGGGCCGAGGACATCGCCCGTGAGCGGGGCATCATCCTGGCCGACACGAAGTTCGAGTTCGGCACCCGCGGTGACGGCACCGTGGTGCTGGCCGACGAGGTGCTCACCCCGGACTCCAGCCGGTTCTGGCCGGCCGACCTCTGGCAACCCGGCCGCGCGCAGCCGTCGTACGACAAGCAGATCGTGCGCGACTGGCTCACCTCCGCCGAGTCCGGCTGGGACCGTACGTCGGGAGAGCGGCCGCCCGCGCTGCCGGAGGCCGTGATCGCGCACACCCGGGCCCGCTACGTCGAGGCGTACGAGCTCCTGACCGGGGAGACGTTCTGAGCGTCCCGTTCGACGTTCCCGCGGAGGTCGCCTTCGACTTCCTCGTCGACCCGCGCCACCGGCCCTTGTGGCAGTCGTCGCTGCGCCGGGTCCTGGACGTGTCGCCGGACGAGCCGGCCGTCGGCCAGACCTGGACCGACGTGACCACGCCGGGGCTGCGGCCGCGGATGGAGACCACGGTGCTGGACCGGCCGCGCCGCTGGACGGAGCGGGGGACCTGGCAGAAGCTCGGGCGCGGTGTCCGGGCCGAGCTCACCCTCACCTTCGAGGAGGCGGGAGCCGGTTGTCTCGTCTCCGCCGAGGCCACGGTCGCCGGTCTCGGCGTCGGTGCGGTGCTGACCCGGCTGGCGCCGTACGCGATCCGCTCGGACCTGCGCCGGGCCGCCCGCATCCTGTCGGAGCGAGCGTCCGGCCAGTAGGTTGCACCTCATCCCACCCGGTTCGAGCAGAAGGGCCAGCCCGTGTACAACCTGTCGATCTTCCTCGAGGACAGTGCCCGTCGCTACCCGGAGCGGGACGCGCTCGTGCTCGGCGACACCCGGCTGACCTACGCGCAGGTGAACGGGGCCGCCAACCAGGTCGCGAACCTGCTCGTCGACCTGGGTGTGCAGCCCGGTGACCGGGTCGCGCTGACCTGCCCGAACCTGCCCTACTTCCCGATCGTCTACTACGGGATCCTCAAGGCCGGTGCCGTCGTCGTCCCGATGAACGTGCTCAACAAGGGCCGCGAGGTCAGCTACTACCTCGACGACTCCGACGCGAAGGTCTACTTCTGCTTCCAGGGCACCCCGGACCTCCCGATGGCGGCCGAGGGCGCGGTCGGCGTCGAGGGCGCGCAGAACCGGCCCGAGTTCATCGTGATCACCGCCGACCCGTCGGCGCCGTCGCCGGTGGCGGGCGCCCGGACCCTGACCGAGGCGCTGGCCGGGAAGTCGCCGGTCTTCGAGTCCGTGCTCGGCGACGAGACCGCGACCGCGGTCATCCTCTACACCTCCGGCACCACCGGGCAGCCGAAGGGCGCGGAGCTCTCGCACGCGAACCTGCTGCTCAACGCGCTCACCTGCAACCGGCTGTTCGGCTCGACGCCCGGCACCGACGTGCACCTGGTGACGCTGCCGCTGTTCCACTCCTTCGGCTCCTCGGTGCAGATGAACGCGGGCTTCTCGATGGGCGCCACGCTGGTGCTGCTGCCGCGCTTCGAGGCGGGCCCGGCGTTGTCGCTGCTGCAGTCGGAGGAGGTGACGTTCTTCGCGGGCGTCCCGACGATGTGGTGGGGCCTGCTCGGCGCCCTCGACGCTGCGTCTCAGGAGGGGCAGGTGGACGTCGCCAAGATCGCTGCCAACCTCCGCGTCGGCGTCTCCGGCGGCGCCAGCCTGCCGGTGGAGATCATCAAGGACGTGAAGGCCAAGCTCGGGATCAGCATCCTGGAGGGCTACGGCCTCTCGGAGACCTCACCGGTCGCGACCTTCAGCGACCCGGACCGCGACCCGCGGCCGGGCTCGATCGGGATCCCGATCTGGGGCGTCGAGGTGAAGCTGATCGACGAGGACTGGAACACCGTCGAGGGCGCCGACGTGATCGGCGAGATCGCGATCCGCGGCCACTGCATCATGAAGGGCTACCTGAACCGGCCGGAGGCGACCGCCGAGGTCATGCGCGACGGCTGGTTCCGCTCCGGCGACCTGGCCCGCCGCGACGAGGACGGCTTCTACTACATCGTCGACCGGTCCAAGGACATGATCATCCGCGGCGGTTACAACGTGTACCCGCGCGAGGTCGAGGAAGTCCTGATGACCCACCCGGACGTCTCGCTGGCCGCCGTCGTCGGCGTCAAGCACGAGTCGCACGGCGAGGAGATCAAGGCGTTCGTCATCCGCACCGAGGGCGCGACGGTCACCGAGGACGAGCTGCTGGCCTGGGGCAAGGAGCAGATGGCGGCGTACAAGTACCCGCGGATGGTCGCCTTCGTGGACGCCCTGCCGATGACGGCGACCGGCAAGATCCTCAAGCGCGAGCTGGTCGACTGACCCGTTACTGGCCCGGTACTGACCGGCACTGACCCGGTCCGGTCCACAGCGGGATTCCGCGGGATTGGGCGGGATTTCACACGGTCACTTAGGCTGCTGGCCGTGCCGAGGGGATCCGAGCCTGCTCCGCTCCAGCGGGGGAGGCACAGAGCGGCCCGCCCTGACCAGGTCGGGCGGGCGCTGCGTCGTGCCCTGATGGCGACCCTGGTCCCGGCCGTCGTGCTGGGCCTGGTGGGGCTGGTGGTGGCGAAGGTGGCCGGCCGCCGGCTGATCGACCTCACCCTCGACCCGACCGCGCTGCTGTGGATCGTGGCCGGCATCTTCGTGGTCTGGTGGCTCTGGGTCGCGATGATCTGCCGGATCTACGTCCGCAGCCGCAAGCGCACGGCGCCGCGGATGCTGCGGATCGCCGGCGCGGCCGGCGTGGCCCTGCTCTGCGCCGCGGTGAGCGCGCCGATGGCCGTCGGCGCCAAGTACGCCGTCGTGCAGCGCGACCTGATCCAGACCGTGTTCGACGGCGCCGACAGCCAGACCACGCCGAAGGCGACCGCGGCGGACCCGTGGGGCAGGCGCAAGCGCGTCAACGTGCTCCTGCTCGGCGGCGACGGCGCCGTCCACCGCCCGGGCGTGCGCACCGACTCGGTGATCCTGGCCAGCATCAACACCAGGACCGGCTCGACGGTGATGTTCAGCCTCCCGCGCAACCTGCAGCGGGTGCCGTTCAAGCCGGGCTCGAAGCTCGCCGAGCTCTACCCGAACGGCTTCACCGACGGCCGGCAGGACAACGCGGAGTTCTTCCTCAACGCGGTCTACCGCAACGTCCCCGCGGTCCACCCGGGCGTCCTCGGGCACTCCGACAACGAGGGCGCCGACGCGGTGAAGCTCGCGGTCTCGGGCGCGCTCGGCCTGCGGGTCGACTACTACGTGCTGGTGAACCTGTCCGGCTTCTCCAAGCTGGTCGACGCGATGGGCGGGATCACCGTCAACATCAACGAGCCGGTCCCGATCGGCGGCAACACCGACGCGCACATCGCGCCGGACGACTACCTCCAGCCGGGGCCGAACCAGAAGCTGGACGGCTTCAAGGCGCTCTGGTTCACCCGTGGCCGCTACGGCTCGACGGACTACAAGCGGATGGAGCGGCAGCGCTGCGCGATCAACGCGATCGCCGACGAGGCCAGCCCGACCACGATGTTCAAGCGGTACACGAAGCTCGCCAGCGCGAGCAAGGAGATCGTCCGCACCGACATCCCGCAGTCGCTGCTGTCGGCGTTCGTCGGCCTGGCGAGCAAGGTCAAGGGCACGCCGATGAAGTCGGTCGGCTTCGAGCGCAGCGACGAGTTCCACCCCGACGACCCGGACTACGACTTCGTGCACGCCGCGGTCCAGGCCGCCCTGCACCCCCCGAAGGCGACGCCGGCGGGCACCGGGACGGCCGTCCCGGCGGCCGGGACCGCCGGCACCTCGGCGGACGCCAGCACCGCGCCGGCGACCACCGAGAAGGTCCCGAGCAGGGCAAGCAACGCGAAGGACGACTGCGCGTACCACCCGGTGGCCGCGGGCTGAGCCTGCGACCTGGCCGGGTACGCCGCCCGCCTGGCGACCTGCGGCCGGAGGCCCGCGCGGCGGCGTCTAGGATTCAGGTGTCGTCCACCCCTGAGACCAGGAGTTGCCCCGTGGCCCGTGTCGTCGTCGACGTCATGCCCAAGCCCGAGATCCTCGACCCGCAGGGCAAGGCCGTGCTGGGTGCACTGCCCCGGCTCGGCTTCACCGGCGTGACCGAGGTCCGCCAGGGCAAGCGGTTCGAGCTGGAGGTCGAGGGCGAGATCACCGACGCGGTGCTCGCGGAGGTCGAGAAGATGGCCGAGACGCTGCTCTCGAACCCGGTGATCGAGGACTACGCGGTCCGCGTGCTCACCGCGGAGGAGCAGGCGTGAAGGTCGGGGTCGTCACCTTCCCCGGCTCGCTCGACGACGCCGACGCCCGGCGCGCGGTCCGGCACGCCGGCCACGAGGCGGTCGCGCTCTGGCACGGCGACCACGACCTCAAGGGCGTGGACGCGGTCCTGCTCCCGGGCGGGTTCTCCTACGGCGACTACCTGCGCTGCGGGGCGATCGCCCGGTTCGCGCCGGTGATGACCGAGGTCGTCGACGCCGCCAACGGCGGGATGCCGGTGCTCGGCATCTGCAACGGCTTCCAGATCCTCTGCGAGTCGCACCTGCTGCCCGGCGCGCTGATCCGCAACGACCACCGCAAGTTCGGCTGCCTGGACCAGACGCTGGTCATCGAGAACAACAAGACCTCCTGGACCAACGCCTACGAGGCCGGCCAGGAGGTCACGATCGTCCTCAAGAACGGCGAGGGCTCGTTCGTCGCCGACGAGCAGACCCTGGACATGCTCGAGGCCGAGGGCCGGGTCGTCGCCCGCTACGTGGGCAACCCCAACGGCTCGCAGCGCGCCATCGCCGGGATCAGCAACGCGGCCGGCAACGTGGTCGGCCTGATGCCGCACCCGGAGCACGCGATCGAGGACCTCTGCGGCCCGGGCACCGACGGCCTGGGGTTCTTCACCAGCCTCGCGGGCTGAACCGCTAGTTGCGCCCGGCCTTCAGGTGCGCCCAGGTCGGTGAGCCGACCGCGCGGGTGAGCTTGAGCCCGCGCTTGACCTGGTAGACGCCGACCGCCCTCGCGGTGGTGGCGTCGTACACGCCGGTCACCTTGAGCGCCGCCGAGCCGGAGGCGTTCAGTGCGCGCTGGACGCGGACCACGTCGGCGCCGCGGGCCTGCAGGGTCAGGTAGCTGCCGGTGTTGCCGGCCACCAGCAGGGAGATCCAGTCCTGCTGGGTGAACCAGCGCTGCTGGCGGTGCCCGACGCGCCTCTGCCACGCCTTCACGCCCGCGGTCGTGCGCGGGTTCCAGTTGCCGGTGACCATCGCGGTGTAGAGGCCGCGCTGCTTGAGCAGGCACTGCAGCGCGACGTGCAGGCCCTTGCGGGTGCGCGGGTCGGTGTAGCGGTACGCCGCCTTGCTGATCGAGGCGGTGGTGCACTTCGGGTCCGCGGTCGGGCTGGCGATCTCCGGGGTGGCCGGGCCGGGTGCCGTGTACGGCGCCCCGCGCAGGTCGAGGTAGTTGCTGTCGATGTTGATCGTGACGCCGCCGTACGTCTCGTTGTGGCCGCCCTTGTACTGGTGCAGCCGGCGTCCGGGCCAGCCGTCGGCGCGGAAGTACGTCGAGCTCGTGTCCGCCTTGCCGTTCCAGTCGGCGATCCAGATCTGGTACGGCAGCACGATCGTGTTGCCCGGGGTCACCCGGGCGTTGTCGAGGACCTTGATGCCGGAGGCGGCGCTGGAGTAGACGCCGGAGACGTAGCCGTTGGCGGTGAGCCGGCTGGTCCAGTCGGAGAGGAACCGGAGCGCCGAGGCCTTGCAGGCGGCGTCGTCCATCGGGAAGGACTCGAGGTCGTAGTAGATGGTGCTCCGCGGTGCGAGGCCGAGCGCCTTCGCGGCTGCGGTGGCGATGTCCGCCTCCTGCCGGCCCTGGGCGCGAGCGGCGGCGTAGTCGTTGGTGGAGCTCGGGTTGATCTTGTTCTTCTGGTAGCGGTCGCGGGTGCTGCAGGAGGCCTGGGCGCCGAGGTGGATCGGCAGCAGCCGCCAGCCGGTGGCGAGCTGGGTGCGGACCCAGGTCGGCGTCAGGTTGGTCTGGGCCTGGCAGTAGCGCAGCGAGCCGGAGATGTAGATGCCGACCGCCCGGTAGGGGGAGCTCTTCAGCCAGGCGGTCATCGCGTTCTGGCTGGGTGCCTCGCACTGGTCGAACCCGTAGCCGGTGAAGTTGCCCGGGGTGATCGGGTTGGCGGCGTCGGCGGTCGACGGTGCGGACGCCGTGACGCCGAGGACGCCGGCGGTCAGCGCCAGGACGACGGCCGCGACGACCCTGCGGAGGCGGGGCTGGGAAAGCATGTGTACTCCAAGCGTGGGGAAGGACGCGCGGCCACTTTAACCTCGTGCGTCACTTCAGTCACAGTGGGCGCAGGGGTGTCGCGAGCCGAATTATCCCCTTTGGGACGTTATTTGTCCCGAGTTGGACCGACGTCGGACGCCCGCGGCCGACCGGATAGATTTGCGCGCGTGAGCACCCTCGACACCGTTGCCGTTGCCGCTGGGGACCCGGGGCGCGAGCAGCCCTGGGCCGACCTCGGCCTGAAGGCCGACGAGTACGCCCGGATCCGCGAGATCCTCGGCCGCCGCCCGACCTCCTCGGAGCTGGCGATGTACTCGGTGATGTGGAGCGAGCACTGCTCGTACAAGTCCACCAAGGTGCACCTCAAGCAGTTCAGCGAACTGGCTGAGGAACTCAGCCAGCGACGGAACAGTCCGCAGGAGACGCCGGTCGGCGAGCCGGGACGGCTCCTCGCCGGCATCGGCGAGAACGCCGGCGTGATCGACGTCGGCCAGGGCTACGCGGTCACCTTCAAGGTCGAGTCGCACAACCACCCGTCGTTCGTGGAGCCCTACCAGGGTGCGGCCACCGGCGTCGGCGGCATCGTCCGCGACATCCTCGCGATGGGCGCCCGGCCGGTCGCGGTGATGGACCCGCTCCGCTTCGGCCCGCTGGACGCGCCCGACACCCACCGGGTGCTGCCCGGGATCGTCGCCGGCGTCGGCGGCTACGGCAACTGCCTCGGGCTGCCGAACATCGGCGGCGAGGCCGTCTTCGACGAGACCTACCTCGGCAACCCGCTGGTCAACGCGCTCTGCGTCGGCGTGCTCCGCCACGAGGACCTGCACCTGGCCAAGGCGTCGGGCGTCGGCAACCAGGTCATCCTGTACGGCGCCCGCACCGGCGGCGACGGCATCGGCGGCGTCTCGGTGCTCGCCTCCGAGACCTTCGACGCGGACGGCCCCGCCAAGCGGCCCAGCGTCCAGGTCGGCGACCCGTTCATGGAGAAGCTGCTCATCGAGTGCACCCTGGAGATCTTCGCGGCCGGCCTGGTCGCGGGCATCCAGGACCTCGGCGGCGCGGGCCTCTCCTGCGCCACCTCCGAGCTGGCCAGCGCCGGCGACGGCGGCATGCACGTCGAGCTGGACCGGGTCCCGCTGCGCGACTCCACGCTCGCGCCGGAGGAGATCCTGATGAGCGAGTCGCAGGAGCGGATGATGGCGGTCGTCGAGCCCGCCGACGTCGACGCCTTCATGGCGATCTGCGCGAAGTGGGACGTCGAGGCCGTCGTCGTCGGCGAGGTCACCGACTCCGGCCGGCTGCACATCGACTGGCACGGCGAGCGGGTGGTCGACGTGCCGCCGCGCTCGGTCGCGCACGACGGGCCGACGTACGAGCGGCCGTACGCCCGCCCGGACTGGCAGGACGCGCTCCAGGCCGACCGTGCCGAGGCGCTGCCCCGGCCCGCGACGGGAGACGAGCTCCGCGAGACCGTCCTGCGCCTGGCAGCCAGCCCGAACCTCTGCGACAAGTCCTGGATCACCGACCAGTACGACCGCTACGTGCTCGGCAACACCGTCCTCGCCCAGCCCTCGGACTCCGGGATGATCCGGATCGACGAGGAGACCAACCTCGGCGTCGCGGTCTCCACCGACTGCAACGGCCGGTTCGCCAAGCTCGACCCGTACGCCGGCGCCCGGCTCGCTCTCGCCGAGTCCTACCGCAACGTCGCCACCGGCGGTGCCCAGCCGCTGGCGATCAGCGACTGCCTGAACTTCGGCTCGCCGGAGGACCCGGACGTGATGTGGCAGTTCGCCGAGGCCTGCCGCGGCCTCAAGGACGGCTGCCTGGAGCTCGGCATCCCGGTCACCGGCGGCAACGTCAGCCTCTACAACCAGACCGGCGAGACCGCGATCCTGCCGACCCCGGTGGTCGCCGTGCTCGGTGTCATCGAGGACGTCACGAAGCGCACCCCGACGGGCTTCCAGGCCGCGGACGAGGCCGTCTTCCTGCTCGGCACCACCCGCGAGGAGCTCTCCGGCTCGGAGTGGGCGAAGGTCGTGCACGGGCACCTCGGCGGGCTGCCGCCGCAGGTCGACCTGGCCGCCGAGAAGGCGCTCGCCGAGCTGTTGGTCGACGGCGTCGGCCTGCTCACCTCGGCCCACGACCTCGCCGACGGCGGGCTCGCCCAGGCGCTCGTCGAGGCCGGGCTGCGCCACGACGTCGGTGCCTCGGTGGAGGTCGCCGGCGACGCGTTCGTGGCGCTCTTCTCCGAGTCCGCCGGGCGGGTGCTCGTCACGGTGGACGCGGGCGACGTGGACGCGCTCACCGCGCTCGCCGGACGCCACGGCGTGCCGGCCGCCCGGATCGGCACCACCGGCGGCGACGCCGTCGAGGTCGCCGGGCAGTTCACCCTCCCGCTCAGCGAGATCCGCACCGCCTGGTCGGCGACCCTGCCGGCCGCGCTGGCCTGACCTCCTGGTCGTCGAGCCTGTCGAGACGGGGTGAGGTCGTGGATCGCGCCGAGCAGAAGCGGCTCACCAAGCACTACCTCGCCCTGCTGGCCGAGAAGGCGCCCGGGCACTCCGTCGAGGTCCGGGTGCCGCCCTTCGGGGCGGTCCAGGCCGTCGAGGGCGGGCGGCACACCCGCGGCACCCCGCGCGCGGTCGTCGAGACCGACCCGGAGACCTGGATCGCGGTGGCCACCGGCGAGCTGGCCTGGACCGAGGCGGTCGACTCCGGCCGGGTGCGGGCCTCCGGCGAGCGCACCGACCTGTCGGCGTACCTCCCGCTGACCTGAGGTTTCGAGACGGGCCGTGCCGGCCCTCCTCAACCAGCGAGGTCAGGTCGTCGGGATCCCGCTGAGCGCGATGTACTCGGCGATCCGGTCGGTCCGCAGCGCCTGCCACAGCTCTGCCGCGCCGGCGTCGTCGATGCGGACGTAGTCGACGTCCTTGACGGTGACGTTGGGCTGCGCCGCCGCCGTCGGGACCGTGAGGAACGTGGTGTTGCTGGTCCGCATCCGGCGCATCGACCAGAGCGTCCCGAGCATGTCCGGGTAGGAGAAGTCGTCCTCCACGGTGAGGTGCGAGAAGCCCTCGTGCAGCAGCCTGTTGACCCGGAACGGGTGCGTCACCGTGCCGCCGTCCAGGGCGCCGCGCATGATCGCCTTGAACAGGCTCTGCTGGCGGGCGACCCGGTCGAGGTCGCCGCGCGGCATGCAGTCCTGGAGCGCGATGTAGTCCAGCGCGCCCTGGCCGTCGAAGCGCCGCGGACCGGCCGGGTCGTCGCAGGCGCCCGCCGGGACGTCGGCCACGACCCCGTCGAGGACGTCCACGATCTCGCGGAGCGCGTTGAGGTCGAGCGTCATCACCCGGTCGAGCCGGGCGCCGGTGACCTCCTCGACCGTCCGCACGTAGAGCGGCGCACCGCCGGCCTTGAACGCGTCGGAGAGCTTGCCGAACCCGTGCCCGGGGATCTTCACGGCGCTGTCGCCCGGGATCGAGATCACGTACGTCGACCGGCCGTCGGCGGTGACGTGCACGAGCATCACCAGGTCGCTGTTGACCAGGTCGCTGCGCCAGCCGGCCCGGGCCGCGCGGCCCTCCACCGGCTCCGCCGGGTTGGTGCCGATCAGCAGGTAGTTGGTGCCCGGGGTGCTCGCGCCGGTCTGCCCGTGCACGCTGGGCATCCGGGAGAGGCCGCCGAAGACGTAGGCGAACCAGGCCAGCGAGAGGACGAGGACCGTGCCGGCCGCGACCGCCGCGCCGATCGCGATCCGCTTCTTCCGCCGCCGGCTGCGGACCTTCTTCTTGTGCGCCTCCTTGCGGGCCTGCCTGGCGGCCTGCTCCTCGTCGCTGGGGACGGGCTTCTCCAGCCAGCTGAGGTCGTCGGCGACCCGTTCGTAGATGGCCTCGGTCAGGTCCTTGCGCTCCCCGGGCTCGGGCAGCTCGGCCGGGTTCTTCAGCGCCGCCGGACGCCGGTCGAAGAGCGGTGCGGTGCGGGTCGGGCCGTCCTGGGCGAGCTCGGCCTCGAGGTCGAGCGGCGGCAGCTTCGGGATGCCGCCCGCGACGTTCGCGGGGGCAGGCGTGTCCGTCCCGGGGTCCGAGGACGGACTGCCGGTCGACGGGTTCTCGTCCTGGGGCATCTGGTTCCTGCCGGGTGAGCGCTGCCGGGCACGTTCGCGAAAGGGTACGACGAACCGGGCCGGAGTCCCGGAATCTGGACGGGCGTGCCAGCATGACCCCCATGGCTCTCGACGATCTCCGCGCCCGTGTCCAGGCCGTCCTCCCCGGCATCCGCTCGGACCTGGAGGACCTGGTCCGCATCGAGTCGGTCAGCGCCGATCCGGCCCGCGCCGGCGAGGTCGAGCGCAGCGCCGAAGCCGTGCGCGACCTGTTCGCCGCGGAGGGCTTCGACTCCCGGATCGCGCGCGCCGAGGAGGGCGCGGCACCGGCCGTGATCGCGCACCGGCCGGGACCGGCGGGCTCGCCGACCGTGCTGCTCTACGCCCACCACGACGTCCAGCCCGAGAACGACCACGCCGACTGGGACAGCCCGCCCTACGTGCCGACCGAGCGCGACGGCCGGCTCTACGCCCGCGGCGCCGCCGACGACAAGGCCGGCATCTGTGCGCACCTGGCCGCGATCCGGGCGCTCGGCGACGACCTCGCGATCGGGGTGACGATGTTCATCGAGGGCGAGGAGGAGGTCGGCTCGGACTCGCTCCCCGCGCTGCTGGCGCAGGAGAAGGACGCGCTCACCGCCGACGTCATCGTGATCGCCGACAGCGGCAACTGGGACATCGGCGTCCCGGCGCTGACCACCAGCCTGCGCGGCCTGGTCCGCGTCGACGTCGAGGTCCGCACACTCACCCACGCGGTGCACTCGGGGATGTGGGGCGGCCTGGTGCCGGACTCGCTGATGACCCTGGCCCGGCTGATCGCCAGCCTGCACGACGACGAGGGCAACGTCGCGATCACCGGCCTGCACTCCGGCCCGGCCGACGACGTCGAGTACCCCGAGGAGCGGCTGCGCGCCGAGTCCGGGGCGGTCCCCGGGATCCGCTGGATCGGGTCCGGCCCGGTCGTCGAGCGGCTCTGGACCAAGCCCGCGCTCAGCATCACCGGCCTGGACGCGCCGCAGGTGTTCGGCGCCAGCAACACCCTGGTGCCGGCCGCCCGGGCCCGGATCTCGCTGCGGATCGCTCCCGGCGACACCACCGCCAACGCGCTGGACTGCCTGAAGAAGCACCTCGAGGAGCACGTCGCCTGGGGGGCCGAGCTCGGGATCACCGTCGTCGACACCGGCGAGGCGACCGCGATCGACGCCACCGGGCCGGCGTACGACGTGGCGCGGGACGCGTTCACGCAGGCCTGGGACGGGGTCCGGCCGGTCGACATGGGCGTGGGCGGCTCGATCCCGTTCATCGCCGAGTTCCTCACCGCGTTCCCGCGGGCCAGCGTGCTGGTGACCGGGGTCGAGGACCCCGACACCCGGGCCCACGGCGCCAACGAGGGGCTGCACCTGGCCGAGTTCGAGCGGGTCTGTCTCGCCGAGACGCTGCTGCTGGCGAACCTGGCTTCGATTCGCCCGTAGAATCTCCGTGTGGCCAGCCCTGGACAGCCCTCCCGCCGCGGCGGAGACGGTCGACTGACGCACGAGATCGACCCGCAGGATCGTGGACCCCAGGACGCCTGCGGCGTCTTCGGCGTCTGGGCTCCCGGCGAGGACGTCGCCAAGCTCGCCTACTACGGCATCTACGCGCTCCAGCACCGCGGTCAGGAGTCGGCCGGGATCGCGGTCAGCAACGGGCGCCAGATCCTGGTCTACAAGGACATGGGCCTGGTCTCGCAGGTCTTCGACGAGTCCACGCTGTCCTCGCTCAAGGGCCACCTGGCGATCGGCCACGCGCGCTACTCGACCACGGGCGCGAGCACCTGGCACAACGCCCAGCCGACGTTCCGCCCGACCGCGCACGGCTCGATCGCGCTCGGCCACAACGGCAACCTGACCAACACCAGCGACCTCGCCCAGATGGTCGCGGACCTGCCCAGCGACTCCGGCGAGCTGGACATCCACGCACGGGCCCTGGAGACCAGCACCAACGACACCTCGCTGGTGACCGCGCTGCTCGCGCACCACCCGGACAAGTCCCTGGAGGACCGCGCCGCCGAGCTGCTGCCGCAGGTCAAGGGCGCGTTCTGCTTCGTGTGGATGGACGAGGGCACCCTGTACGCCGCCCGCGACCCGCAGGGCATCCGGCCGCTCGTGCTGGGCCGGCTGGAGCGCGGCTGGGTGGTCGCCTCGGAGACCGCGGCCCTCGACATCGTCGGCGCCTCCTACATCCGCGAGATCGAGCCCGGCGAGATGATCGCCGTCGACGAGGACGGCCTGCGCACCCGGCGGTTCGCCGAGCCGGAGCCGAAGGGCTGCCTCTTCGAGTTCGTCTACCTCGCCCGCCCGGACACCCGGATCTCCAACCAGCGGGTGCACAGCGTCCGCGTCGAGATCGGGCGGCGGCTGGCGAAGTCGTTCCCGGCCGACGCCGACCTGGTCATCCCGGTGCCCGAGTCCGGCACGCCGGCCGCGATCGGCTACGCCGAGGCCAGCGGCATCCCGTACGGCGTCGGCCTGGTCAAGAACTCCTACGTCGGCCGGACCTTCATCCAGCCGAGCCAGACGATCCGGCAGCTCGGCATCCGGCTCAAGCTGAACCCGCTGCGCGACGTCATCGAGGGCAAGCGGCTGGTGGTCGTGGACGACTCGATCGTCCGTGGCAACACCCAGCGGGCGCTGATCCGGATGCTGCGCGAGGCCGGTGCCCGCGAGGTGCACGTGCGGATCTCCAGCCCGCCGGTGAAGTGGCCGTGCTTCTACGGCATCGACTTCGCCACCCGCGCCGAGCTGATCGCGAACGGGCTGTCGACCGAGGAGATCTGCGCGTCGATCGACGCCGACTCGCTCGCCTACATCTCCCTGGAGGAGCTCGTCGAGGCCACCACGGTGCCCTCGGACAACCTCTGCCGGGCCTGCTTCGACGGCGTCTACCCGGTGCCGCTGCCGGAGCCGGAGCTGCTCGGCAAGCACCTGCTCGAGGCCACCTCCGTGATTCCCGACCGCGCCCTGGACGTCGACGGCCTCGCGGCCTCGCTCGCCGGTGGCGGTGCGACCGACGCGCTCGACCGACCGTAAGGAAATCATGTCTACCTACGAAGCCGCCGGAGTCTCGATCGAGGCCGGCGACAAGGCCGTCGAGCTGATGAAGGTCTGGATCGAGAAGGCCCGCCGCCCGGAGATGGTCGGCGGCATCGGCGGGTTCGCCGGTCTCTTCGACGCGAGCGCGCTGAAGGCCTACGACCGGCCGCTGCTGGCCAGCTCGGCCGACGGCGTCGGCACCAAGGTCGCGATCGCCCAGGCGCTCGACAAGCACGACACCATCGGTTTCGACCTGGTCGGGATGCTCGTCGACGACCTCGTCGTCTGCGGGGCCGAGCCGCTCTTCCTCACCGACTACATCGCCACCGGCAAGGTCGTGCCGGAGCGGATCGCGGCGATCGTCCAGGGCATCGCCGAGGCCTGCGTGCAGGCCGGCTGCGCGCTCATCGGCGGCGAGACCGCCGAGCACCCGGGCCTGCTCGGTCCGGACGAGTACGACGTCGCCGGGTCCACCACCGGCGTGGTCGAGGCCGGTGCGCTGCTGGGTGCCGAGCTGGTCCGCCCGGGCGACGTGGTCATCGCGATGGCTTCCAGCGGACTGCACTCCAACGGGTACTCGCTGGTCCGGCACGTCCTGCTGGAGCAAGCCGGCCGCAGCCTCACCGAGCACGTCGACGAGCTCGGCCGCACCCTCGGCGAGGAGCTCCTCGAGCCGACCCGGATCTACGCCAAGGCGTGCCTGGCCCTGGCCCGCGGGACCGACACGCACGCGATGTCGCACATCACCGGGGGCGGCCTGGCCGCGAACCTGGAGCGGGTGCTCCCCGCCGAGGTCACCGCGACGCTGGACCGCAGCACCTGGGCACTGCCTCCGGTCTTCGAGCTCGTCCAGCGCACCGGGTCGGTGGCCCGCGAGGACCTGGAGAAGACGCTGAACTGCGGCGTCGGCATGGTGGCCCTGACGGCCGCCGAGGACGCCGACCGGGCGATCGCGCTGCTCGCCGAGCACGAGGTCGAGGCCTGGGTCGCCGGGGGCATCGAGGCGGCGGAGCCCGGTGCGGGCGGCGTCGTACGGCTCGTCGGGGACAACGCCTGACCTCTTTCGCGCCTGCCGCGGGTGTCACCAGTCGATCTGATGTGCGGGAATCACCCCCGGGCAGGTACGGTTGGACACACGAGACGATGAATCCGACCGGCAGCCGTAGAGCGCCGGCCAAGTGTGCGAGGGGGTCGACCCGGATGGGACGCGGCCGAGCTAAGGCGAAGCAGACCAAAGTTGCTCGTGATCTGAAGTACCGGACTCACGAGACCGACTTCGGGGCGCTGGCCAACGAGTTGCACGGAGAGTCCGGTAGCACCGACTCCGCCCCGGCACAGGACGAGTACGACGAGTACGACGACTGGGCGGGGACGCCCTCGTCCTCGCGCGACTGAGCGACACCCCGACGGGTTGCGGTCCTGCCGCGACCCGTTTCGGTCGTGCCCGTGACCTGACGGGTGTCCAGTCGTTGACGGCGTACGATCAAAACGGCTTTCGGTTACGCACGTGTTGTCCGGTTTGTCCTTCGGTCTAGACCGGAAAGTCGATGTCCGTTTGGTCGGCTTTACACGCTTCGCCGCGAGTGTCATGCTCAACGAGTCCTCAAGCAGCAAAGAACCAGATCCAAGGGGCAACACGATGCAGAACAATGCCGAGAACGAGACCCTCCTGACGCCCGCCGAGGTGGCTGCGATGTTTCGCGTCGACCCCAAGACGGTCACTCGCTGGGCCAAGGCCGGCAAGCTGAGCGCCATCCGCACCCTGGGTGGGCACCGCCGCTACCGCGAGGCCGAGGTCAAGGAGCTCCTGGGCGGGGTCATCCCGACCCAGCGCGGCGCAGCCGACTGATCAGCGCGGCGCAGCCGACTGATCAGCGCGGCGCAGCCGACTGATCCACAGAACCACCTGCACGAGCCCGGTGCCGTCACGGCGCCGGGCTCGAGCGCGCTCCGGGGGCGTCCGTCCGGCGGGACTCAGGCCTCGTCGAAGCTGCCGTGCCGGCCCGCGCCGGCCGCGAACCGCGCCGCGCCCTCCAGCGCCTCCGCGCTGACCGCGCCCAGTCCGATCTCGAACTCGGCGAGGAGCGCCGCCGGTTCGTCCAGCGACCACTGCGCCAGTGCACTGGCCCGGTCGCCGCGCAGGCAGACCTGGGGGAAGGCCGCGATCTCGGCCGCCAGCGCGTGGGCGCCCGCCAGCGCCCCGCCCGGCTCCGTCACCCGGTTGGCCAGGCCGATCGCCAGGGCCTCGTCGGCCGCCACCGCCCGTCCGGTGAGGATCAGGTCCAGTGCCCTCGACTGACCGATCAGGCGCGGCAGCCGGATCGTGCCGCCGTCGATGAGCGGGACGCCCCAGCGGCGGCAGAAGACGCCGAAGACCGCGTCCGAGGCCACGACCCTCAGGTCGCACCAGACCGCCAGCTCCAGGCCGCCGGCCACCGCGTGGCCCTCCACCGCGGCGATCACCGGCTTGCTCAGCCGCATCCGGCTGGGCCCCATCGGCCCGTCGCCGTCCGGCGCCAGCCGGTTCGCCCGGTCGGTGGCCAGGCCCTTGAGGTCCGCGCCCGCGCAGAAGGTGCCGCCGGCGCCGGTCAGCACCGCGACGGAGAGCGCGTCGTCGGCCTCGAAGGCCCGGAACGCGTCCGCCAGCGCCTCCGCCGTGGGTCCGTCGACGGCGTTGCGCACCTCCGGCCGGTCGATCGTGATCGTGACGAGGTCGCCGCTGGGTTCGTAGTGGACGGTCATGCCGGCTATTCAACTCGGCTGGGGCCCTGCGCGTCAGGCCGCGTGGTGCAGGCGGCCCCACCGGCGCCGGCGGGCCGGGACGGCGGCCTGGATCTGCTCGACCACCTCGGCGGCGGCGCGGCGGCCGAGGCGGAGGTGGTCGGCGGTGCGGGTGAAGTCGGTCATCCGGGTGCCCAGGTCGGCGGTGTGCACGTGGTGCACCTCGACGCCGGGGAGCGTGGGGAACGGCCGGACCCGCATCGCCACGCCCAGGCTGGCCACCAGGATCTCGATCGGCGTGCGCGCGTTCGGCAGCCGGGCGGGGACGGTGGCGTCGAGCACGAACACCCGGGTCGGCGCCAGCGGCGGGACGCCGGCGACGGGGACGAGGTCGGCGACCCCGCCGTCGACGTGCGGCACCAGCCGGCCGTCGGCGTCCTGGAGGTCGACCGGTGCGAAGACGCCCGGAACGGCGGCGGAGGCGAGCAGCAGCGGCGCCAGGTCGCCGTGGTCGTGGTACGCCGCGGCGTTGCTGGCCAGCGGCGTGGTGGTGACCCGGACCGGGACCGCGAGGTCCTCCAGGCGGCGTACCGGGACCCACTCGTCGATGAGGTCGCGCAGCGCGTCGGAGGAGAACAGGCAGGGACGGCGCTGCGCCAGGTGCGCGAGTCGGGCCAGGTTGCCGCCCGGGAAGATGTCGCGGGTGCGCAGCCGCTGCCAGCGGTCGGCCAGGTCGTGGACCCGGTCGATGCTCACACCGGCCCCGAGGAACGCCGCGTTGAGCGCGCCGACCGAGGTCCCGACGAAGCCGCAAGGCGTGATGCCCGCCTCGACCAGCGTCTGCATCATGCCGACCTGTACTGCGCCGCGTGCCGCGCCACCCGAGAGGACGAAGACGTCTCGTGTCGTGTTCATGGCACCTCCCTGGGCTTCGAAGTGATGAAGGGAGCATCGGCGCCGCGATGTCCGTTTTGAGGCTTTTTCAGGAAGTTGCGAAGGAGTCGCCGGCGCCCGCCGATCAGAACCTCGTGGGGAGTAGGACGTGCGAGGAGGCATGACCATGGAGCAGAACGAGACCATCGAGGTCGCCAGCTGGGAGCGGGACCCTGCCGTCGACTACCACGACGAGGTGTGGGCCGCCTGGCTGCACGGCACCGTGGCCGCGGTGCACGACGCCGGCCGCCTGCTGCTCCTCGTCCCCGTCGCCGTGCTCACGCCGGCCGCGATCGCGCTGGCGATGCGCCTCTACAAGGTCGGGTCCTTCACCGTCCTCGACTGACGCCTGTCCGCGGCGGGGGGCATGCCCTAGCGTCGTGGTGTGGCCCGGTCCGAGCGTGTCGACGTACGCGGGATGATCCCGTGGGTCGTCACCCTCGCGGTGCTCGCGGCGGTGCTCGTGTTCGTCCCGTCGGTGCTGCCGCCGGAGGTACGGGCCGTCCTCGGCAGCCGTCCGGAGCGGCTCGCTCCCGCGCGCCAGGTCGCCGATGCCGGCGCCTACGCGTTCCTCGCCCACCAGCCGGGCAGGCCGGACGAGCCTGTCGGCTACGACCCGTGCCGCCCGATCCACGTCCGGGTCAACCTCGACCACGCGCCGGCCGACGGCCTCGACATGATCCGTGCCGCGATGGACCACGTCGGCACCGACGCCGGCCTGCGCTTCGAGTACGACGGCCTCACCAACGACCGCCCGCGCTGGAAGACCATGCACGTGCCGTCGTTCCTCGGTCGTCCGCGCACCCGGCCGGTGCTGGTCTCCTGGGCGAGGGCCGACGAGGTCGGCCAGCTGAGCGGAGCGGTCGCCGGGATCGGTGGCAGTGTGCCCGCGCCCGACGCCTCCGGGAGGCTGCGCTTCGTGACCGGCGGGATCACCCTGGACGCCGACGCGTTCGAAGCGCTCGGGACCACCGACGTCGGCAAGGCCAGTGCCTACGCGATCGTGCTGCACGAGTTCGGGCACCTGGTCGGTCTCGCGCACGTGCCGGACCGGCACGAGCTGATGTACGCCGAGAACGTCGGCGTGCTCGACTACGGCCCCGGCGACCTCGCCGGGCTGGCCCGCGTCGGCGCGACGTCCTGCGGCTGACCCGGTCGCTCAGGCCCAGGTGGACGCGATCCGCTTGCGGTAACCACGGCCCCCGAAGGTGGTGAGCCCCCAGAGCACCGGCGCGGGCATCTGCCGCTTCATCATCGCGGTCTCCTCCGGCCCCGCGCCGTCGGAGAGCCAGGCGAAGAAGGTGCCGGCACCGTGCTGGTGCGCCTTGCGGACCGCTTTCGCGCACGCCTGGAGCTGCGGGGTGTCGTGCTGCTGGGCGGCCCACGGCTCGAGGTCGTGCTCCTCGTGCTCGAGGTGGTTGGTCAGGACCCTGCCGAGCTCGACCACCGCGTTCCGGGCCGTCGCGGCGCTGGTCGCGCTCGGGGCGGCCCGGTAGGCCTGCATCCGGGCATCCGCCTCGCGAAGCGCGTCGACCATCCGCTGGTGCTCGGAGTCCAGCTCGGCGGCGATCACCGGGTCGAAGCCGAGCTCGCGGAAGGCCGGCCAGAAGATCGTCTCCTCGTCCTCGTGGTGCTGGCGGAGCTGGGCCGCGAAGTTGTCCCAGGCGACTCCGAGCCGGTCGGCCAGGGCGCCGTCGTCGGCGTCGAGGGCCGCGTCGAAGCGGCCGAGGTCGCGGCGGAACGCCGCGTGGATGACGGTGTTGAGTGTCTTGTGCTCCATGGCGCCTCCTGGGTCCGATTCCTGTCTAGGACGCCGCCGCGTGAGCGTCAAGGTCCGGTGGGCGCCCCCAGGTGTGTCCGAGGCCCGTCCCTGGGTCATCCTGGGCGCGTGCAATTCTCCGAGGCCGAGCTGACCGCCGCGCTCACCGGCGTCGCCAAGGCGACCCTGGCCGCGCAGGACAAGGACATCCGCAAGGGGCGGGTCGACCTCGAGGACGCCTGGCGCGACCTCGGCGGCTACGGCCGCTACCAGCTGCTCGACGCGCTCGGGACTCAGCTGCTCCCGGTCCTCGCGTCGCTGCCCGACGTGCCGCGGGTGCACGGCGAGCGGCCGTCGTACACGGCGGCGCAGGTGCGGGCCGCGGTCGAGGAGCACACCGACGCCGACGGTGGCCGGATGCGGCGCAAGGCCGTCGTGCTGGCCCGGACCGCGCTGGTGCAGACGGCCCTCGCCCAGCTGCCGCCCTGGCAGGACCCGGACCTGCCTCCGGACCTCCCTCCCGAGGGCTGAGCAGACCGCACGGTCAGCGCATCCACCCCGGGTTCGCCGGCAGCGCCGGGACGTCCGGCGAGCGGACCTCGCGGTACGCCGCGGTCACGTCCGCGAGCTGGTCCGGGTTCACCCCGTGCAGGATGATGCTGTCCACGCCGGTCGCGCCGAACTGGTCGCGGACCTGGACGGCACAGCTGCGGGCATCGCCGGTGATGTGCGCGGCCAGCCACTCGGCCGGGATCACGTGGTCGGCGAGGTGCTGCAGGTCGTCGGTGGTGCCGACCGCGTCGAAGGCGCCGGAGAACCCGGTGACGAACGGGTCGGCCTTGAACTTCCGCAGCAGCGCCGGGTCCCAGCCGTTGGCGTCGACGAGCGTCTCGCCGTACCCCTGCAGGTAGGTGGCCAGCCGCCCGACGGTCTTGCGCAGCCGGGTCTGCTCGTCCATCGCGTTCTCGTCGATGACCGCCGTGCACGCCCAGATCCGCACCGAGGCCGGGTCGCGCCCGGCCGCCTCGGCCGAGCGTCGTACGGCGGCCACCGAGCGGGCCACCGCCTCGTCGGTCATGAAGGTGTGCAGCACGACCGCGTCGGCGATCCGGCCGGCCAGCGCCATCGACTTCGGACCGATGGAGACCATCAGCAGCGGGATCCGCTCGTCGAGCGGGCTGAGCGGGAACAGGAACGGGTAGCTGCCGATCGGGCCGTCGTGGCCGAACTGCTCCCCGGCCCAGAGCCGGCGCAGCACGTCGAAGGCGTCGGTGAGCTGGGCGTTGGTGATCCGCGGGACGCCCATCATGTCGAACAGCGGCGCGAAGCCGCGGCCCAGGCCGAGGCAGAAGCGACCGCCGGTGGCGCGGTGCAGGGTCGAGCCCATCGTCATCGTGACCAGCGGGTGCCGGGTGTTGTGGTTGGTCGCCGCGGTCGCGATGCCGATCCGGGTCGACGCGGCGGCGGCCATCCCGGCCATCACCGCGGCGTCCTTGTAGTTGAACCGCTCGGAGAGGAACACGGCGCCGAGGCCGATCTCCTCGGCGCGACGGACCTCGTCGATCAGGTCGCCGGGGTTGTCGCTGTGGCCGGCGAGGCCGTAGAAGCCGAGCTCGGGGAACTCCGGTGCGGCTGTCACGACTACTTCCCCTGCCAGATCGGGTCGCGCTTCTCGGCGAAGGCCCGCGGGCCTTCCTGCGCGTCCGCGCTGGCGAAGACGCCGCCGATCTCCTGGTCGTTCTCGGCCCACATCCGGGCCTCGCCCTCGGGCTCGCCGTCGACGATCCGGTAGGCGAGCCGCTTGCTCGCCTGCACCGCCAACGGCGCGTTCTTCGCGATCTCCGCGGCCAGCGCCAGCGCACCGTCCAGGGCGGTGCCGTCCGGGACCACCCGGTTGACCAGGCCCCAGCGCGCCGCCTCCGTCGCGGAGATCGGCTCGCCGGTCATCAGCAGCTCCAGCGCGATCTTCCGCGGGATCACCTCGGTGATCCGGAAGACCCCGCCACCGCCCGCGATCAGGCCGCGCTTGACCTCGGGCAGGCCGAAGGAGGCGCTCTCGCAGGCCACGATCAGGTCGCAGGCCAGCGCCAGCTCGGTGCCGCCGCCGAGGGCCTTGCCGTTCACCGCGGCGATCACCGGCTTGCTGGTGAAGTGCCGGACGAAGCCGGCGAAGCCGTACCGCGCCATCCGCGGCGGGATGTTCAGCGTCCCGGTGGCCAGGGCCTTGAGGTCGAGGCCGGCCGAGAACGCGAGGTCGCCGGCACCGGTGAGCACGATGCAGCGGACCTCCGGGTCGTCCTGCGCCTTCTCCAGGGCGTCCCCGATCAGGAACCAGACGTCCCCGTCGACGGCGTTGCGTGCCTCCGGGCGGTTCAGGGTGAGTACCAGGACGTGGTCGCGGTTCTCGACGAGCACCTTGCTGGCGTCGACGTCGGGGGTGTCGGTCATGCGTCCTTCTCTCCGTTCGCGTTGAGCTCGTCGCGCACCGGGCGCTCCGCTGAGTTTCCCCGGGCCGCCCGGGGAGAGGCCGGAGGTGCGCTGGACACGGCGTGGCGTCCCGGCAGGATGGGCGCATGGACGCTCGCCGCCTCGACCCCGACCACCAGGCCTGGCTCCGCGAGCAGGCCGGGCTCCAGCTCGGTTTCGGCCGCCGCTTCCCGCACCCGCAGGGCGGGGCGGCCTGGCTCGGCGCCGACGGGCAGCCGGATCTCGGACGCCCGGTGCACACCTGGATCACCGCGCGGATGGCACACGTGTACGCGCTCGGGTCGCTGCTCGGCGTCGCCGGTGCGGGCGAGCTCGCCGACGTCGCGGTAGCCGGCCTGACCGGTCGGCTGCACGACGACGAGCACGGCGGCTGGGTCGCGGCGGTCGCCCCGGACGGGACCGTGGACGGCACCAAGTCGGCGTACACGCACGCGTTCGTGCTGCTCGCGGCATCGACGGTCACCGTCGCGGGCCGGCCCGGTGGGCCCGCGCTGCTGGCGGAGGCGACGAGCGCGCTCGACCGCTTCCGCACCGACCAGGGCCTGTACGCCGAGCGCTGGGACCGCGCGTTCACGCGGCTCGACGACTACCGCGGCGTGAACGCGAACATGCACGTCGTCGAGGCGAGCCTGGCTGCGGCCGACGCCACCGGCGACCCGGAGATCGCCCGGGCCCACCGCGACCGCGCGGTCGCGATCACCGACCGGGTCCTGCGGTGGGCCGAGGACTTCGACTGGCGGGTGCCGGAGCACTTCGACGTCGACTGGCGGCCGCTGCCGGACCACCACCGGGACCAGCCGGACCACCCGTTCGAGCCGTACGGCGCCACCGTCGGCCACGGCCTGGAGTGGTCCCGGCTCGTGCTCGGCGTCGGCGACCGGCTCCCCGCCGCGCGGGCGCTCTACGACCGGGCGGTCAGCGACGGCTGGGGGGTCGACGGTGCCGACGGGTTCGTCTACACCACCGACTGGGACGGCCGGCCGGTCGTCCGGGACCGGATGCACTGGGTGGTCTGCGAGGCGATCTGCGCCGCGGCGGCGCTGCACGCGGCCGCCGGTGAGGCCCGGTACGACGACCAGTACGCGACCTGGTGGGCCCATGCCGTCGAGCACTGGATCGATCCCGCGACCGGGTCCTGGCAGCACCAGCTCACGCCGGACCTGCGTCCCGCCGACTCGGTGTGGCCGGGTCGCCCGGACCTCTACCACTCGATGCACGCGGCCCTGCTCCCGAGCGACCCGCTGCGCTCGGCGGCGCTCAGTCTGCGCGAGGGGGGTGTCCGGTGATCCTGGTCGCGGGGGAGTCGCTGGTCGACCTCGTCGACGGCGTGCCGAGCCCCGGCGGGAGCCTGGCCAACGTGGCCGTGTCGCTGGCCCGGCTCGGTGCGCCGGTCCGGCTGCTCACCGCGTACGCCGACGACGCGGACGGGCGCCTCCTGGACGAGCACCTGGCCGCGGCCGGGGTCCGGTTCGCCGCCGATCCGCACGTGCTCGCCCGCACGTCGAGGGCGGTCGCGACCCTCGGCGCCGACGGTGCCGCGACGTACACCTTCGACCTCGACGGCGCCCTGCCGGTGCCGGACCCGGGCGTCACCTGGACGCACCTGCACCTCGGGTCGATCGGGGCGCTGGTCCCGCCGGGCGCCGACGTCGTCGCCGGGCTGGCCGCGGAGCTCCGGGCGACCGCGACGATCAGCTACGACCTCAACGCGCGTCCCGCGGCGGTGCCGGTGGACGCCGCCGCCCGCACCCGCATCGAGGCGCTGGTCCGGCTCAGCGACGTGGTCAAGGCCTCCGACGAGGACCTGCTCGCCTGGCGCCCGGACTCCTCGGTCGAGGAGTCGGCGGCCCACCTCCTCGACCTGGGGGTGGGCGCGGTCGTGCTCACCCTGGGGCCGGCGGGGTCGCGCTGTCTCACCGCCCTCGGCGAGGTGCTCGCGCCGGCCGAACCGGTGGCGGTGGTCGACACGATCGGCGCGGGGGACACCTTCATCGCGGCGGTCGTCGACGGTCTCCGCCGGCGCGACCTGCTCGGAGGTGCCGCCCGGGACGCGTTGGCCACGCTCCCGCTCGCGACCTGGGAGGAGGTGCTCCGGCGCGCGGGCCGGGCGTCCGCGATCACCGTGTCGCGGCGTGGCGCCGACCCGCCGACCGCGGCCGAGCTGGACGTCTGAGGACGGCGCACCCACATCTCAAAAGATCTCATTTAATGGAACATTGTTGCACCAGATGCTTGACAGGGTGTGACCTGGGGCACTTCACTAGTCTCGTTCAGCGCAACGATGTTGCATCGGATGGGTGCCCCGAGGGCCCAGAAGGAGACCATGATGTTCAGCTTCAATCGCGTCACCCGCGTGGGGTCGCGTCGTCGCGTCGCCGCCGTCGGCGTCCTCGCCGCCCTCACCGCGATGTCCGTCGCGGCGTGCTCCAACAGCGCCGGCGACAGCGCAAGCGGCTCGACCGCGAAGGGCCCCAAGATCGGCCTGGTCATGCTCCAGGGCGACACCTACTACCAGGGCATCCAGTCCGGCATGGAGAAGGCGGTCAAGGCCGACGGTGGCAGCGTGACCACCGGTCTCTCGAACAACGACCCCGCGACCGAGGCCCAGGTCGTCCAGAACATGATCCAGGGCAAGGTCGACGCGATCGTCATGCAGCCGGCCGGCGGTGACGCCTCGATCGCGACGATGAAGTCGGTGACGGCCGCGGGCATCCCGCTGATCTGCTACGGCAACTGCCTCGACGAGGAGACCGACCCGGCGATCGTCAAGGGCGTGATCCAGTCCGACAACACCGCGCTCGGCACGGCCACCGGCCAGGTGGCCGCGAAGTACATCACCGAGAAGCTCGGCGGCAAGGCCAAGATCGCGATCCTCAACTGCGACATCGCCTCGGCGTGCAAGCTGCGCAAGGCCGGCTTCAAGAAGGCGCTCGCCGACGGCGGCGTGACCGCGTCGTACGTGACCGACCAGGAGGCCTACCTGGCCGACAAGTCGACCACCGTCGCGACCGACATCATGACCGCGCACAAGGACATCGACCTCTTCTGGGCCTCCAACGACGGCGGCACCACCGGTGCGACCGTGGCGGTGAAGCAGGCCGGCAAGAAGATCCCGGTGTTCGGCACCGACATCTCCACCCAGCTCGCGCAGATGCTGCTCGACAGCGACGACATCCTGCAGGCCACCACCGGGCAGGACCCGGTCAAGACGGCGCAGGGTGCCTACGAGATGGCCAGTCGGGGGCCGCGGAAAAACGGCCCCCGACCACCGCTCCCGCCGTACGCTCACCGTCCCTGGCGCCGGCTCGGCCCCTCATCCCAGGTCAGGAACTCATGACTGCTGATGACCCAGTCCTCGACTGCCGAGGACTCACCAAGAGCTTCGGTGCGGTGCACGCCCTCGTCGACGTGGACTTCACCCTCCGGCGTGGCGAGATCCGTGCGCTGCTCGGAAAGAACGGCGCCGGCAAGTCGACGCTGGTCAACGTGATCTCCGGGTCGGTGCGACCCGACTCCGGCCGGATCGCTCTCCGCGGCGAGGAGGTCGCCTGGGACAGCCCCGGCGCCGCCCGCGCCGGCGGGATCAGCGTGGTGCACCAGGAGTTCAGCCTGGTCCCCGGGCTGACCGTCGCCGAGAACATCACGATGGGGCGGTGGCCGAACCGCGGCCTCGGCTTCATCCAGGCCGACCGCCTCGAGGCCGAGGCCCGCAAGGCGCTCGACCTCCTCGGCGCGCAGCTCCCCACCTGGGAGCTCGTCGGCAACCTGCCGATCGCCCAGCAGCAGCTCGTCGAGATCGCCAAGGCGCTGGTCGACGAGCCGGACGTCCTCATCCTCGACGAGCCGACGAGCGCGCTGAACGCGTCCGAGGTCGACGTGCTCCTCGCGCTCGTGCGCCGGCTGGCGGAGACGGGCGTCGCGATCATCTACGTCTCCCACCGGATGAAGGAGATCCCGCAGGTCGCCCACCGGATGACGGTGATGCGCGACGGGCGCGAGGTCAGCACCCTCGGTATCGACGAGGCCAGCCCGGAGCGGGTCGCGGCGATGATCGCCGGCGAGGCGGCCGAGGTCCGCGAGGTCTCCCACGAGGACCGCAGCGGCGAGCCCGTGGTGCTGGCCGTCCGGGACCTCGCCGTCGACGGCGTCCTCGAGAGCGTCAGCTTCGACCTGCACCGCGGCGAGGTGCTCGGCATCGCCGGCTTCCTCGGCTCCGGTCGCACCGAGCTGCTCGAGGCGATCTACGGCCTGCGGCACGACGTGACCGGCGAGGTGCTGGTCGGCGGCTCGCCCGTACGTCGGCGCCGCCCGCGCAAGATGCTCGCCCGCCAGATCGCGATGATCTC
Source organism: Marmoricola sp. RAF53 (assembly GCF_052114005.1). NCBI lineage: Bacteria > Bacillati > Actinomycetota > Actinomycetes > Propionibacteriales > Nocardioidaceae > Marmoricola > Marmoricola sp. RAF53. The sequence continues at coordinate 251,838 of NZ_JBFRDX010000007.1, read as the reverse complement.
CGAGGACCGGAAAGGCGCGGGCATCGTGCCCGCGCTCGGTGTCGGCGAGAACGTGGTGCTCACCGCGCGCGGGCGGGTGCTGCCCAGGTTCTGGGTCCGCGACGGACGCGAGGCGGCGCTGCAGCGCCGGACGATCGACCAGCTCGCGATCCGGTCCTCGTCGGCGGCCCAGGAGGTCGGCACGCTCTCCGGAGGTAACCAGCAGAAGGCCGTCATCGGCCGGGCGCTGGCCGCGGACATGCGGGTGCTCCTCCTCGACGAACCGACCCGCGGGATCGACATCCACGCGAAGACCCAGATCTACAGCCTCATCCGGGAGCTCGCCCAGGACGGCGTCTCCTCCCTCTTCGTGTCCTCCGAGCTCGAGGAGCTGGCGCTGGTCTGCGACCGCGTCATCGTCCTGCGCTCGGGTCGGGACCGCGAAGAGCTCGTCGGACCGCAGGCAAGCGCGGAACGCATCCTTGCCCTGGCCATGAAAGAAGATGATTGAGAATGACCACCATGGACGCCACCGCGGGGCGGCAGTCGGAGGGCAGCGCTCTCGGCGGCCTGTTCCAGCGCATCAAGGCGTGGGACGGCCTCGGCCTGCTGGCCGTGTTCATCGCGCTCTACGTCGTGCTGTCGTTCGCATCGCCGGTCTTCATGACCACGTCGAACCAGCTCGCGATCCTTCAGAACGCCGCTTTCTTCGGCATCGTGGCGATGGCGATGACGCTGGTCATCGTGTCGGGTGAGATCGACATCTCGGTCGGCTCGATGGCGGCGCTCTCGTCCTCGCTCCTCGGGGTGTTCGTGGCCAAGCACGGCCTCCCGATGGTGCTCGCGGTGGTGCTGGTGCTGCTGATCGCCGGCACGATCGGGGCGTTCGCCGGCGCGGTCCGGGCCTACTTCGGGGTGCCGACCTTCATCGCCACCCTGGCGCTCTACCTGGCCCTGCGCGGGCTCGCCCAGCTCCTCACCAACAACTTCCCGCTGCCGATCGACTCGAGCAAGTTCTTCTACTGGGGCGACGGCCGGGTCCTCGGCATCCCGGTGCCGGCCCTGTACTTCGTCGCCGTCTTCGTCGTGATCGGCGTGGTCGCGAAGAAGACCGTCTTCGGACGCTCCATCTACGCGGTCGGCGGCAACGCGAAGTCGGCGAACCTGTCGGGCATCAACGTGCGCCGGGTGAAGATCCAGGTGATGGTGATCGTCGCGATGGCCGCGGCTCTGACCGGCCTGCTGCAGAGCGCGCTGCTCTCCTCGGGCAACAGCACCATCGGGAACGGCCTCGAGTTCGACGCGATCGCCGCCACCATCATCGGCGGCGCGGCGCTCTCGGGCGGCAAGGGCACCGTCGTGGGCACGATCATCGGCGTCCTCTTCATCGCCGCGCTGCTCAACGGCATGGTGCTGCTCAACGTGAACCCCTATGCCCAGCAGGTCGTCCGCGGCGGCGTGGTCCTCGTCGCCGTGCTCGTCAACGTCTGGCGCACCCGCGACAACGCCCTCACCTGACGTCCGTCCCCGATACGCAAAGGCACCCCGTGACGAACACCGACGACGAGGAACGCTTCCGCACCGTCAACGAGCAGCTCTACACCGCCGTGCTCGGCGACGTGCTGGACACCCTCGGCCTCTACCACCAGTTCCTGCCGGCGCACATTCGGCCGATGCTCCCGGAGATGCGGATCGCCGGGCGGGCGATGCCGGTGCTGGTCGCCGACGTCTTCGTCCCGCAGCAGAAGCCGTTCGGGCTGCTGACCGAGGCGCTCGACGACCTCCGCGCCGGTGAGGTGTACGTCGCCAAGGGAGCGACCCAGCCGGCTGCGATGTGGGGCGAGATCCTCACCGCGACCGCGATGTCGCGCGGCGCCACCGGGGCCGTCGTCGACGGCCACCACCGCGACAGCGTCCAGGTGCTCGGCCAGGGGTTCCCGGTCTTCAGCACCGGCCCGTACGCCGTCGACTCCAGCGTCCGCACGATCGTGCGGGACTTCCGCGTCCCGATCGAGATCGGCGGGGTCGCGATCCGTCCCGGCGACCTGGTCGTCGGTGACATCGACGGCGTGCTGGTGATCCCGGCCGACGTCGAGGACGAGGTCGTCGAGCGGGCGCTGGAGAAGGCGAGCAAGGAGAACGTGGTGCGCAGCGCCATCGAGAACGGGATGTCGGCGACCGAGGCGTTCGCCCGGTACGGCGTCCTCTGAACGAGCACGACGAACGAGGGAGAGAGAACAGCATGGTCAAGCTCAGCGAGATGCTCCCGCCCCGGCCGGAGCCGTGGTGGCCGCTGATCCGGCAGTGCGGCGTCGACAACGTGGTCGGCCTGCTCAACGGCGCCGAGCAGGACCAACGGATGTTCAGCTCGGTCGGCGCCCAGGACTTCGGCGCGTCCACCGGCGCCGACGCGCCCTGGAGCCGCGCGGCGATCAAGCGGGACAAGGAGCTCTTCGCGGAGCACGGCTTCACGCTGATCGCGCTGGAGGACACCGCGCCGATGGACAAGGTGCGGCTCGGCCTGGAGGGTCGCGACGAGCAGATCGAGCAGGTGATCACCCAGATCCGGGCGATGGGCGACCTGGAGATCCCGACGCTCTGCTACAACTGGATGGCGATCTCGACCTGGGGCCGGACCGACAAGGCGATCCCGGCTCGCGCCGGCGCCCTGGTCACCGGCTTCAAGCTCGCGGACTCCGAGGCGCGGCCTCCGATCGTCGAGCCCGGCGAGGTCACCGCCGACCAGATGTGGGGCGCGTTGAAGTACTTCCTCGACGCGGTCGTCCCGGAGGCGGAGGCGGCCGGCGTACGGCTCGGCCTGCACCCGGACGACCCGCCGCGGCCCCCCAGCCACCCGACGGACCGGAACCTCCCGCGGATCATGGGCTCGGTGGCGGCGTACCGGCGGCTGCTGGACCTGTACCCCTCGCCCAGCAACGGGATCACCTTCTGCCAGGGCAACTGGGCGCTGATGGAGGACGTCACCGGTGGCGCGACCGACCTGCCGGCGCTGATCCGCGAGCTCGGCCGCGACCACATCGCGTTCGTGCACTTCCGCGACGTGATCGGCACCTTCGACGACTTCCGCGAGACCTTCCACGACGAGGGGCAGACCGACCTCCCCGAGTGCATGCGCGCCTATGCCGAGGTCGGGTTCGCCGGGCCGATGCGCCCGGACCACGTGCCGACGATGGCCGGCGAGTCGAACGAGCGTCCCGGCTACGAGACCTTGGGACGACTGTTCGCCCTCGGCTACATCCGCGGTCTGCACCAGAGCGCGTACGGCTGCCACCCTGCTGCCGGAGGCAGCGGGTCGTGAGCTTCCTCGACGAGGCCGCCGCCGGCGGCCCGATGCGTGACTTCACCATCGTCGACGTCCGCGCCACGACGGTGAGCGTGCCGCTCGAGGCGCCGCTGCGGCACGCCGTCGGCGCGCACTGGGGCCGCTTCGTCCGGACGGTCGTCGAGGTCGAGACGGCCGACGGTCTCGTCGGGCTCGGTGAGCTCGGTGGCGGAGGAGAGAGCGCGGAGGCGACCATCCGCGGGCTGCTGCCGCACCTGCAGGGACGGAGCCCGTTCCGGCTCGAGGAGCTCCGCTTCGCGATCTGCAACCCGACCGCGAGCCTCTACAACAACCGGACCCAGGTGCACGCGGCGCTGGAGTTCGCCTGCCTCGACCTGATCGGCAAGCGCCTGGGTGTGCCGGTGCACGACCTGCTCGGCGGCCGGGTGCGCGACCGGGTCGGCTTCGCGAGCTACCTCTTCTACCGGTACGCCGACGCGGCCACCGGCGAGGGCGAGGTCCGCACCCCGGACCAGCTCGTCGCCCAGGCACGGGCTCTCAAGGAGAAGCACGGCTTCACCTCGCACAAGCTCAAGGGAGGGGTGTTCGGTCCCGACTACGAGATCGACTGCTACCTCGCGCTCGCGGAGGCGTTCCCCGGCGACTCGTTCCGCTACGACCCGAACGGCGCGCTGAGCGTGATCGAGAGCATCCGGGTGGCCGACCGCATCCGCGAGGTGCGCAACGACTTCCTCGAGGACCCCACCTGGGGGCTGGAGGGCATGCGCCAGGTGCGCCGACCGGGTCTGCTGCTGGCGACCAACCAGGTCGTGGTCGACTTCGAGCAGCTCGCGTCGAACGTGCTGAACCGGGCGGTCGACGTGATCCTGCTCGACACGACGTTCTGGGGCGGCATCCGACCGTGCGTGAAGGCCGCCGGGGTCTGCGAGACCTTCCAGCTCCCGATCGCCGTGCACAGCTCCGGCGAGCTCGGGATCCAGCTCGCCACGATGCTGCACCTCGGCGCCGTGCTGCCGAACCTGACCTACACCGCGGACGCGCACTACCACCAGCTCCGCGACGACATCGTCGTCGGCGGCCCGATGACGTACGCCGACGGCACGATCGCGGTCCCGGACGGCCCCGGGCTCGGCGTCGAGCTCGATCGCGACAAGGTCGCCGAGTACGCCGAGGAGTACCGGCGTCTCGGCGGCTATCCCTACGACCGGGATCCCGGACGACCCGGCTGGTTCCCCCTGGTCCCGAACTCGCGGTGGGCGGACCCCCACGCCACCGCGACCCCCCAGGACCCCCGCCTGGGGTGAGGGCCCGGGTGGGTCGCTCTCGGCTGACGGGTGGAGCGACCCGCCCGGGTCACCGTTCGCTACTGCTTGCTGGCGTCGCCGAGGGCGGCGCTGATCGAGGCAGCGGCCTCGGCGCAGGAGTGCCCGACCTTCTCGACCTGCGGATTCATCCGGTACGACGGCCCGGAAACGCTGATGGTGGCGATCGGGCGGCCGCTGACGTCGGTGACGGCCGACCCGACGCAGGTGGTCTCGACGTCGTTCTCCTCGCGGTCGACGGCGTAGCCGCGCTCCGCGCTGGTGATCACCTCGGCGAGGAAGTCGGCCGGGTCGGTGATGCTGCGCTCGGTGCGGGCGACGAGCTCCTGCTCCTTGGCCCGTCGTTCGCGCTCCTCCGCCGGGAGGGCGGAGAGGAAGGCCCGGCCCATCGCGGTGCTGGCGATCGGCATCCGCTGGCCGACGATCGAGACGACCTGGACCGAGGCGGTGGGAGCGAGCCGCTCGACGTAGACGACCTCGTTGCCCTCGATCACGCCGAGGTGCACGGTCTCGTTCCACTCGTCGCGGAGCTCGGAGAGGAGCGGCATCGCGAGTGCGCGCAGGTCGACCCTGTTGGTGTAGTCGTGCGACAGCGCCAGGGCCTTGCCGGCGAGCCGGTAGCGCCGGTCCTCGGACTGGTAGGCCCAGCCGGCGTCCCGGAGCGTGCTCAGCAGCCGGGAGACGGTGCCCTTGTCCAGGTCGGAGCCGGCGGCGAGCTCGGTCACGGTGGCGCCCTCGCGGGCCTCGCTGATCATCTCCAGCAGCGTCAGCCCGCGCAGCAACGTGCGGGTGGTGCCTCGCTGACCTTCGTTGTTGGCGGGCATGGCTCCCATTCCTAGCACGGTCATCACGCAGTTGATCGCTGAACTATCAGTCTGCCATAGAGATTCATCAGATGGAACTTTGTTGCACTAGATACTTGACATGCCCCGGGGTGACCCACTTCACTATCAGCATAGGATGCAACGCTGTTGCACTAGATAGTGCATCTGCTTGACGAACCGGAAAGGTCGCACCATGACGGTGGCACCCCAGATCCAGCCCGCGCTGACCGGCAGCTTCGCCGGACGACGCGCGGTCGTGACCGGTGCGGGTTCGGGGATCGGACTCGCCATCGTCACCGACCTGCTGGCGCGCGGCGCCGACGTGATCGCGCTCGACCTCGCGCCCGGGAACGTCCCCGACGCGGCCACCCGGGTGGCCGTGGACGTCAGCGACGAGGCGCAGATCCGCGACGCGCTCGCCTCCGTCGCCGCGCGCGGGCCGGTCGACACCCTGTTCAACAACGCCGGCATCGGCTCGACCAAGAATGTCGTCGACTGCGAGCCGGAGGAGTGGGACCGCGTCTTCGACGTCAACGTGCGCGGCACCTTCCTGATGTGCAAGCACCTGCTGCCCTCGATGCTCGAGCGCGGGCACGGGGTCATCGTGAACACGGCCTCCGCGGCCGGGCTCATCGGGCTGCCCGACCGGGCGGCGTACTGCGCCAGCAAGGGTGCCGTGATCGCGCTGACCAAGCAGATCGCGGTGCAGTGGGCGTCCGCCGGCATCCGCTGCAACTCGGTCTGCCCGGGCACCGTGGACTCACCGTGGGTGAGCCGGCTGCTCGCCGAGGCCGAGAACCCCGCGGCCCGCCGCGAGCAGCTCGTCGGCCGGCAGCCGATGGGCCGGCTCGGCTCCCCGGAGGAGATCGCCGCCGCCGCGATCTACCTGGCCAGCGACGCCGCGGCGTTCGTGACCGGGATCGACCTCGTCATCGACGGCGGCATCACCGCAGGCTGAAAGGAACACGGAACGATGAAGCTGGCCAACCACCGAGGACGCGCCGTCCTGGTCGTCCCGGACGGCGTCCTCGACATCGCCGCGGCGAGCGCGGGGCGGTTCGGACCCGACATCCAGTCCGTCCTCGCGGACTGGGTCTCGTTCGCGTCCTGGGCCGCCGGTGCCGACACCGCCGCGACCAGCGGGCCGGTCGACGTCGCCGACCTGGACGCGGTCGTGCCCCGGCCGGGCCAGGTCCTCGCGGTCGGGCTCAACTACCGGCTGCACGCCGAGGAGGCCGGGTTGCCGATCCCCGAGGTGCCGCTCGTCTTCACCAAGTTCCCGAGCTCGATCACCGGCCCGGTCGGCGACCTCGAGCTGCCGACCGACCAGGTCGACTGGGAGGTCGAGGTGGCGCTGGTGATCGGCCGCGAGGCCCGCCGGGTCACCCGGGCGGAGGCCTGGGACCACGTCGCGGGGATCACCGCGGCGCAGGACTTCTCCGCGCGCGACGTCCAGCTCGCCGGCGGTGCCAAGCCGCAGTTCAACCTCGGCAAGTCGTTCGAGGGCTTCACCCCGCTCGGCCCCTACCTGGTCACGCCCGACGAGTACGACGACCGCGACGCGATCGAGCTGGAGTGCCGGATCAACGGCGAGCTGCTGCAGAAGAGCACCACGGCGGACCTCATCTTCACCGTCCCGCAGGTCGTCTCGTACCTCTCCCACATCGTCACCCTCCGCCCGGGGGACGTGATCCTCACCGGCACCCCGTCGGGCGTCGGTCTCGGCTTCGACCCGCCGCGGTTCCTGGCACCCGGCGACGAGGTCGTGACCACGGTCGCCCTCGCCGGCCGGATGCAGCACGTCGCCCGCCGGCCGGAACGGGCGTTCGACGCCGCGGCGATCCTCGGCTGACGGGAAGGCAGGTCCGATGAGCGCACCCGCGGAGGTGCTCGAGTTCCTCACCCGCTACGGGTTGTTCCCCGAAGGCGCGGCGCTGGTCGCCGAACCCCTGTCCGGCGGGGTCTCGTCGCAGATCTGGCACGTCCACGACGACCGCCGGCACGCCGTGGTGAAGACCCCGCTCGAGGAGCTGCGCGTCTCCGGCGGGTGGCGTGCCCCCCTCAGCCGCAGCGCCACGGAGGCGGACTGGCTGCACACCGTCGGACGGCTGGTCCCAGGGGCCTGCCCCGAGGTCCTCGCCTACGACGGCAGCCGACACCTGCTGGCGCTGTCCTACCTCGACCCCGCGCGGCACCGGGTGTGGAAGGACGACCTGCTCCGCGGTGAGGTCGACCTGGCGTTCGCCGCCAGCGTGGGGGCCCGGCTCGGCGCGGTCCACCGGGTCACCTCCCAGCGCCCGGAGATCGCCGAGAGGTTCGCCACCGACGACCTGTTCGAGGCGCTCCGGATCGAGCCGTACTTCCGGACGCTGGTGCGGCGTCACCCGGAGCTCGCGGACGCGATCGACGCGCTCATCGACGAGACCCTGACCGTGCGCACCGCCCTGGTCCACGGCGACGCCAGCCCGAAGAACATCCTGGTCGGGCCCGATGGGCCGGTGATCCTGGACGCGGAGACCGCGCGCTGGGGCGATCCGGCGTTCGACGTGGCGTTCTGCCTCAACCACCTGCTGCTCAAGTCGCTCCTCCCGGGAGCCCCGCGCGACGCCCTGGTCGACGCGGCGCACCTGCTCCTCGCCGGGTACCTCGACCACGTCGACACCGACGCCCGCGCAGCCCTGGAGGCGCGGGTGGTCCGGCTGCTCCCGCTCCTGCTGCTCGCCCGGGTCGACGGGCGGTCCCCGGTCGAGTACCTCGACCAGCCCGCGACCGAGGTCGTCCGGGCGTTCAGCCGCCGCCGTATCCGCACCCCCGTCGAGCAGCTCTTCGAGCTCACCGCCGCTTGGAAGGTCGCCCTCGCATGACCGACGTCGTCACCGCCGTCCACGCCCGCAGGGTCTGGGACTCCCGCGGCCGCCCGACCGTCGAGGTCGAGGTGTCGACCCGCCTCGGGCACCGGGGCCGGGCGATCGCGCCCGCCGGGGCTTCCCGCGGCTCCGGCGAGGCGACCGACCTCCGCGACGGTGGCGCCCGCCTCGGCGGTCTCGACGTACGACGTGCCGTGGCGAACGTGACCGAGCGGATCGCGCCGGCCCTGCTCGGTCATCCCGTCGGTGACCAGCCCGGGATCGACGCGGTCCTCGACGCCCTGGACCCGTCGCCCACGCGCAGCGACCTGGGCGGCAACGCGACCGTGGCGGTGTCGCTGGCGGTCCTGCACGCGGCGGCGGCCTCCGCCGGGCTGTCGACCTGGCGCTACCTCAATCCGCGGCCGACGCGGATCCCGCGGCCGCAGGTGCAGGTGATCGGCGGTGGGGCGCACGCGGCCCGCCGGGTCGACCTGCAGGACTTCATGGTGGTCCCGCTGTCGGCGACCCGCATCGACGAAGCCCTCGAGCACGTCGCCGAGGTCTACCTCAGCGTCGGCCGGATCTTCGCCGAGCGCGGACCCGCGCTCGGCGTCGCCGACGAGGGCGGCTTCTGGCCGGCGGTCGCGCGGAACGAGGAGGCGCTGGCGATCCTCACCGACGGCATCGGACGCACCGGCCTCGTCCCGGGCGTCGACGTGGCGATCTCCCTGGACATCGCGGCGAGCGAGTTCGAGCGCGACGGCCGCTACCACCTCGCGTCCGAGGACCGGGTCCTGGACCGGGACGCCTGGCGGGCCGTGGTCGAGCGTTGGCTGGCGGATTACCCGGTGGTCGCGGTCGAGGACCCCGCCGGCGAGCACGACCCGGAGTCGATGCGCGCCTTCACCGACGCGGTCGGCGACCGCGCTCTCGTCGTCGGTGACGACTTCCTGGTCACCGACCCCGCCCGGATCGAGGCCGCCGCCGCGACCGGCGCGTGCAACACCGCCCTGATCAAGGTGAACCAGGCGGGCACGGTGACCCGGACCGCCCGGGCGCACCAGGCCGCGCGTGCGGCCGGCTGGTCGACGATCGTGTCCGCCCGCTCCGGCGAGACCGAGGACGTCTCGGTCGCGCACCTCGCCGTCGGCTGGGACGCCGACGTGCTCAAGGTCGGGTCGATCACCCGCAGCGAGCGCACCGCGAAGTGGAACGAGCTGATCCGGATCGACGACGAGCTCGGCGGCCTGCCGCTGGCCCCGTTCCCGATCCGTTCCGTCGCGCGCCGGTGAGCGGGATGCTGGTCGTCGACGTGGAAGGAGAGTGCCGGATGACACCGGAGCACCTGGTCCTGCGGGACGACCTGGTCGAAGTGGTCCTCGACCCGGGCCAGGGTGCCGACGTCCTCACCCTGCGGCACCGGCCCTCGGGCCTGGACGTGCTGTTCTCCACGCCGTGGCGCGAGCACGCGGACGCCGTCCGGGCCGGCCGGCCGGGTACGACCGCGGACCCCGTCGCGGCGTACCTCGAGCGCTACCGCGGGGGCTGGAACACGCTCTGCCCGAACGCCGGCCCGCCCCGGGTCGTGCACGGCGCCCCGCTCGGGTTCCACGGTGAGGCCGTCCTCGCCGAGTGGGAGGTGGTCGCCGCGGACGAGCGCGAGGCCCGGCTCCGGCTGGCGCTGTTCTCGGTGCCGGTGATCGTCGACCGGCTGGTCCGCGTCGAGGACGGAGGCGTGCTGGTCGAGGACGTGCTGACCAACACCAGCGACGTCGGGCTGGAGATCGACTACGTGTCGCACCCGGCCTTCGGCGGCGCGTTCCTGGACGGCACCGTCAGCATCGACACCGGCGCTCGCACCTACTCGGCCGACCCCGGGACCCCGGACGGTCCGACCGGGGCCGGCTCGGTGACGGCGTGGCCGGGGACCGACGCGGGCGTCGACCTCCGGGTCGTGCCGACCACGCAGCGGCACGTCGCGTTCGGGTGGCTCTCCGGCTTCGACGGCACCGCCTGGGCCACCGTCACCAACCACGACCTCGGGTTCGGGGTCCGGATCGCCTGGGACCCGACCCACCTCCCGTACGCCTGGTTCTGGCAGGAGCTCGGCCACAGCGAGGGGTTCCCCTGGTACCGGAGGGCCCGGGCGGTGGCGATCGAGCCAGCGAGCACGCCGACCAGCGGGCCGGACCGGCGGTCCGCGCTGACGCTCCCGGGGGGCGGCTCGGTCCGCCTCCCCGTGACCCTCTCCCTCCTCGACACGAAGGACTCATGATGAGCAGAGATCTCGACGGCCGCGTGGCCCTGGTCACCGGTGGGTCCAGCGGCATCGGCGAGGGCGCCGCGCTGGCGCTGGCCCGCCAGGGTGCCGCGGTGGTGGTCCACGGACTCGACCTGGCCCAGGCGGAGGACGTCGCCGGGCGCATCACCGCCCAGGGCGGTCGCGCCCTCGCCGTCGCCGGTCCGATCGACGAGGCGAAGACGTCGCAGGCAGCGGTCGAGGCCGCCGTCGCGGAGTTCGGCCGGCTCGACGTCCTGGTCACCTCGGCCGGGATCCAGCGCTACGGAGACGCGGTCAGCACCACCGAGGAGACCTGGGACGAGGTCTTCGGCGTCAACGCCAAGGGTGTCTACCTGGCGACGCACGCGGCCCTGCCGCACATCCGCCGGAGCCCCGGCGGAAGCGTGATCCTGGTCGCCTCGGTGCAGGGGACCGCGTCCCAGGCGAACGTGGTCGCGTACACCGCCAGCAAGGGCGCGCTGCACGCGATGGGCCGGGCGATGGCGATCGACGAGGCGGCGTACGGCGTCCGGGTGAACACGGTGAGCCCGGGATCGGTGGACACGCCGATGCTCCGGCACTCCGCCGCCGAGTGGAGCGACGGCACCCCCGAGGGCGTCGAGCGGGTGATCGCGAACTGGGGGACGGCGCACGCGCTGGGCCGGGTGGCGACGATCGACGAGGTCGGCGAGGTGATCGCCTTCCTCTCCGGACCGCGCTCGAGTTTCGTCACCGGAGCCGACATCCGGGTCGACGGCGGGCTGCTCGCCCGCATCGCCGCTGCGCTTCCCGAGAAGGAGTGAACGATGGCTGACGAGATCGACGTCCGCGTCGTCGTCCCGGCCCGGAGCCGCGTCGGCGAGGGCCCCGTCTGGCACGGCGGCCTGCTGCACTGGGTCGACATCCTTGCCGGCGAGGTGCACGTCAGCGACCTGTCCACGGGGGCGACCACGACCGTCGCCGTCCCGACCTGGGTCGGCGCCGCCGTGCCGATGGCGGCCGGGGGCCACGTCGCCGCGACCCGCGAGGGCTTCGCGACGGTCGTCGACGGCCGGCTCGAGGACGTGCGCCCCTTCCTTCCGGCGGGGATCCGGATGAACGACGCCAAGTGCGACCCCCGCGGCCGGTTCTGGGCCGGCAGCTGCGCGGAGGACTTCGCCCGCGGCGCCGGCGCGCTGCACCGGCTGGACGCCGACTGGACGGTGACCACGGTCGTCGAGGGGCTGACCCAGCCCAACGGCCTCGGCTGGAGCCCGGACGCGGACACGCTGTACCTGATCGACACCCAGGACCTGACGCTCTACGCGTACCCGTTCGACCTCGACTCCGGCGCGGTCGGCGAGCGCCGGGTCGTCGCCACCTTCGACCTGGAGCGGGACGGCTACCCCGACGGTCTCGCGGTGGACAGCGAGGGCTTCGTCTGGATCGCGATGTGGGCCGGCGCGGCCGTGCTGCGCGTCTCGCCGGACGGCGAGGTGGTCCGGCGCGTCCCGATGCCGGTCGCGCAGACCTCGTCGTGCGCGTTCGTGGGACCAGGTCTTTCCGACCTGGTCGTGACCAGCGCCACCGAGGGGCTGACGCAGGACGCCGAGGCGGCCGACGGCTCGGTGTTCCTGGTCCGCGGCCTCGGCGTCACCGGCGTGCCGGTCTCGGTGTTCGCGGGGTCCCCGTGCTGAACGTCTTCGCAGGCCACCGAGTCGTCCCGGTCTGCACGTTGCGCTCACCGGTCGAGGCCGAGAACCTCGGCCGGGCGCTGCTCGCCGGCGGGCTTCCCGTCGTCGAGGTGACGCTCCGGACCCGGGACGCGCTCGAGGGCGTCGCCGCGATGGCCCGGATCGACGGGCTCGTGGTCGGCGTCGGCACGGTCCGCACGCCGGAGCAGCTCCAGGCGGCCCAGGAGGCCGGAGCGGTGTTCGCGGTGAGCCCGTGCCTGACGGACGCGCTGGCGGACGCCGCACTCGCCTGCGGACTCCCGTTCGTCCCGGGAACGGCGACCGCGACCGAGGTGCAGTACGCCGTCGAGGCCGGCTTCGACACGGTGAAGTTCTTCCCGGCGGAGGCCAACGGCGGTATCGCCGCGCTCCGGGCGCTGGCCGAGGTCTTTCCGGACGTCTGCTTCCTGCCGACCGGAGGGATCACCCAGGAGGGCGCGACGGGCTACCTGGCGCACCCGCAGGTCCTCGCGGTGGGCGGCAGCTGGATGCTTCCGCGCGCCGCTCGCGAGGCCGGGGACTGGGACGCGGTCACCCGGGCGGTCGCCGCCTGCGTGGCCCCGGTGCGGACGTGACCGGGGCGCGCCGGCCTGCCGTGACCGTGCAGGCCGTCGGCGAGTGCATGGTCGAGATCGTCCGGCACGACGGCAAGGTCCGGATCTCGTACTCCGGCGACACCTACAACACCGCGGTGTACCTGCGCCGTACGGCGTCCGAGCTCGGTGTCCCCGTCGAGGTGCGCTACCTGACCGGCGTCGGTGACGACGACGAGTCGACCCGGATGCGGGCGTGCTGGCACGGCGAGGGCATCGAGGACGACGCGGTGGTGATCAACGGCGCGACCCCGGGGCTGTACATGATCCGCACCGACGACGACGGCGAGCGCTCCTTCTCCTACTGGCGCAGCGACTCGGCCGCCGCGGTGCTGTTCTCCGGTCGCGGGTGGATCGACGCCGTGCGCGGATCCGTCGTCTACCTCTCGGGCATCACCCTCCAGCTGATGACCGCGGGAGTCAGGGACGCCCTGGTCGGGCGCCTCGACGAGCTCCGCCGGACGGGGACGCGCGTGGCCTTCGACACCAACTTCCGGCCGAGCGGCTGGCCGGACGTGGACACCGGACGCGCCGCGATGGACCAGGTCCTCGCGGTCACCGACGTCGCACTCGTCAGCTGGGAGGACGAGCGGCTGCGGACCGGAGCAGCCGACATCGCCGCCCACGTCGCGGCACTGGCACGCCAGGGCGTGGCCGAGATCGTGGTCAAGGACGGGCCCCGCGGGGCCTGGGTCCACGACGGCGGCGCCCTTGCCCACGAGGCCGCCCGCCCGGTCGCCGCGGTGGACACCACCGCGGCCGGGGACAGCTTCAACGGCGCCTACCTCGCGGCCCGACTGGCCGGTCAGGGACCGCGGGAGGCAGCCCGTTCCGGTCACCGGCTGGCCGAGCAGGTGGTCCAGCACCCGGGCGCCATCCTGGAGCCCGCCGCGACACCTGCGGGCGCCCGATGAGCGCGTCCGCGAGCGTCGGCGACCAGGATCTCCGCGACGACATCCGCCGGGTCACCGGGCTGCTCGGGCAGAGCCTGGCCCGGCAGGAGGGCGACGACCGGCTCGCTCTCGTCGAGCAGGTGCGCCGGGTCCCGCGCGGCGGCGGTGAGGATCGCGAGCCCGGCCACGACCGCGATGCCCTGGCGGGTGCGCTCGCGGAGGTCTCGCCGGAGTCGGCCACCCTGCTCGCCCGCTCCTTCACCACCTACTTCCACCTCGCCAACGTGGCCGAGCAGGTGCACCGCGTGCGCGGGCTCCGCGCCGAGCCGCAGCGCCCGGTCTGGCTGCGCCGGGCGATCCGGCGCGTCGACGAGGTCGCCGGTCCGGCCGGGGTGTCGGCCGCGTTCGACCGGGTCGAGGTCCGCCCGGTGTTCACCGCGCACCCGACCGAGGCCAGCCGGCGGACCGTCCTGCTCCAGCTCAAGCAGGTGGCCGAGGTGCTCGCCGTGCCCACCGAGCCGGGCTCGCCGGAGCGGCGGCGGCAGGACCGGGCGCTGGCCGAGACGATCGACCTGCTCTGGCAGACCGACGAGCTCCGCGCCCACCGGCCCACGCCGTACGACGAGGCGCGGAACGCGGTGTTCTACCTCGCCGAGCTCGGCGGCCGCGTCCTCCCGGCCCTGCTGGACGACCTGCACCACGAGCTGGACGAGGTCGGTGTCCGCGCCGGAGACGTCTCGAGGCCGCTGCGGTTCGGCACCTGGATCGGCGGCGACCGCGACGGCAACCCCTTCGTGACGGCGGCGGTCACCCGGGACGTCCTGCGCCTCCAGCACCGGGCGGCGGTCGGGATCCTCTCCGGGGTCCTCGAGGACCTCTCCACGACCTTGTCCTCCTCGACCAACGTCGTCGGCGCCTCCGCCGGCCTGATCGCGTCGATCGAGGCCGACCTGGAGTGCGTGGACGTCGAACCGCGACTGCTCCTCCTGGATGCCGACGAGCCCTACCGCCTCAAGCTCGCCTGCGTGCTGGCGAAGCTCCTCAACACCCGGGGCCGCGTCGAGTCCGGTGCTCCGCACGTGCCGGGGCAGGACTACCGGGACATCGACGGGCTGCTCGCCGACCTGGCCGTCGTCGACGGATCGCTCCGGGCGCACGGCGGCCGGCTGATCGCGGACGGCGTGCTGGCCCGCGCCCGCAGGACCGTCGCGGCCGTCGGTCTGCACCTGGCCACCCTCGACGTCCGCGAGCACGCGCAGGAGCACCACCACGCGCTCGGCCAGCTCGTCGACCGGGTCGAGGGGACGGACGGCCACTACGCCGGTCTGGCGGCCGAGGGCCGCCGGGAGCTGCTCAGTCGCGAGCTGGTCTCGCGCCGTCCGTTGGCGACGGTCAGTGCCCGGCTCGACGAGCGCGGCACCAGGACGACCGACGTGTTCACAGCGATCCGGCAGGCGATCGACACCTACGGTCCCGAGGTCGTGGAGAGCTACATCATCTCGATGACGCAGGGGCCGGACGACGTCCTCGCCGCCGTGGTCCTTGCCCGCGAGGCCGGGTTGCTCGACCTGGCCTGCAGGGGCGACTCCGAGGAGGACCAGCCGTTCGCGGACATCGGGTTCGTGCCGCTGATCGAGACGATCGACGAGCTCCGGCGGGCAGACGGAATCCTGGACGCGCTGCTGCGCGACCCGTCGTACCGGGCGCTGGTGCGGCTGCGCGGGGACGAGCAGGAGGTGATGCTCGGGTACTCGGACTCCAACAAGCAGGCCGGGATCGCGACCTCGCAGTGGGAGATCCACCGCGCCCAGCGAGCGCTCTGCGCGGTGGCACGCCGGCACGGGGTGCACCTGCGGCTGTTCCACGGCCGCGGTGGCACGGTCGGCCGGGGTGGCGGGCCGACGTACGAATCGATCCTGGCCCAGCCTCCCGGGACCGTCGACGGCGACATCAAGGTGACCGAGCAGGGCGAGGTGATCAGCGACAAGTACACCCTGCCGGACCTGGCCCGCGAGAACCTCGACCTCGCGCTGGCGGCGGTGGTCGAGGCGACCGTGCTGCACCGCGGACCGAGGAGCGGTGCGCAGACGCTGCGCGACTGGGACCGGTGCATGGACCTGGTCAGCGACGCCGCGTACCGGCGGTACCGCGCCCTGGTCGAGGACCCGGGCCTGCCCGAGTACTTCTGCCTCTCCACGCCGGTCGACCTGCTCGGCTCCCTCAACCTCGGTTCCCGTCCCTCGAAGCGACCGTCGAGCCGCGCCGGACTCGACGGTCTGCGAGCGATCCCGTGGGTGTTCGGGTGGACGCAGTCGCGGCAGATCGTGCCCGGGTGGTTCGGCGTGGGCACCGGGCTGCGAGCGGCCCGGGACGCCGGGAGCGCTGAGGTCCTCGACCGCATGTACCGCGAGTGGGGGTTCTTCCGGACCTTCGTCGCGAACGTCGAGATGACCCTGGCGAAGACCGACCTGGAGATCGCGGCGCACTACGTCGAAACCCTGGTGCCCGAGAGCCTGCGGCACCTCTTCGCGCTGATCCGGGACGAGTACGAGCTCACCGTGCGGGAGGTCCTCCGGCTCACCGGGGAGAGCACTCTGCTCGGCAGCGAGCCGCTGCTCCGGCGGACCCTGGAGGTGCGGGACCACTATCTCGACCCGATCTCCTACCTGCAGGTCGACCTGCTCCGGCGGGCACGCGCTGGCGTGTCCTCGCCGGAGCTGGACAGGGCGCTCCTGCTCACCGTCAACGGCGTCGCCGCCGGTCTGCGGAACACCGGGTGAGGTGGATGGCCGCCGGTCAGGCGTGGGACGCCGAGGCGGCGTGCCTCGAGGAGGATCCCGAGCTGTTCTTCCCGGTCAGCAGGACGGCGCGCGCGGCTGAGCAGCTGGCCGAGGCGCGTGCGGTCTGCCGACGGTGCCCGGTGCAGGCGCCGTGCCTGGAATTCGCGCTCCGCACCGGAGCCGAGGAGGGCGTCTGGGGCGGCCTGGATCCGGACGCTCGGCGACAGCTGCGCCGGATGCGGACCCGGTCGGCGTGACCTGCTGATGCCCCGGCTGTCTAGTCCACCTCGCCCACCAGGCGTGGTTTCGCCCTTCCGCCCAGGCGTGCGGGAGGGGCCGACCGTGCGGCTGCGACGGTTCGACGGAAACCCGGACAAACGGTTTTGACTCAGATTACCTCTACCTGTCAAATCTGCCCGGACAGGCAGTCCTGGACCGAGAGGTGAGCACCATGAAGAAGACCGTGATCCGGATGGGTTTCGTCGCGGCGGTCGTGGCGACCGCGACCGTGGGTGCGGGAACGACGGCGCACGCCGCTGTGCCGACCGGGCCGCAGCTGACCAAGCAGTGGTGCTGCTGAGCGACCGGCTCAGCGCCGGTCAGGCGGTCGGCGTACCGACCGTGCCGACCGTGCCGATCACGGTCCGCGGAACCGCGAGCCCGGTCGAGGCTGCCGCGCTGCGGAAGGCCGTGACGGCGGCCGCGGCCTCGCCGAGCTGGTCCAGCAGCGTGCCCAGGTCGAACCACATCTGGGCGGCGCTCCGGTCCGCTCCGATGCCGGTCAGGATCTGCACCGCGTCCAGGTACGCGGCCCGGGCACCTTCGCCGTCGCCGCGCACCCCGCGGATCTGACCGCGCAGCAGTGCGCAGTCGGCGGCGAGCAACGGCGCTGAGCCGGCCGCGGCCGACGCCTCCTCCAGCAGCCGGTCGGCGGCATCGGGGTCGCCGAGCAGCAGCACCGACCGCGCCAGCGCGACGGTGTTGTAGCTCCGCTCGACCGCCGTGGCGGAGGACCACTCCAGCGCGGTGGCCGCGCGCTCGAGGCTCTCCTTCGCGCCGGCCGCGTCCGGCGGCTCGCTGGAGATCAGGAACATGCCGAGCTGCGAGTGCAGCCGCGCCAGGTTGCGGTTGTCGTCGTCGCTCTCCAGCAGCGCGAGCGCGCGGCGCGCGAGCGGGATCGCGGCCTCGACCCGGCCCTGCTCGGACTCCATGATCGAGGCGTTCCAGTACGCCGACGCCTTGGCCTTCGCCGAGCCCAGCTCCTCGGCCCGGCCGATCGCGGTCCGGCACAGCCGGACGGCGTGCCGGGTGTCGCCCCGCTCGAAGTAGACCGACGCCAGCGTGACCGCGAGCTGGACCGCCTCGTCCGAGCCGTCCAGGCCGAGTGCACGCAGCCGCGCCGTCGCCTGCTCGCCGGCCTCCGTCGCGCGCACCAGGTCGCCGGACTCGCGGTAGCAGCGGGTCAGCGCGATCGCGGCGCGGGTCCACCGGGCCGACGGCTCCTCTCCCTCCAGGAGCCGTTCGAGGTCGATGATCGCGTCGTCGAGGTGCCCGAGACTCTCGAGCGCGAGCGCGGTGACCAGCGCCGACTCGCGGACCAGCTCGTGGTCCGAGGTCTCCGCGGCCGCCTCGTGGACGTCGGTCGCCCCTGCCAGCGCGTCGGCCGCGTTGCCCGAGCGCAGGGCCAGGTCGGCGTAGTCGAGGGCCAGCCGGAGCTCGGCGCGCCGGTCCCGGCTGACCCCGAGGAGGACCTCCTCCAGGGAGACGCCGAGGCGCTTCGCCAGGGTGACCAGGAGGCCGAGGTCGGGGCGCCGCGTGCCTGCCTCGATCCGGGAGATGTAGGCGACCGACGCGTCGCCGCCGGCGAGGGCGCCCTGGGTCATCCCCGCCGCGACGCGGAGGTTCCGGAGGCGCTCGCCGAGGAGCGCGGGGTCGATCGAACGACTTGCGGCGGCGAGCTCGGTGTCGACGCCGTCGGGTCCGTCCTGCTCACGCATGTCCGGCGTCCTTTCCCTCGGAGACCTGCCAGTCGGGGAGATCGCACACCGACTCCCGCAGCTCGGCGACGTCGGCCCGGAGCTGGTTGAGCTGCAGGGTGGCGACGGCGTGCTCCGTACGCCGCACCACCTGGTCGAACGAGCCGAAGGGGACCGGGGCCGCGCCGGTGGCCTGGGGGTCGAGGCTGGTTCCGTCGCACCGGTCGGCGAGGTGCCGCAGGGCCAGGCGGGCCGCCCGGTCGGCGGCCTGCGGGCGCCCGATCGCCTGGTAGGCGGCGCAGACGGTGACGGCCAGGTCGGCGGTCTCCGGGAGCGAGAGCCGGGCGGCGCCGCCGATCTGGTCCGTGACCCGGTGCCCGACCAGGATCGCGTCGTGGAACTGGGCGAGCTCCAGGTGGGCGCGGGCGGCGGCCACCTGGGCGAGCAGGCCGGCCGTGCCGGCGCGGAGCGGGCGGAGCGCCCGGAGCGCGGCGGTGCACTCACCGCGCGCGGTGAGCGCTCGTGCTCCCACCACCCGGGCGGCGCTCGCCACCTCGGTGCTCCCGACGGCGGTGGCGACCTCGGCGAGGTCCGCGCTGACCTGCTGGGCGCCCGCGAGGTGCCCGGAGGCCAGGAGCAGGTCGGCGTGGGTCAGCTCGCGCCGGAGGCCGTCCCCGCCGCGGGGTGCGGTGCCGACCAGGTCGGCGGGGTCGACGCCGAGACGACCGGCGAGCTGCGCGAGGAGCACGGGGCCGGGTCGACGCTCATCGGCCTCGATCCGGGAGAGGTAGGCGACCGAGGTCAGGCCGTCGGCCAGGTCGGTCCTGCTCATTCCCGCCGCCGCCCGGGCGTTGCGGGTCCGGGTGCCGAGGGAGATGCGCTTCGTCCAGCGGGCCTGCGCGGGCAGCGCGGGCAGCGGGGGCTGCGCGGGCTGCGCGGCGCGGGGTGCGGCCGGCAGCAGCTCGTGGGTCATGTGCGTCCCCTCGCTCCCCGGGTGTGGTCCGGTGTGGTTTCCGGTGTGGTTTCCGTGCAGGATGACGAGTTTGACCGAATTTGACGAACCTTGGCAACCGGAATGGGAATTCTGCCCCGGATCGAAAACTAGAACACGTTCCAGGCAGCGACTACCCTGCTCCCCATGTCGATCAACGAGACCTCCGCGGCGACCGGTGCCGCCGTGAACGCCGACCTCACCCGGCCCGCCTTCGTCACCGACGCGCTGCTGCGCGACCTGGTCTCGCGGGTCCAGGCCGGCGGCGAGCGAGCGCCCTGGCGGCTGACCGAGGTCTACACCGGCAAGCTCCTCGTCGAGCTGCCGCAGTCGACCCCGGCCGACATCGAGCGCGCCTTCGCCGAGGCGCGCGCCGCCCAGCAGGAGTGGGCCGCGTGGCCGGTGAAGAAGCGGCTCGACGTCTTCAAGCGGGCGCACACCCTGCTGCTCGACAACGCGCAGAACATCGCCGACCTGATCCAGGTCGAGTCCGGCAAGAACCGCCGGATGGCGATCGAGGAGACCTGCGACCCGCCGATGGTCATCGGCCACTACCTCAAGCGCGCCGCCAAGCTCCTCGCGCCCAAGAAGCACGCCGGGCCGGTCCCGCTGGTGTCCAGCTCGACCGAGGTCCGGGTGCCCAAGGGCGTCGTC
This sequence comes from Marmoricola sp. RAF53, assembly GCF_052114005.1. Taxonomy (NCBI): domain Bacteria; kingdom Bacillati; phylum Actinomycetota; class Actinomycetes; order Propionibacteriales; family Nocardioidaceae; genus Marmoricola; species Marmoricola sp. RAF53. Next base: position 231,680 of record NZ_JBFRDX010000007.1, on the reverse strand, counting down.
GGCATCATCGCGCCGTGGAACTTCCCGTTCGCCACGGGTCTCTCCGACGCGATCCCCGCGCTGATCGCCGGCAACGGCATCGTGCTCAAGCCGGACAACAAGACCGCGCTCTCCCCGCTCTACGGGATCAGCCTCCTGGAGCAGGCCGGCCTGCCGAAGGGCCTCTTCCAGGTCGTCTGCGGCGAGGGCCCGGACGTCGGACCGACGCTGATCGACAACGCCAACTACGTGATGTTCACCGGCTCCACGGCCACCGGCCGGGTGATCGGCGAACGCGCCGGCAAGAACCTCGTCGCCGCCTGCCTGGAGCTCGGCGGCAAGAACCCGATGATCGTGCTCGACGACGTCGACGTGGAGGAGTGGGTCGCCGGCACTCTCTTCGGCGTCTTCGGCAACACCGGCCAGATCTGCATGCACATCGAGCGGATCTACCTCCCCGACAGCCGGTACGACGAGCTCAAGGCCGCCTTCGTGAAGGCGACCGAGGCGCTCGCGATCGGGGCGACGTACGACTTCGGGCCGCAGCTCGGCTCGCTGATCTCGGTCGACCACCGGGAGCGCGTCCAGGCGCACGTCGAGGACGCGGTCGCCAAGGGCGCCACCGTCGTCACCGGCGGCCACCCGCTCCCGGACAAGGGCCCGGCGTTCTTCGCCCCCACCATCCTGGAGGGCGTGACCACCGAGATGACCTGCGGCGTCATCGAGACCTTCGGCCCCGTGGTCGCGCTGCACCGCTACCGGACGATCGACGAGGCGATCGCGCTGGCCAACGACACCGACTACGGCCTGAACGCCTCGGTGTGGAGCACGGACTACGCCCGGGCCGACGCCGTCGCGGCCCGGATCGACTCGGGCAACGTGAACATCAACGACGCCCTCGCCACGGCGTACGCGTCGAAGGGCACCCCGTCCGGCGGCGTGAAGACCTCCGGCGTCGGCGCCCGCCACGGCGACCAGGGCCTGCTCAAGTACACCGACGTCAAGAACGTGGCGACGCTGAAGAAGCAGGTCATGGGCGCCCGTCCCGGCCAGGACTACGACGAGTACGTCGACGGGATGCTCAAGGGCCTGAAGTTCATGCGCAGGCTCGGCATCCGCTAGCCCGCGGATCCGGAGACCACCGTTCCGTAATCCGCGACCCTTCCGGGCGACCCGGGGGGGCGCGTAGGTTCGAAGAGTTCGTGGTCGTATCCCGGGGCGGCCCTCAACCGGGAGGTAGCAACCGTGGGATCCATGCACAAGCACAGCATCGAGACGCCGGACGAGACCAGGCCGTTCCAGGCCCACGGTCACATGGACGTGGTCACGCTCGGGGACTTCACCCTGGGCATGGGCACGTTCGAGCCGGGCTGGAAGTGGTCCGAGGACGTGAAGCCGCTCGCCGGCACCGACTCCTGCCAGACGCGGCACACCGGGTACGCGCTGTCCGGACGGATGGTCGTCCGGATGGACGACGGCACCGAGGCGACCATCGAGCCCGGTGACGTCGTCGTCATCGAGCCCGGGCACGACGCCTGGGTCGTCGGCGACGAGGCGTGCATCTTCCTCGACACCGGGGTCGCGGGGTACGCGAAGCCCCGCTGAGCCGGGGCAGCGGGTCCCGGCCCGGCGCGCGACGCCGACCTGGACCCGCATCCGGAATGTCTGGATCATCACGACCCGGTCTCCTAGGATCCGGTCGTGATCAAGCCCCTCCCCGCGATCGCCGCCGCTGCTCTGGCCGCCACCGCCCTGCTCGTCCCGACGGTCGCGTCCGGGACCGCGACGACCACGACGACCACGACGACCACGACGACCACGACGACCACGACGGTCGTGACCTCGACCGCCACCTCGACGGGCGGCCGGCACGGCAAGCTGACCAAGATCGCGGAGTTCGCCCGGCGGATCGAGGCGGCCAAGGCCGGCAAGCCGAAGCCGGCGTCGACCGAGATCGTCCAGGACGTCGCGTACCAGGGGCAGGCGCTCCGGCTCCGGCTGCACCCGGTCGAGGTGCGCGCCCCGGGCTTCCAGGTCCTCGTCCAGCAGGCCGACGGATCGCTGCTCCCGGTGGCGGTGGCCGCCTCGCGCGCCTACCTCGGGTCGGTGGACGGGCGGCCGGACGCGCTCGCCTCCGGGATCATCACCTCCACCGGGGACTTCGACGGCCAGGTCGTCCTCGACCGCGGCGCCACCTGGTACTTCCGCAGCGCCGCCGCCGGGACCGGCTGGGCGACCGGCGTCGTCACCGGCACCCGCGGCACCACCCCGCCGGCGTCGTACGCGTGGCCGTCGGCGACCGACACGTCGCTCAACGTCTCCGTGGCGCCCGGCCAGGTCGGCGCGACGACGTACCGGTGGGACCTCGGCTTCGACCTGTCCTACGCCTGGTTCACCGAGGCCACGACCATCGGTGCGAAGGTCGCCTCCGCGGTCGACGCCGTCGACCTGAGCACGGTCTCGCTGCTGGACGTCTACGTGCCGGACGCGCAGCTGCGCCCGGCCGCCCGCCGCGTCGTGATCCGGGCCGACCGGGCGCACGACCCGTACGACGGCAACGCCAGCCCGCTCGGCACGGCGAAGACGGAGTGGGAGACGAACCAGGCCGGGTCGGGCGTCGACGACGTGGCCCTGTTCCGCGGTGTCGCCGGCGGCTCGGGGGTCGCGTACGTCGCCACCGCCGGGTCGGTCTGGGGTGTCGCGTCCAACGGCGGCTACGGCGTCCCCCGCGCGGTGCTGCGCCACGAGCTCGGCCACACCTGGGGCGTCCACGACAACCACACCAACGGGCCCGAGGGCGCGACCGTCAACTCGGGCAACGCCTACGAGCGCTTCGACGGCACCGAGCTCTCCGCGATCCTGCGCTACCGCGACGGCAAGCAGGCGAGCAGCGGGGCCTTCACGGTCGTGCCTCGGCTGGCCGAGCCGGTGCCGCCGTACGCCGCGCTCGACCTGGTCGACAGCGTCGTCACCGGCCGCGCCGCCGCGGTCCAGCCGGTCGCCAACGACCACGACGCCAACGGCGACGCGCTCGCGCTCTCCTCGGTCGCGGCCACCAGCGCGCTCGGCGGCACCGTGACCCGCAGCGGCAGCACGCTGTCCTACACGCCGCCCGCGTCGGCGGCCGCCGGAGCGGTCGACAGCGTCACGTACGTCGTCCGCGACGCCACCGGCCGGACGGCCACCGGCGTGGTGCTCTTCCGGATCGCCGGCTGAGCCGGGCGGACGCGCGGCTCAGGCCTGGAGGTTCCACCAGTCCAGGGCGATCCCGAACCGGTTCCCCGCCCGGCTCCGGGTGAGGATGTCGCCGACGTGCTTCTCGACGCCCTTGACGCTGATCCCGAGGGCGTCGGCGATCTGCTGGTTGCTCTTGCCGAACGCGATCAGCGCGGCCACGCGTCCCTGCTGCGGGGTCAGGTCGGCGGGGGTGACCGGCTGCTCGGGCAGCTCGTGGACCGCGGCGAGCAGGCCGATCCGGGTCGAGACGCCGTACGCCGCGAGGACGCGGGACGCGTGCGTCCGGACGGTGGCGGGCGAGACGTGCAGGAGCCGCGCGATCGCGTCCGAGTCGTGCCCGGCGAGGATCAGGTCGGCCACCGCGCGCTCGCGCGGGGTCAGCGCGTCGTGGCCGCCCCCGGTGACCGGGGGGAGCCGGCGCCCCGCGGCTCTCAGCGTGCGGGAGGCGGCGTGGCGGAGCGCGAGGTGACCGGTCTGGTCGCTGTCGATGACGGCGTCCCGCAACGCCTGGGTCGCTGCGGGGATGTCGTCCGCGGCGATCCGGGCGCGCGCCAGCACCACTTCGGCCTCGGCCGCCTCCACGGCCCTGCCGTCGGCGCGGGCCAGCGTCACCGCCTGGGCGGCGTGGGCGGTGGCGGCGGCGACCTCGCCGGCGAGCAGGGCGACGCGGGAACGCATCCGCTCCACGCACCCGGCCGCGGCCCGGTGCCCGGCGATCGGTTCGGCGCGGGCCAGCCAGGACGAGGCCGCGTCGAGGTCGGCCTCGTCCGCGGCCGCGGCGACGAGGAGCTCGTAGCCGAGGGCCCGGTCCACCACGTTGAGGCCGGACAGGTCGGCGTCGCCGCCGGCGGTGAGCAGGTGCCGGGAGGCTTCCGTCCGGTCGCCGAGCGCGACGACGGCGTAGGCGAGCAGGAGGTGGACGCCGCGGCCGAGGTGGTCGGTCGGCGCGACGTCGTCGGCGGCGACCTCGGCGACCAGGCGACGCATCGACTCCAGGTCGGCCGCGTTCCCGGCGGCGAGCGCGGCGGTGCCCAGGAGCAGCGAGCCGACGACGCCTTCGGGCTCGATCTCCGCGAGCAGCTCGCGCGCCTCGGCGACCCGTCCCGCGAAGACCGCGAGCCGGGCATCGCAGGCCAGCATCACCCCGGCGAACGGGTGTCCCGTCCACGCGACGCGCGGCGCCGGACCGTCGGGGATCAGCGCGGTGGCCACGTCGAGTCGGTTCGAGGCGAGTGCGCCCTCGACCGCCAGGTAGACCACGAAGGCGCCGACGCGGTCGGTCGTGGTCAGGGGTGCGAGCGCGTCCGGGAGCGCGCCCAGCGGGTCGCCGCCCGGGACGTCGACGGCTGCGGAGAGCCAGCCCCCGGCGGCGAGCAGGCAGGCGTGGGCGACCGGGTCCCGCTCGGTCCCGGTCGCGGCGGCGTACGCGGCGACCGCGTCCGCGTGCCGGCCGGCGAGGTAGGCGACGAGGACGCGCAGGCCCGCGGCGAACGGGTCCCGCTGCTCGCCGGCCCAGTCCTCGACGAGTGCCGTGGCCTCGCCGGTGCGCTGCTCGGCGACGAGCCGGAGGACGTCGGCGAGCACCTGGTCGCGGTCCATCCGGCGAGGCTACTGAGGCGGCGCGGACGGCGCGGGTGTTTACGACAGAACCCCATCGCGCGAGCGCGCGCGGCCCCCGAGAATTCGGCTACACCGAGGGGGCCGGAACACGAGCGGACCAGGGGCCGAAGTCCTGGGGGACAGTCGCGAGAGCGGCGCTGGTCGGGCCTCGTGGTCGTCTGCGGGGGACGGGGGTTAGCGCAGCGGTCCGGCCTCCTCGGCTGCGGCTACAGTCGCGCCATGACCGACGCGCACGACCCGCACGCCGACGGCCCGACCCCGGGGCCCTACTCGCGGCTCCTCGGCTTCCGCTACGTCGGCGTCGACGAGCACGAGGCCGTGGTCGAGGCCGATCCGGGGCCGGAGCACTGCAACGGGGGCGGCATCGTGCACGGCGGTTTCCTGGCGTCGCTGCTCGACACCACCACCGGGTGGGCGGTGCACGCCCGCGTCCCCGAGGGGGTCGCGGCGCCGCACGTCCAGCTGAGCGTGCAGTACGTCCGCGCGGCCGTCCCCGGGGTGCCCCTGGTCTGCCGCGGTCGCGCCACCGGGGTCGGCCGGAGGATCGGCTCGACGGAGGCCGAGATCACCCAGGGCGGGCGCCTGGTCGCCCGCGCCGTCGGCAGCCACGCGGTCCTCGGCGACCTCCCGGCGAGGACCGCCTGAGTTTCTGAAAGGTTTTCCTGTCAGATCGTGAGGTGACGCACTACCTTCGTGCCCGTTCGTCTGCCGGGGGTCGTGCAACGGAGGTCTCTGCGTGCGTCACCCGGTCGGCATCCTGACGTGCCTCCTCGTCATCGCGCTTCTCGCCCCGGGCACGGCTCCGGCCGCTGCCGCGACCCGGGTCACGGTCGCGGCACCGTCGAGCGTGGTCACCGGCACCACGATCCTGATCCGCGGCAAGGTCCCGACGGCCTCGCGCCGGTCGCGCGTCGCCGGCCTCTACGAGAAGCGCGGGAGCAGCTGGGTCCGCGTCCTGAAGCGCGCGACCAGCCGCACCGGAGCCTTCCGCTTCCAGGTCGGCTCGGGGTCGCGGCTGGTGACCCGGACCTTCCAGGTGCGGGCACCGCGGGTCCGGGGCGCGGCCGGCACCAGCACCCGGGTGGTGCGGATCGCCGTGCTCGCCCGCGGGTACGCGCCGACGACGCGACCGCCGGCACCGCTTCCGGTCGCCGAGCCGTACGACGCCCCGGCGGTGCTGCCGGCCAGCGAGCCGCGTCCGCTCGGCTCCGCGACCGACTGGACCTGGGTGCTGAACGAGCAGAGCCGGTGGAACCCCTGCGCGGTGATCACCTGGGCCTACAACCCCTCCGGGAGCCGGTACGCCGCCGCGCTCGCGGACCTGCAGGCCGCGGTCGCCCAGCTGTCCGCCCGGTCCGGCCTGCGCTTCCGCTACGTCGGTACGACGTCCGCGCTCGGTGGTCTCGGCAGGGCGAACCCGCCGGGCATCGACGTCGTCACCGGGTGGACGGACGCGGCGCACGAGAGCGCGTTCCGCGACGGGATGTCGGGCCTCGGCGGCGCGGCCGGGTACGGCTCGGTGCACGGGACCGGCATCGTGCTCTCCTCGGGCTTCCTGCTGCTGAACAACGGCAAGTCGATGGCGGCCGGGTTCGCGTCCTCGGGGAACCCGACCTGGGGACAGCTGATGACGCACGAGCTGATGCACGCGCTCGGCCTCGGGCACGCCGCCGGGTCGGGCCAGGTGATGTACCCGACCGCGTGGAGCGGGAACCACCGCTTCGGGGCCGGCGACCTCGCCGGGCTGGCCCAGATCGGGAGCGCGCGCGGCTGCTGGTCCTGACCGGTGCCGGACCGGCAGGGAACGTGTTTCAGTGAATCTATTGACGCGTGTCAACTCTTGTCGTTCGATACGTCCATGACCTACGACGTGATCGTCCGCGACGGCCTCTGGTTCGACGGCACCGGCGCCGCGCCCGCCGCCCGCCACCTCGGGATCACCGACGGCCGGGTCGCGGCCGTCTCCGAGCAGCCGCTCGACGAGACCGGCTGCCCGCGGGTGATCGACGCGGCCGGCAAGTGGGTGCTCCCCGGCATGGTCGACATCCACACGCACTACGACGTCGAGGTGCTCGGCGGCCCGGACCTCTCGGAGTCGCTGCGCCACGGCGTCACCACGATCTTCCTCGGCTCCTGCTCGCTCTCCACCGTCCACGTCGACCCGGTCGACGCCGGTGACCTCTTCGGTCGCGTCGAGGCGATCCCGCGCCGCAACGTCATCGACGGCGTCCAGCGGCACAAGACCTGGGCCGGCGCCGCCGACTACGTGACCGCGCTGGAGACGCTGCCGCTCGGCCCGAACCTCGCCGCGTTCCTCGGCCACTCCGACATCCGCACCGCGGTGATGGGGCTGGACCGGGCCACCCGCAAGGACGTCCGCGCCAGCGCCACCGAGGTCGCCCGGATGGAGCAGATGCTCACCGAGGCGCTCGACGCCGGCTTCCTCGGGATGAGCTCCCAGCAGCTGCTCTTCGACAAGCTCGACGGCGACACCTGCCGCTCGCGCACCCTGCCGTCGACGTACGCGAAGCCGCGCGAGCTCCGCCGCCTGAACGCGGTGCTGCGCCGCCGCGACCGGGTGCTCCAGTCCGGCCCGGACATCAAGAACCCGTTCAGCATCCTGTCCCAGGCCTTCGCCTCGCTCGGCATCGGACGCAAGCGGCTGAAGACCAGCCTGCTGTCGGCCGCGGACATCAAGGCGATCCCGTTCGTCATCAAGATCATGGGCCCGCTCGCTGCGCTGGTGAACCGGCTCGGCGGCAACTTCCGCTGGCAGCACCTCCCGGTCCCGTTCGAGGTGTACGCCGACGGCATCGACCTGGTGATCTTCGAGGAGTTCGGCTCCGGCGCGGCCGCCCTGCACCTGGCCGAGGAGGTCGCCCGCAACAAGCTCCTCGCCGACGAGGGATACCGCCGCCGGTTCCGCAAGGAGTACGAGTCGAAGTACGGCCCGCGGGTCTGGCACCGCGACTTCTTCGACGCCGAGATCGTCGCCTGCCCGGACGCCTCGGTCGTCGGCAAGTCCTTCGGCCAGGTCGGCGTCGAGCGCGGCGGGCTGCACCCGGTCGACGCCTTCCTGGACCTGGTCCTCGAGCACGGCACCGCGATGCGCTGGCGCACCACCATCTCCAACCACCGGCCGCAGGTGCTCCGGCAGATGGCGGTCGACCCGGGCATCCAGTTCGGCTTCAGCGACGCCGGGGCGCACCTGCGCAACATGGCCTTCTACAACTTCGGCCTGCGCCTGCTCAAGCACGTCCGCGACGCCCAGGTCGCCGGCAAGCCGTTCATGACCCCCGAGGCTGCCGTGCACCGGCTGACCGGCGAGCTCGCCGACTGGTACGGCCTCGACGCCGGCCACCTGCGCCTCGGCGACCGGGCCGACCTGCTCGTCCTCGACCCGGAGCGCCTGGACGCGACGCTGGAGGAGTACCACGAGAGCCCGGTCGCCCAGTACGGCGGCCTGTCCCGGATGGTCAACCGCAACGACGCCACCGTGACCGCGGTGCTCGTCGACGGGCGTCCGGTCTTCCTCGACGGCGAGCCGACCGCGCTGGTCGGGTCCGAGCGCACCGGCCGCTTCCTGCGGGCCGGCGAGCCGGCGGGCACCCGCCCGGCGACCGCGCCCGCCTCGGCCCTGGCGTCTTGACCGAGGCCGTTCCGGAGCTGGCCGGCAAGGTCGCGGTCCTCGCCGGCTCGACCTCCGGGATCGGCCGTGCCGTCGCCGAGGCGTACGCCGCCGCCGGCGCCTGGGTGGTCGTCAACGGCCGTCGCCCCGAGGCGGTCGAGGAGACCGTCGAGTCGATCGCCTCGGCCGGCGGGGTCGTGATCGGCATCGTCGGGTCGGCGGCGGACCCGGCCGTGGTCGAGGAGATGGTGGCCGCGACGCGGGCGTCGTACGGGGCGGTGGACGTGCTGGTGAACTGCGCCGGCGTCGCCGAGCCACTCGGCTCCTCGATCCTCGACGTGAGCCTCGAGGACTGGCGCGCCCAGCTCGACGCGCACCTGACCTCGACCTTCCTGACCTGCCGCGCGTTCGTCCCCGGCATGGTCGAGCGCGGTCGCGGGGTGGTGGTCAACACGAGCTCGCACGCGTTCACCGGCACCTACGGCGGCACCGGGTACGCGGCCGGCAAGGGCGGCGTCAACAGCCTCACCTACGCGCTGGCGGCCGAGCTCGCCGAGCACGGCATCCGGGTGAACGCGGTCTGCCCGGGCGCCCGTACCCGGCTCTCGGAGGGGCCGGACCACGAGCGGACGATCGCCCGGCTGCACGCGCGCGGACTGATCGACGACCTGGTCCGGGACGCCTCGCTGGCGCCGGCTCCCCCCGAGCACGTGGCCGCCCTGTACGTGTTCCTCGCGGGGGAGCGCAGCGCCGGGCTGACGGGCCGGGTGCTGGCCGGTGCCGGCGGCTACCTGGGGGCGTTCGACCCGCCGCGGGAGCGGCTGCTCGCCTGGCGCGACGCGGCGTCGAACCCGCCGTGGACGTCCGCCGACATCGAGCAGTTCCTCGCTGTTAACACGCCCGACTAGACAATCTGCTCAGAACAACGCCGAACAAAGCAGGCAAAACAGTCATATCGCTATGACTTGCCTCACGACGCGCGTTCAAAACCGAGCGCGGCGGCCCGGGAATCCCTAGGGTCTGCGTAACAGCCGGGGGGCCGGTTCGTTGTTGCAGATGTAGTCCTGGTCACAGGGCTGCGTGACTCGGGCCGCGTGACGTTACGGGAGACCCCGCATGAAGAAGATCCTGCTCATGGCAGCGACGCTGCTGGCCGCCCTGTCGGCGACCGTCGGCCTCGCTCCGAGCGCGTCCGCCTATCCCGAGCTGACCTGCAACCTCACGGTGGAACCGCAGGTCGTCTACGCCGGTCAGACCATGACCGCGACCGGGACCGCGGTCGAGATCGAGAAGCAGCTCCGAGCCTCGGCGGCCGGCGACGCCATCTCCTGGGTGATGACGTTCAACGGCGAGACCCGCACCGGCAAGGGCGCGGTCTTCGTGCAGAAGTTCACCGCGCCGCAGGTGCCCAGCTCCACCAAGCTCGTCCTCACGGCGAAGGCGACCTCGGCCGCGGGTTCCTGCCCGCACACCATCGCCGTGACGGTCCTCCCCAACGGCGTCGTCGTCGACACCCCGGGCGGCCAGGGCGGCCTCCCGAACACCGGTGGTCCGCGCCTGATCCTGCTCATCGCCGGAGTCGCGCTCGTCGTCGCCGGCGGCGTGGCCGTGAAGCGGTCCCGCAGCAACGCCTGACAGCTCTTCGTCGAGAAGGTCCCGGCTCCGGCCGGGACCTTCTTTGCATTCCTCGGTGCCAGCCCCTTACGCCCAGAACTAGAACACGTTACATTTTCGCCATGATTCTGGATCGCTTCAAGGTCACCGGCCAGGTCGCCGTCGTGACCGGCGCGGGCCGCGGCATCGGAGCCGGCTCGGCCGTCGCTCTCGCCGAGGCCGGCGCCGACGTCGTCATCGCCGCCCGCCACAGCAGCCAGCTCGCCGAGGTCGCCGCCCGGATCGAGGCCGTCGGCCGGCGCGCGCTCGTCGTGAAGGCCGACCTGAGCGACCTCGAGCAGACCGCGGCGCTCGCGCAGACGGCGTACGACGAGTTCGGCCGCCTCGACATCGTGGTCAACAACGTCGGCGGCACCATGCCGCTGCCGTTCCTGGACACCGACGAGGACTTCCTCGTCGACGCGTTCAAGTTCAACGTCGCGACCGCCCACGCCATCACCCGCGCAGCCGTCCCGCTGATGCTGTCCGGCGACGCCCCGGGCGGCTCCGTCGTGAACATCTCCTCGGTGATCGGCCGGGTCTCCGGACGCGGCTACGCGGCGTACGGGACGGCGAAGGCCGCCCTGACGCACTGGACCCGGCTCGTCTCCAAGGACCTCGCGCCGCTGATCCGGGTCAACGCGGTCGGCGTCGGCTCGGTGATGACCAGCGCGCTCGACTACGTCGCCACCGACGAGGCCGTGATGACCGAGCTGGCCGAGAAGACCACGATGCAGCGCGTCGGCCAGGTCGAGGACATCGCCGCCGCCGTCGTCTACCTGGCGAGCCAGGCGGGTTCCTTCCTCACCGGCAAGGTGATCGAGGCCGACGGCGGCCTCGACATCCCGAACCTCGACTTCCGCCTCCCCGACCTGGGGCCCGACCTGGGCGCCGGCGCATGAGCGCCCCGACCCTGCGCGTGGTCGCCTGGTCGACCGGCACGATCGGCCGGCACGCGCTGGCCGGCATCGACGCCCGCCCGGACATGGAGCTCGTCGGGCTCTGGGTCTCGAACCCGGAGAAGGTCGGCCAGGACGCCGGCCGCCTGGCCGGCCTCGACCGCGACCTCGGCGTGCTCGCCACCGACGACAAGGACGCCCTCTTCGCGCTCCGGCCCGACGTCGTCGTGCACTCGGCGATGACCGACGACCGGATCTTCGAGGCTCTCGAGGACCTGATCGAGATCGTCGAGCACGGCATCAACGTGGTCTCCTCCGGCCCGGTCGTGCTGACCTTCCCCGACGGGACCGGCCTGGACGCCTACGTCGACCGGATCAACGCCGCCGGCGAGAAGACGGGCGCGAGCCTGCACGTCAACGGCATCGACCCCGGGTTCGCCAACGACGTGCTGCCGCTGGTGATGACCAGCCTCTCGCAGCGGATCGACAAGGTCGTGGTCAGCGAGATCTGCGACTACTCGACGTACTACCAGCCCGTCGTGATGCAGGACCTCTACGGGTTCGGCCGCCCGCTGGACTACCCGGCGCTGCTCTGGCAGCCCGGGGTGCTCGGCTCCGCCTGGGGTCCGGTCGTCCGGCAGATCGCCGCCGGCCTCGACGTCGAGCTCGACGCCGAGCTGCAGGAGTACCACGAGCGGATCCCGTCCGAGGTCGACCTGAAGATCGACTCCTGCGACGTCCCCGCCGGCAGCATGGGCGCGGTCAACTTCGGCGTCATCGGGACCGTCGACGGCGTGCCGCGCGTGCAGCTCGACCACGTCACCCGCACCCACCCGGCCCAGGGCCCGGACTGGCCGCAGCCGGCCGAGGGCGACGGCGGCTACCGGGTGGAGGTCTTCGGCGAGCCGATGATGAAGGTCGACTTCTCCCACCACGGCGAGCACGGCGACCACAACGTCTCCGGGATGATCACCACCGCGATGCGGCTGGTCAACGCGGCGCACGCGGTCTGCGAGGCGCCGGGCGGCCTGGTCGCGGCCAAGGACCTGCCGATGATCACCGGCCGCGGGCTGGTGCAGGGCTGAGATCTCTCCCTGTGAAGATGGACGCATGACCCCCGACGCCCAGGCCGGCCAGACCTCACGCCAGATCAGCCCGGACTCGGGGGTCCTGTGGACCGAGCCCGGCGCCTGGCAGGTCGCCGCCGGCGTCCACCGGATCCCGCTGCCGCTGCCGATGGACGGCCTGCGCGCGGTCAACGTCTACGTGCTGGAGACCGAGCAGGGGCTCGTCCTCGTCGACGGCGGCTGGGCGATCCCGGAGTCGCGGAGCCTCTTCGAGTCCTCGCTCAAGCAGCTCGGCTACGGCCCCCGCGACATCCGCCGGTTCCTGGTCACGCACATGCACCGCGACCACTACACCCAGGCCTGGGTCGTGGGGCAGGAGACCGGCGCCGAGGTCAGCCTCGGCCTCGGCGACAAGGCGTCGATGGACCTGATGCACGACGAGGCGCTGCGCATCGACCCGAACCTCGCCCGCCTGGTCGCGGCCGGGGCGCTCGACCTGGCCGAGGGCTGGCGGCAGATGATGCCGCGCGAGGAGCGGCCGGTCGACAACTACGGGATGCCCGACGTCTGGCTCGACCAGGACCTGGTCCTCGACGTCGGCGGCCGCACGATCGACGCGCTGGCGACCCCCGGCCACACCCAGGGCCACTACGTGTACGCCGACACCGCGGGCGGGCTCCTCTTCGCCGGCGACCACGTGCTCCCGACCATCACCCCCTCGATCGGGTTCGAGCCGGCCTGGGTGGAGAACCCGCTGCGCGACTTCCTCGACTCGCTGGCCAAGGTCCGGGCGCTGCCCGACCTGCAGCTGCTGCCCGCGCACGGCCCGGTCGCGGCGAGCTCGCACGCCCGTGTCGACGAGCTGGTCGCGCACCACGACGACCGGCTCAAGCTCTGCCGGGAGGCGGTCGCCGGCGGTGCCCGCACCGCGTGGGACGTGGCCGGCGAGCTGCCCTGGACCCGGCACAACCGGGACCGGTCGGCGCTCGGCCCGTTCGACGCCGTGCTGGCGGCGTTCGAGACGCTCGCGCACCTGGAGCTGATGGCGCTCACCGGGGAGCTGGTGCGCACCGATCTCAGCGATGGCACCCGGGAGTACTCGGTGCCCGCGCTTTCGGTAGATTGACCGAACACGACAGGGGAGCGCCCGGCAAGGGGCGCTGAGAGTGCGGAAAAGCCGCAGACCCTTGAACCTGCCCCGGTTAGCACCGGCGAAGGAAGTCGAAGGAGAGTCATGCGTACTCGTTCCACCCGGCCCGGAAACCGGCGCCGTCTGGCTGCGGCCAGCGCCCTCGCCCTCGCCGGAGCACTCGTGCTCGGCGCGTGCGGCTCGTCGGAGGACTCCGGCGACGACGCGAAGGCCGGCAAGGTCCTGACCATCGCCACCCACGACTCGTGGGGCATGGACAAGAAGGTGCTGGCGGACTTCACCGCGAAGACCGGCATCACCGTGAAGTTCCTCAAGAACGGCGACGCCGGCACCCTGACCAACAAGCTGGTGCTCACCAAGGACCGCCCGGTCGCCGACGGTGTCTTCGGCATCGACAACACCTTCGCCAGCCGCGCGATCGACGAGGGCGTCCTCGACAAGTACGTCCCGCGGGTCCGCACCGGCGACGCCGGCCGGTTCGACCTGACCGGCGACGAGGCCGGCTACCTGACCCCGGTGGACTACGGGGACGTCTGCGTCAACGTCGACGACACCTGGTTCGCCAGGAAGGGCATCACGCCGCCGAAGACGCTCGACGACCTCACGAAGCCGGCGTACAAGGGGCTCTTCGTGACCCCGGGCGCGACCAGCTCCTCGCCGGGACTGGCTTTCCTGCTCGCCACCGTCGGCGCCTACGGTGAGGACGGCTGGCAGGACTACTGGAAGAAGCTGGTCGCCAACGACGTGAAGATCGACGCCGGCTGGACCGACGCCTACACCGTCGACTTCAGCGGCGGTGGTGGCAACGGCGCCCGCCCGATCGTGCTGTCGTACTCCTCCTCGCCGCCGTTCACGGTCCCGAAGGGGGCCGACGAGCCGACCACGAGCGCGCTGCTCGACACCTGCTTCCGCCAGGTCGAGTACGGCGGCGTGCTGGCCGGCGCGAAGAACCCGAAGGGCGCGCAGGAGTTCATCGACTTCATGCTGAGCCGCGAGTTCCAGCAGGCACTGCCCGACAACATGTACGTCTACCCGGTCGACCAGACCGTGGCACTGCCGTCCGGCTGGGACACCTGGGCACCGACGGCCGAGAAGCCGTACGTCGTCACGCCGGCCGACATCACCGCGCACCGCGCCGACTGGCTCCGGGAGTGGCGCGACCTCACCACCTCCTGAGGAGCGACCGGTGACCGAGCGCACCCGGCACGCGGCCTGGTCGGCCGCGCTCGCCGCCGCGCCGGTCGCCGTCCTGGTGCTGTTCTTCCTGTACCCGGTCGGCGGCATGCTCCAGCGCGGGTTCTGGCCGGACGGGTCCTTCGACCCGGCGGGCGTGCTGGAGGTGCTCGGCCGCCCCCGGGTGCACCGGGTCCTCTGGTTCACGCTCTGGACGTCGGGAGCGGCGACCGCGTTCGCGGTGCTGCTCGGGCTGCCGGTCGCGTTCGTGCTGACCCGGCTGTCCTTCCCGGGCCGCGGCCTGCTGCGCGCGCTGGTGGTGCTCCCGTTCGTGCTGCCGACCATCGTGGTCGGGGTCGCGTTCCGGCGGCTCCTCGCCGAGGACGGCCCGCTCGGCACGCTGCACCTGGACGGCACCCCGACCGCGATCGTGATGGCGCTGGTGTTCTTCAACGTCGGCGTCGTCGTCCGGACCGTCGGTGCCTACTGGGAGGGCGTCGACCGGCGTGCCGAGGAGGCCGCCGCCGCTCTCGGCGCCCGGCCGTGGCAGGTCTTCACCACCGTGACGCTGCCGGGGCTGCGGCCGGGCATCGTCTCCGCGGCCAGTGTGGTCTTCCTGTTCTGCGCCACCTCGTTCGGCGTCGTGCTCACCCTGGGCGGGCTGCGGTACGCCAACGTCGAGACCGAGATCTACCTGCTCACCACCCAGGAGCTCGACCTGGTCGCGGCCGCGGCGCTCTCGGTCCTGCAGATCCTGGTGATCACCTGGCTGCTCGTCACCTCCGCCCGGGTACGCCGCAACGCCCCGCACCTGGCGCACGCGACCGCCCAGGCCCGCCCGGTACGACGCCGCGACCTGGGCCTGGTCGCCCTCGCGGTGGCGATCGTGGTGACGATGCTGGTGCCGATGGCCACCCTCGTGCTGGCCTCGCTGCGCACCCCCGACGGCTGGGGGTTCGACCACTACCGGGACCTGCAGACGACCGGCGACGGCAACGCCCTGCTGGTCACCGCCACGGACGGTCTCGCGCACTCCTTCGTGGTCGCCCTCCAGGCGGCGACGATGGCGCTGGTCCTGGGCAGCCTGGTCGCCTACCTGGTCTCGCGGCGCCCGCGGTCCCGCGCCGGCGGCCGGGTCCGGGGCGCCTTCGACGGCGCCTTCATGCTGCCGCTGGGCGTCTCCGCGGTGACGCTCGGGTTCGGCTTCCTCATCACCCTGGACCGGCCGCCGCTGGACCTGCGGACCTCGCCGCTGCTGGTCCCGATCGCGCAGGCGATGGTCGCGCTTCCGCTGGTGGTCCGCACGGTCGCGCCGGTGCTCGGGTCGATCGAGCCGCGGCAGCGGGAGGCCGCCGCCTCCCTCGGCGCGGGCCCGCTGCGGGTGCTGCTCGCCGTCGACCTGCCGGTGGCGTGGCGGGCGCTGCTCGCGGCGACCGGGTTCGCCTTCGCGGTCTCGCTCGGCGAGTTCGGGGCGACCAGCTTCCTGGCCCGCGACGACAACCCGACACTGCCGGTCGTCATCTACAACCTGATCGGCCACCCGGGGGAGGCGAACTTCGGGATGGCGACCGCCGCCTCGGTCCTCCTGGCCGGGTCCGCCTGCCTGGTCATGGTCGCGGTCGAGCGCCTCCGGGTCGGCTCCGTGGGAGCCTTCTGACATGCCCGGTCTGGACGTCCGCGGTCTGACCGTGCGGTTCGGCCCCACCACCGCCGT
The DNA here is from genome assembly GCF_052114005.1 of Marmoricola sp. RAF53. Classification (NCBI taxonomy): domain Bacteria; kingdom Bacillati; phylum Actinomycetota; class Actinomycetes; order Propionibacteriales; family Nocardioidaceae; genus Marmoricola; species Marmoricola sp. RAF53. The sequence goes on along the minus strand of NZ_JBFRDX010000007.1, from coordinate 215,560 downwards.
CGACGACGTGGACCTGGTGGTGCCCGCCGGGTCGGTGACCGCTGTGCTCGGTCCGTCCGGCTCCGGGAAGTCGACGCTGCTGCGGGCCGTCGCCGGCCTGGAGGTCCCGACCGCCGGCACGATCGCCTACGACGGCCGCGACCTGGCCGGGACGCCGACCCACCGACGCGGCTTCGCGCTGATGTTCCAGGACGGCCAGCTCTTCAGCCACCAGAGCGTCGGGCGCAACGTCGCCTACCCGTTGCGGCTGCGGCGCCGGCCGCGGGCAGAGGTCGCCGCCCGCACCGCCGAGCTGCTCGACCTGGTCGGCCTCGCCGGGTACGCCGACCGGATGCCGAGCACGCTGTCGGGCGGCGAGCGGCAGCGGGTCGCGCTCGCCCGGGCGCTGGCCGTCGAGCCGCGGCTGCTGCTCCTCGACGAGCCGCTCTCCGCGCTCGACCGCGAGCTCCGCGAACGGCTCGCCGGTGACCTGCACGACATCCTCCGCACCGCGGGCACGACCGCGCTCCTGGTCACGCACGACCACGAGGAGGCGTTCGCGATCGCCGACCGGATGGTCGTGATGCGCGCCGGGGAGGTCGTCCAGCACGGCACCCTGGACGAGGTGTGGCGCCGGCCGGCGGATCCCTGGGCGGCCCGCTTCCTCGGCTACGCCGCGGTGCTGACCGGCGCGGCCGCCGTACGGCTGCGGACGCTGGTGGCCCCGGAGGCACGGTGGGAGGCGGTGGCGCTGCGCCGCTCCGCGCTCCGCGTCGACGCCGCCGGACCGCTCACCGGGACCGTGGTCTCCGCCCGGATCTCGCCCGACCAGGTCCGGCTGGAGCTCGAGGTCGAGGGCCTCGGCAGGCTCGAGGGCGTCTCCTCGCCCGGGGAGGCGGTCCAGGTCGGTCAGCGGGTCCGGCTGTCGGTCGTGGGCGACCGACTTGCGGCACTGCCGAAGCCCGATTGAACCGGACGAATAGACTTCGGCCTCGTGACCACCCGTACCCCGACCTCGGCCGAGCCGGACCAGAAGCCCGCGCGCGCCCCGCAGCGACGGGCGTACGCGATGCTCGTGTCGATCGCGGTGATCATGGGGTCGCTGGCGCTGATCTGCAGCTGGTCGCTCGGCTACCCGCTCCGCGACCCCGACGGCTTCCTCGGGCCCGCCTGGATCCGGCTGCCGCTGCTGGTCGCGGGCGCGTTCATCGCGGACGTGCTCCCGCGCACGCTCTACCGGGCCCGGGGCAACCCCGGCCGGTTCAAGCCCGAGGCGACGCTGCTCGTCAAGGAGCACTGGACCCGGGAGCGGATCACCCTCGTGGTGGTCGGCCTGGTCTCGTTCTACGTGACCTACGTCAGCTACCGGAACCTGAAGAACTTCCTGCCGTTCATCATGTCCGACGGCGACGGGCACGCGAAGAAGTACGACTACCAGCTCTACAAGCTGGACGACTGGCTGCTCTTCGGGCACAACCCGTCGACGCTGCTGCACGACGTGCTCGGCACCGGTGTCGCGGCGCACTTCCTGTCGTTCGTCTACGTGCTCTTCCTGCCGATGGTGCCGGTCTCGGTGGTGGTCTGGGCGGTCTGGTCGCGCAACATCAGCTTCGGCTACTGGTTCATCACCGCCCAGTGCATCTGCTGGGCGCTCGGGACCGCGAGCTACTACGCGATCCCCACGATGGGCCCGAACTTCTACGCCGTCTGGCTCTACCACGACCTCCCGCACACCGGCGTCGCCGATCTCCAGGACGCGTTGTACGACGGCCGGCAGAACATCTTGTTCAACCCGTTCGCCGACGGTGTCCAATCGGTCGCCGGATTCGCGTCGCTGCACGTCGCCATCACCGTGACGCTGGCCCTGATCGGCCAGTACACGTTGCGTACCCGGGCCTTCCGGATCGGCCTCTGGGTCTACGCCGGCCTGACGATGATCGCGACGACGTACTTCGGCTGGCACTACATCGCCGACGACATCGCCGGCCTGGCGATCGCGATCATCGCCGTCTACCTGGCGGGCTTGGGCACGGGGCAGAAGTTCGATCGCTGGGGCAGACGCTCGCACCCGACCACCGCGACGAGCGACGTCCCCCTCGACGAACCGGTCTGATCCAGCAGGTCGCCACGGATCGGGACATTCCTCCGCGAGCCGCGTAACGACACGCCGTTCTGCTCTCTCCTCTTTTCAGAAAGGGGCGACGGACCGCCCCGCTGACGCCTAGCGTGGGGCAGTCACGTGCGGGGGCATGCACGTGCGACTCCGCGGGATCGATCGGGGGATGGACACCGTGCGGAAGACAGTTCGGCGGGCACTGGCGACCCTGGTCGCCGGCTCGGCCGTGCTCGCGATGGGGGTTCCCGCGGCCCGGGCCGACCGGCCGAGGCCGCATCCCGGGCAGGCCCCGTCGCAAGCCCCGTCGCAGGCACAGGTCGACGCGGCGAAGAAGACCGCCGACCAGAAGGCCGCCGACGTGGCCGCGCTCCAGGCCGACCTGGTCGTCGCGACGGCCCGGTTGAGGGACGCCGCCCAGCGGGCCGAGATCGCCGCCGAGACCTACAACGGCGCGGTCTGGCGGCTCAGCGAGGCCGCCAAGGCCAGCGCCTCCGCCCGGCTGGCCTCGCAGCAGGCCGACGGCACCGTCGAGGCCGAGCGCGCCGGGATCGCCCAGCTCGTCACCCAGCGCGTCCAGGACGGCACCGTCCTGAGCGGGGTCACCGCCTACCTCGGCGGTGAGGACCCGAACGGGATCATGGACCGCCTCGGGGTGGCGAACAGCGCCAACGAGGCGATGGAGGTCCGGTACGACGAGTACTCCCGCCTGGCCGCGGAGGCCGAGGTCGCCGAGGCGAGGGCGGCGAAGGCCGAGAAGAAGCAGACCGCGCTGGCGAAGGAGGCCGCCGCGCTGCGCGACGAGGCCGGCGCCGCGGCGAACCTGGCGCAGAGCGTCGCCGCCGGCCTGGCCGGCAAGCGCCGCGCGCTGATCGAGGAGCTCGCGAAGGCGCAGAAGATCACCGTCGCCCTGGCCACCCGCCGGCAGAAGGCGCTGGAGAAGATCGCCGCGCAGAAGGCGGCCGCGGCCGCCGCGGCCCAGGCCGCCGCCGAGGCGAAGAAGGCCGCCGCGAAGGCGAAGGCGGAGGCCAAGAAGGCCCAGAAGGAGTCCGACGCCACCGACCAGGAGCTGCAGGCGCTCGGCGAGGAGGGCGGCTGGGACCTGCCGGGGCTGCCGGTGCCCGCGGGCACCAGCGAGGGAGCCCGGAGGGCGATCGAGTTCGCGCGCGCCCAGCTCGGCGAGCCCTACGTCTGGGCCGCTGCCGGTCCGGACTCCTGGGACTGCTCCGGCCTGACGATGATGGCCTGGCGCGAGGGCGGCGTCTCGCTGCCGCACTACTCGGCCGCCCAGTACCAGCAGACCCAGCACCTCAGCGCGGTCCAGCTGAAGCCCGGCGACCTGGTCTTCTGGGGCACCTCGCCGAACACGATCCACCACGTGGCGCTCTACATCGGCAGCGGGCAGATCATCCACGCCCCGCGCACGGGAGTCCCGGTGAAGGTCTCCGGGATGTACGACGGCGACCCGCCGAACTACTTCGGACGGCCCTAGTCCTGGCCCGGTGTGTTCCTGCACAGTGGGTGCCATGGCCGAGCCGCTCGACGTCCCTGCTCTGACCGCCACCCTCGACGGAACCTACGTCGAGGTGCGCAACCTGACCCGCAAGCGCCTGGTCGAGTACGCCGGCGTCCTCGACGACGCCCGTGAGCTGGACCGGGCCGCGTTCCGCGAGCGGGTCAAGGACGTGGTCGTCGAGCTCGCCGCGACCGGGCAGACCGGCCTCGGGTTCCCGCCGGAGCACGGCGGTGGCGGCGACATCGGCGCCTCGGTGGCCGCGTTCGAGACGATGGCCTTCGGCGACCTCTCGGTCCTGGTCAAGGTCGGCGTCCAGTTCGGCCTCTTCGGCGGTGCGATCCTCCAGCTCGGCACCCAGCGGCACCACGACGCCTACCTCGCCCCGCTGGTGAGGGCCGAGCTCCTCGGCTGCTTCGCGATGACCGAGACCGGCCACGGCTCCAACGTGCAGGAGCTCGGCACCGTCGCCCGGTACGACCTCGAGACCCGCGAGTACGTGATCACCACCCCGGACGACGCCGCCCGCAAGGACTACATCGGCAACGCCGCCGCGCACGCCCGGGTGGCGGTGGTGTTCGCCCAGCTGGACGTCGGTGGGGCGTCCCAGGGCGTGCACGCCTTCGTGGTGCCGATCCGCGACGACGCCGGCGCACCGCTGGCCGGCGTACGGATCACCGACGACGGGCGCAAGATCGGGCTCAACGGCGTCGACAACGGCCGGATCGCGTTCGACGGCGTCCGGGTGCCGCGTGAGAACCTGCTCAACCGGTACGCCGACGTCAGCGAGACAGGCGTCTACACCTCGGAGATCGAGAACCCGGACCGGCGCTTCTTCACGATGCTCGGGACCCTGGTCCAGGGCCGGGTGTGCGTCGGCGGCGCCGGGATCAACGCCAGCAAGGTCGCCCTCGCGATCGCGGTGAAGTACGCGTTGCGGCGACGCCAGTTCGGCCCGCCCGGCGAGCCGGAGGTGCTGCTGCTCGACTACGGCCTGCACCAGCGCCGGCTGCTCCCGCGGCTGGCCCGGACCTACGCGCTGCACTTCGCCCAGGAGGTCCTCGCCGGCCAGCTGCACGCGGTCTTCTCCGCGACCGAGGAGGTCGACGAGCGGACCCGGCGGGCGCTGGAGTCGCGGGCGGCGGGCACCAAGGCGCTGGGGACGTGGCACGCCTCCGACACCATCCAGGAGTGCCGCGAGGCATGCGGCGGCGCCGGTTACCTGAGCGTGAACCGGTTCGACGCGCTGCGCGCCGACACCGACGTGTTCACCACCTTCGAGGGCGACAACCACGTCCTGCTCCAGCTGGTCGCCAAGGGCCTGCTCACCGACTACTCGTCGTCGTTCGGCGAGCTCGACCAGCTCGGGATGGTGAGGTTCGTGGCCGGGCTCGCCGTCGAGACGGTCATCGAGCGCACCGCGGTGCACAAGCTCCTGGAGCGGATCAAGGACGTGCTGCCGGGCAGCGGAGACGACAGCTGGGACACCGACGCGGGCCTGCTGGACCCGCAGTACCAGCTGGCAATGCTGCGCTGGCGCGAGGAGCACATGCTCTCCGGGGTGGCCCGCCGGCTCAAGCGCGGGATGGACGGCGGCATGGCGCCGGCCGAGGTGTTCAGCCGCTGCCAGGACCACGTCATCGGGGCCGCCCGGGCGCACGTCGAGCGGCTGGTGCTGGAGGCCTTCGTCGACAAGGTGGCGAGCATGGCCGAAGGCCCGAACCGGGACGCGATGGGCCTGCTCTGCGACCTGTACGCGCTGTCGGTCGTCGAGACGGACCGCGCCTGGTGGATCGAGCACGGCAGACTCTCGGTGCAGCGGTCCAAGGCGATCAGCCGCGAGGTGTCGTCGTTGTGCCGCCGGGTCCGGCCGATCGCCGAGGACCTGGTGGACGCGTTCGGGATCCCCGCGGAGCTGCTGCGGACCGAGATCCTCGCCGAGGACCCGCTCACCTGACCCCGGAGGTTTCCGTGCTCGACAAGCTGCGCCTGCCCGGACTCGGCGGCTGGAGCGAGGACCCGCTCTGGGCGAGCTTCTACGACTGGTCGGTGGAGCACCCGCGCGCCGGCGGCGCGGTCTGGAGGCTCGGCATCGCCAGCGACCTCCGGCTGCTGTACGACGCGGCCGCCGAGATCGGCCGGCAGCCGGCGGGCTCGGCGGTCCTGGACGTGCCCTGCGGCGGCGGGGTGGCGCTGCGCGGGCTGCGCCCCGGCCAGGGGATCCGGTACGTCGCCGCCGACATCGCCCCGACGATGCTGGAGCGCACCCTGGACGCGGCCCGGGAGCGTGGGGTCGCCGACCAGGTCGAGCCGCGGGTCGCCGACGTCGGCGAGCTCCCGTTCGCCGACGGGGAGTTCGACCTGGTCGTCTCGTTCACCGGCCTGCACTGTTTCCCGGACCCGCACCGGGCCGTGCTCGAGATGGGCCGGGTGACCCACGCCGGCGGCGTGATCACCGGCAGCGCCCTGCTCAACACCCCGGCCCTGTCGCGCGGCGGGCTCCGTACCGTCCCGGTCCGCCACCTCGGCCGCCTGGCCGGCCTGCTCGGCCCCTCGGCCACCCCCGCCGAGGTCCAGAACGAGTTGGGACAACTCAACGCACCGGAACTCCCAATTCAACGGAAGCTCTGGGCGGCAGGGGTCAGTGCTTGCCGCCGCCGGCCTTCTTGAAGCGCTCGAAGGAGGCGCGGACCTCGGCCTCGGCCTCGACGCGGCCGACCCAGTTGGCGCCCTCGACGGACTTGCCCGGCTCCAGGTCCTTGTAGACCTCGAAGAAGTGCTGGATCTCCAGGCGGTCGAACTCGGAGACGTGGTTGATGTCGCGCAGGTGCTCCAGGCGCGGGTCGTGCGTCGGGACGCAGAGGACCTTGTCGTCGCCGCCGGCCTCGTCGGTCATCCGGAACATGCCGATCGCGCGGCAGGCGATCAGGCAACCGGGGAACGTCGGCGCCTGCAGGATCACCAGCGCGTCCAGCGGGTCGCCGTCCTGGCCGAGGGTGTTCTCGATGTAGCCGTAGTCCTCGGGGTACGCCGTCGAGGTGAAGAGCATCCGGTCGAGGCGGATGCGACCGGTCTCATGGTCGACCTCGTACTTGTTGCGGGAACCCTTGGGGATCTCCACGAGGACGTCGAACTCCAGCACGGCATTTCCTTCCGACTGACACTGAACAGTGAGTGTGGGAGTCGTTGCCCGCCCGGTGCGGTGCCCACGGCGACAGACGACGGGGTTAGTCTCCCGCACATTGTGTTCGAACGTGAATCCGGAGGGTCCCCAAGTGCCGCTGCGTGAGAAACGCCACCCTCGGCGTGTCTTGCTCGGGCGGCTGCTCGACGCCCTCGTGCTGGTGCTCGTGCTGGCCGCCGGGCTCAACGTCTTCCTCGGCGTCACCGGGCCCGGCGGATCCGGTACGCCGGCCGAGGTCCTGCCGCCCGAGGGGCTCGACCTGGCCGCGTCGGGCACCGCTCCGCCGGTCGCGACGACGAGCGCCGCCGGGGAGGCCGGCGGCCGGCTCGACCCGGCGGCGGTGGCCGCGGCGGTGTCGCCGTACGTGGGCGGGCTCGGCCCGCACGCCGCCGTCGTCGTGAGCGACCTGGTGACCGGCGAGGTCGCGTACCGCCACGGCGACCGGGTCGTGGTCCCGGCATCCACGATGAAGCTGCTCACCAGCACGGCGGCGCTGGAGTCGCTCGGCGCGATGACCCGGTTCCACACCACCGTCGTGCTCGACGGCGACCACCTCGTCCTGGTCGGCGGTGGCGACCCGTTCCTGATGAGCACGAAGGCGAAGGCGAAGGGGCTGTACCCGACCCGCGGGGACCTCGACACGCTCGCCGCCCGGACCGCGACCGCGCTCACCGGGCGGGGCCTGACCTCCGTCGGGCTGTCGTACGACGCGAGCCTGTTCAGCGGCCCTCGGGTGAACCCGACCTGGCCGGCGTCGTACCTGACCGACGACGTGGTCCCGCCGATCAGCGCCCTCTGGGTCGACGAGGCCCAGGGCCCCGACGGCCGGTACGTCGCCGACCCCGCCGGTGCCGCCGGCCGGGAGTTCGCGGCCGCCCTGGCCCGGCACGGGATCACCGTGACCGGCCCGGTCGGCGCCGGGACCGCCGGAGCCGCGGCCGCCGAGGTGGCCAGGGTGGCGAGCGCGCCGGTCGGGCAGATCGTGCAGCGGACCCTGGCGGTGAGCGACAACAACGCCGCCGAGGTGCTCGCCCACCAGGTCGGCCTGGCCGAGGGCGACGACGGATCCTTCGCCGGCGGCGTGGCCGGCGTGGAGAAGGTCCTGACGGGGCTCGGCGTACCGCTGGCCGGGACCGTGACCCGCGACGGCAGCGGCCTGTCCCGGGACAACCGGCTGACCCCGGCCGCGCTGCTCGGGGTGCTCCGGCTCGCCGGCTCCGACGACCACCCGGCCCTGCGCGAGGTGCTGACCGGGCTGCCGGTGGCCGGGTTCACCGGGTCGCTGCAGTGGCGGTTCGAGAAGGGGTCCGCCGAGGCCAAGGGGCGGGTGCGGGCCAAGACCGGCACCCTGACCGGGGTCAGCGGGCTCGCCGGGGTCGCCACCGACCTGAACGGCAACCGGATCGCCTTCGTGGAGATCGCGGACGGCTTCGACCCGGCGATGACGATGTCGGTCCGCGGCACCCTGGACCGGATCGCGGCCGCGCTCGGGGCCTGCCGGTGCGGCGGCTGAACCGGAGCGCGCCTGAGGACATCCCCCGTAGGGTCGTCCCATGACTGAGCGACCCGCGTCCGCGATGATCGACTGGGACCTGGCCGTCCGGGTGGGCTCACGCCTCGCCGGGGACGGACCGCAGGTGACCCGCGCCGCCGCGACCGCCGTCGTCGAGGAGCTGCGCGCCGGTGCCGAGAAGTCCACGCCGCTGGTCCGCGAGTTCACCGGACTGGTCGCCGAGGCGCGCACCGCGCCGGTGCTGGTCGTGGACCGGCCGGGCTGGATCCAGGCCAACGCCGACGGGTTCGCGACCGTGATCGCGCCGATCGTCGCCAAGCTCCAGGATAAGAAGGGCCCGCCGTCGGCGATCACCGAGGCGATCGGGTCCCGGATCACCGGCGCCGAGCTCGGCCTCATGCTCGGCTTCCTCGGCAACAAGGTCCTCGGACAGTTCGACCCGTTCTACGAGGGCGGCGGCGCGGCCGGCCGGCTGCTGCTGGTGGCGCCCAACATCGTCCACGTCGAGCGCGAGCTCGGCGTCGACCCGCACGACTTCCGGCTCTGGGTCTGCCTCCACGAGGAGACCCACCGGGTCCAGTTCACCGCCGTCCCGTGGATGCGCGACCACCTGCAGGACCTGATGAACCAGATCGTCTCCTCCGTCGAGACCGACCCGGGGAAGATGCTGACCGAAGGAGCCTCGCGGATCGGCGAGCTCCTCTCCGGCAAGAGCGAGGGCAGCCTGCTCGACCTCGTATCCAGCCCGGAGCAGAAGGAGATCATCGACCAGGTCACCGGCGTGATGAGCCTGCTGGAGGGCCACGCGGACGTCGTCATGGACGGCGTCGGTCCCGAGGTCATCCCGAGCGTCGGCGCGATCCGGAAGAAGTTCACCGAGCGCCGCAAGGGCGTCGGCGCCCTCGACAAGCTGCTCCGCCGCCTCCTCGGGCTGGACCAGAAGATGGCCCAGTACCGCGACGGGGCGCTCTTCGTCCGCGAGACCGTCGACAAGGTCGGCATGGAAGGGTTCAACGCGGTCTTCGCCGAGCCCGGCAACCTGCCGGGCAAGTCGGAGATCCACGACCCGTCGGCCTGGCTGGCGCGCGTCCACGGCTGAGTCACCCGGAGATGACCCTCGACCCGGCCCGCGCGGCCGTGCGTCTCGCGGTGCGGCGGTACTTCGGCACCGAGTGGGGCTCCCCGGTCCTGGTGGCGTGCTCGGGCGGCGCGGACTCGCTCGCCCTCCTCGCCGCCGCTGTCTTCGAGGGCAGCAAGGCCGACACCCGGGTGATCGGCGTCGTGGTCGACCACGGCCTCCAGGCGGGCTCGGCCGAGCACACGGCGCAGGTCGTCGCGAAGATGGCTGCGCTCGGTGCCGACGAGACCGCGTCCATCCGGGTGACCGTCGATCCCGGACCGTCGGGGATCGAGGCGGGCGCCCGGGAGGCTCGGTACGCCGCGCTCGGGCAGATGGCGACACATTTCGGCGCCGAGCTGGTGCTCCTCGGGCACACCCTCGACGACCAGGCGGAGACGGTGCTGCTGGGCCTGACCCGAGGCTCGGGAGGACGTTCGCTGCAGGGGATGCGGCGCTACTACCGCGACGGAGCCGTCGGGTTCGGGCGGCCGCTCCTCGACATCACCCGGGCGCAGACCGAGGCGGCCTGCCGCGCGGACGGGATCACTTGGTGGGAGGACCCGCACAACGCAGACCTGCGGTTCACCCGATCCCGGATCCGGCACACCGTCATGCCGGTGCTCGAGCAAGAACTCGGGCCGGGGATCGCCGGAGCGCTGGCGCGGACGGCCGAGCAGCTGCGCGAGGACATGGACTTCCTGGAGCCCTTCGAGCTCGACGCTCACCAGCGCGCGCGGGTCCCGGACGGGGTCGACCTGGACGTCATCGACGACGCCGGGGAGGCGATCCGGTCACGGGTCGTGCGGCGTGCGGCGATCGAAGCCGGCGCGATCCCCTCCGAGCTCACCCGGGCGCACGTGCTCGCCGTCCGGGCCCTGCTCGGGACCAGGGGCAAGGAGATCCAGCTGCCCGGTCACGTGACGGCGTGGGCCGAGGGCGAGGTCATCCGCTTCCGGCGGACGGAGTAGGACGGCAGCGACAAGGGCGTCGCGCGGCGCCGGAGCCGCAAGGGATGGGTCATGCTGGGCGTGTGACCACCCGCCGCGCCTACTCCGTCGACGCCGAGTCCCTGTCCACCGCTGAGCGGGTCCGGATCTGTCGAGCACTCGTCGGCGTGGTCGCCGAGGCGGTGGACTCGTTCGAGACCGACGTCCCGTGGTCGAACCGGGACGAATGGCCGCGGGAGGTGTCGCAGGCCGCCCAGGTGCTCACCGACCAGGGCCGGAAGCAGCGCCGGAGGAACGAGGCGTACGCCCAGACCGGTCGGCTGTCGAGGTCGAAGTCGGTGCCCGCGGTCTGGGATGCCTGGGTCACCTTCGCGCCGTACGCGTTCGACGCGACCGCCTGGGCGGCCGACCACGGCCGACTCGTCAGCCTGGCCGACGAGGGGACCTCGGTCGCCGTGTGGCTCTCCCCGGACGAGTTCGTCCGGGCCGGCCAGGAGATCACCCCGGTCCCGCTGCGCCCGCTGGACTGACCCTTCCGACGAAGCTAGAGCAGTTCCTTCGCCAGCAGCCGCAGGGTCTCCTCGCGTGCCGGGGAGGAGTCGGCCGTGGTTCCGGTGAGGGCGCCGGCGACCGGGTGGACCATCACCTCGTCGACGCCGTACTCGGCGGCGAGGTCGCGGAGCTGGGCCGCGGCGGTCGCCGGGTCACCGACCACCCAGCGGCGGCGCATGGCGTGCAGGAGTGGCAGGTGGGCGTCGGGGACGGGGTCGGCCTCGGCCTCCTCGACCAGCCGCTGCGGGCGCAGCGGGGCGCCGGTGCGCAGCGCGATCATCGCCTGGTACTGCGGCAGCGCCAGCCGCTCGGCCTCCTCGGTGGTCCCGGCGACGACGACGTTGACGGTGAGGAAGGTCTGCGGCGCGGCCAGCTCCTCGGAGGGCTGGAAGCCGTCGCGGTACAGCGCCAGCGCCTCCGCGGTGCCGTTGCCGGAGAAGTGGTGCGCGAAGACGTAGGGCAGTCCCCGGGCGGCGGCCAGGCGCGCCGAGAAGTCGGAGGACCCGAGCAGCCAGACGGGCGGGCGCGAGGTCGCCGCCGGGGTCGCGTTGAGGGCGTGCACCCGGCCGTTGACCTCCAGGCCGACGCCGCCGGGGCTCATCATCGCGACCACGTTGTCGACGTACGACGGGAACCGGGCGACCGCGTCCTCGCTGACCCCGCCGGCCCCGTGCCGGAGCGCGTACGACGTCACCGGGTCCGTCCCCGGAGCACGCCCGATGCCGAGGTCGATCCGGCCGGGGAAGGCGGCCTCGAGGAGCGCGAACTGCTCGGCGATCACCAGCGGGGCGTGGTTCGGGAGCATGACGCCGCCCGAGCCGACCCGGATCCGCTCGGTCGCGGCCGCCACCATCGCGATCAGCAGGGGAGGGTTGGTGGCCGCGACGGCCGGCATGTTGTGGTGCTCGGCCAGCCAGTACCGGCGGTAGCCGGCCTCGTCGGCCACCCGGGCCAGCGCGCGGGTCGCGGCCAGCGCGTCCGCGGTGGTCTGGTCGGAACGCACGGGGACGAGGTCGAGGACCGAGAGATGCATGTGAATGGCAACGCGGCTGCCGGGCCACGGATTCCCACGAGAGGCGTCTGTGGCACGCTGTGACCCATGGACGCCGCGGACGTCGAGGGAGACCTCGTCAACATCCTGTTCACCGAGGAGCAGATCCTGGCGAAGCTCAAGGAGCTCGCCGAGAAGATCGAGGCCGACTACCAGGGCAAGGACGTGCTGATCGTCGGCATCCTGCGCGGCGCCGTGATGGTGATGGCAGACCTCGCCCGGGCGCTGAACCGGCACGTCGAGATGGACTGGATGGCGGTCTCGTCGTACGGGTCCGGGACGAAGTCCTCCGGTGTCGTCCGGATCCTCAAGGACCTCGACACCGACATCACCAACCGGCACGTGGTCGTCGTCGACGAGATCATCGACACCGGACTGACGCTCTCCTGGCTGGTCTCGAACCTGGCCTCCCGCAACCCGGCCTCGCTGGAGATCTGCACGCTGCTGCGCAAGCCGGAGGCGCAGACCATGGAGGTCGGCGTGAAGTACGTGGGTTGGGACATCCCCAATGAATTCGTCGTCGGTTACGGACTGGACTACAAGGAGCGGTACCGCAACCTGCGTGACATCGGGACGCTCGCGCCGCACGTCTACAGTTGACCTCGGGGTTGCGGGACGGTTGCTGCGCGACCTCCTCAACCAGCGTGAGGACCGCCCCGGAGACGCGTTCTGGTGTGACCTGAGAGGATGACCGGCGTGAAGCGAATTCTGCGCGGTCCCTGGTTGTGGATCGGTCTTGCCGGTCTGGGCGTCATCCTCGCCCTGCAGTACATCGTGCCCAACGGCGGGTACACGGAGATCGAGACCTCCGAGATGACCGCGCACATCGACAAGGGCGACATCAAGAAGATCACCTTCGTCGACGGTGGCGACCAGGAGATGCGAGCCGAGCTGACCAACGGCAAGAAGGTCATGGCGACCTGGGTCGACGGCCAGCAGGTCGGGCTCACCGACCAGGTGCAGAAGCAGGTCGACGACAAGAAGATCGACAGCTACAACGTCAAGAACCCGAAGCCGAGCTTCCTCGGCACGCTCGCGGCGACGATCCTGCCGTTCGTCTTCATCGTGCTGATCTTCCTGTTCCTGATGAACCAGGTGCAGGGCGGCGGCGGCCGGGTGATGCAGTTCGCCAAGTCCAAGGCCAAGCTGATCTCCAAGGACATGCCGAAGACCACCTTCGCCGACGTCGCCGGCTGCGAGGAGGCCATCGAGGAGCTCGGCGAGATCAAGGAGTTCCTCCAGGAGCCGGCCAAGTTCCAGGCCGTCGGCGCCAAGATCCCCAAGGGCGTCCTGCTCTACGGCCAGCCCGGTACCGGCAAGACGCTGCTCGCCCGCGCGGTGGCCGGCGAGGCGGGCGTCCCGTTCTACTCGATCTCCGGCTCGGACTTCGTCGAGATGTTCGTCGGCGTCGGCGCCTCCCGCGTCCGCGACCTGTTCGAGCAGGCGAAGGAGAACGCCCCGGCGATCGTCTTCATCGACGAGATCGACGCCGTCGGCCGCCACCGCGGCGCCGGCATGGGCGGCGGCCACGACGAGCGCGAGCAGACCCTCAACCAGCTGCTCGTGGAGATGGACGGCTTCGACGTCCGCGGCGGGGTCATCCTCATCGCCGCGACCAACCGTCCCGACATCCTGGACCCGGCGCTGCTCCGCCCGGGTCGCTTCGACCGCCAGATCAGCGTCGACGCCCCCGACCTCCGGGGCCGCGAGCAGATCCTCCGGGTGCACGCCCGCGGCAAGCCGATGGGTCCCGACGTCGACCTCGTCTCGGTCGCCCGTCGTACGCCCGGCTTCTCCGGCGCCGACCTCGCCAACGTGCTCAACGAGGCCGCCCTGCTGACCGCCCGCAACGACGGCAAGATGATCGACAACGCCGCCCTCGACGAGGCGATCGACCGCGTCATCGCCGGGCCGCAGAAGCGCACCCGCCTGATGAGCGAGAAGGAGAAGCTGATCACGGCGTACCACGAGGGCGGTCACGCCCTGGTCGCCGCGGCCCTCCCCGGCACCGACCCGGTGCACAAGGTGACGATCCTCCCGCGCGGCCGTGCGCTCGGCTACACGATGGTGCTGCCGGACGAGGACAAGTACAGCCAGACCCGCTCGGAGATGCTCGACAAGCTCGCCTACATGCTCGGCGGCCGCGCCGCGGAGGAGATGGTCTTCCACGACCCGACCACCGGCGCCGGCAACGACATCGAGAAGGCCACCGCGCTGGCCCGCGCGATGGTCACCCAGTACGGCATGACCGAGCGGCTCGGCGCGATCAAGCTCGGCGAGGCCCAGGGCGAACCGTTCCTCGGCCGCGACATGGGGCACGCCCGGAACTACTCCGAGGACGTCGCGGCGATCGTCGACGAGGAGACCAAGAAGTTCCTCGCCAACGCCCACCAGGAAGCCTTCGACATCCTCGAGGAGAACCGCGACGTCCTGGACGCGCTGGTGCTCGCGCTGCTGGAGCGGGAGACCCTGGACAAGCAGGAGGTCGCGGAGGTCTTCGAGCCGCTGCGCCGCCGCCCGGTGCGGCCGGCATGGACCGGGTCGCCGGACCGGATCCCCTCGACGATCCCGCCGATCGTGGTGCCGTCCAAGGCGGCTGCGAACGGGGCGGCCGCGAACGGCACCGCCCCCGAGGAGGAGCACGAGGGCGGCCTCATCCTGACGCCGCCGAACGAGGACGGCGACTCCTTCGGCGAGTCCCCGGACCCGGGGAACACCCCGTGAGCGTCGGGCCGATCAGCGCCGAGTCCCTGGAGCCGATCGGGAAGTTCGACCACGACCGTGCCGAGGCCGCCGTCCGCGAGCTGCTGATCGCGATCGGGGAGGACCCGGAACGTGAGGGCCTGCAGGACACCCCGGCGCGGGTGGCGCGCGCGTACGCCGAGCTCACCGCGGGCCTGCGGATGCACGCCGAGGACGTCCTGACCACCACCTTCGACCTCGGTCACGACGAGATGGTGCTGGTCCGCGACATCGAGCTCTGGTCGATGTGCGAGCACCACCTGGTCCCGTTCACCGGGGTCGCGCACGTCGGCTACATCCCGGCCGAGTCCGGCAAGATCACCGGCCTCTCCAAGCTCGCCCGACTCGTCGACGTCTACGCCAAGCGCCCGCAGGTCCAGGAGCGGCTCACCACCCAGATCGCCGACTCGCTGATGGAGATCCTGGAGGCCCGCGGCGTGATCGTGGTGATCGAGGCCGAGCACCTCTGCATGACGATGCGCGGGGTCCGCAAGGCCGGCGCCCGCACCATCACCTCCGCGGTCCGCGGCATCATGCACAACGCCGCCACCCGCTCCGAGGCGATGGCTCTGATCAACGCGCACCGCTAGGCAGGGGAGCGCGTGCTCGCCGCGTTGACGCCCCGGCAGGTCGCGGGGCTCCCGTGCGTGGACCGTCCGCTCGTCATGGGCGTGGTCAACGTGACGCCGGACTCCTTCTCCGACGGTGGTGCCTACCTGGGCACCGGCCAGGCGGTCCAGCACGGCCTCGACCTGGTCGCCGAGGGCGCGGACCTGCTCGACATCGGCGGTGAGTCCACCCGCCCCGGCGCGACCCGCCCGCTCGTCTCCGAGGAGCTCGCCCGGGTGGTGCCGGTGATCGAGGCGCTCGCCGCGGAAGGCGCGGTGATCTCGGTCGACACGATGCGCGCCGAGGTGGCCGCCGCTGCGCTGGACGCGGGCGCGGTGCTGGTCAACGACGTCTCCGGCGGGCTCGCCGATCCGGGGATCCTCCGGGTCGTGGCCGAGCGCGGGGCGGCGTACGTGGCGATGCACTGGCGGGCGCACTCCGACGTGATGCAGCAGCGGGCGTCGTACGACGACGTGGTGCGGGAGGTGCACGACGAGCTCGCCGCCCGGATCGAGGCCGCGCTCGCCGCCGGCATCGACCCCGAGCGGCTGGCCGTGGACCCGGGCCTGGGCTTCGCGAAGACCGCCGACCACAACTGGGCGCTGCTGCGTCGCCTCGGCGAGCTCGACGACCTCGGGTTCCCGATCCTGGTCGGCTCCAGCCGCAAGTCGTTCCTCGGCGCCCTGCTCGCCGACCCTGCCGGGGAGCCCCGGCCGGTCCTGGACCGGGAGGACGCCAACACCGCGCTGACCACCCTCGCCGGGATGCTCGGCGTCTGGGCGGTCCGGGTCCACGAGGCCCGCGCGAGCGTGGACGCGCTCAAGGTGGTCGCGCGCTGGCGCGGCGAGGACCCCGGGAGCACGCGCGGTCGGGAATTGGGACCTTCCGGTGACCCCGGTAGGGTCGATCGGGATGAGTGACAAGCTGGCCGTGCGCGGCATCGAGATCTTCGCGCACCACGGAGTGTTCGACTTCGAGCGGCGCGACGGGCAGCTCTTCGTGATCGACCTGGTCCTCGACCTGGACACCGCGCCGGCGGCCGCCGGCGACGCCTTGGCCGCGACGGTCGACTACGGGACGCTCGTCACCGCGGTGAAGGCCGCGGTCGAGCAGGACCCGGTCGACCTGATCGAGACCCTGGCGCAGCGGATCGCCGACGTGTGCCTGGTCCACGACGCGGTCGACCAGGTGGAAGTGACCGTGCACAAGCCGCAGGCCCCCATCGAGGCGACGTTCTCGGACGTCGCCCTGACCATCTCCCGGAGGCGCACGTGACCGAGACCCCCAACCCCGCCGCGATCAGCGCCGACACGCTGACCGGCGAGATGCACCCGATCCGCCGCTCGGTGCTCTCGATCGGGTCCAACCTGGGCGAGCGCCTGGTGAATCTCCAGGGCGCCGTCGATTCGCTCGCCGACACCCCCGACGTCTGGGTCACCGGCGTCTCCTCGGTCTACGAGACCGCGCCGGTGGACGCCCCCGAGGGCTCCCAGGACTACCTCAACGCCGTCGTCACGATCGACACGACGCTGTCGGCGCACACGCTGCTCGACCGCGCGCTCGCGATCGAGGCGGCGTACGGGCGCGACCGCGGCGACGACGTCGGCACCAACGCGCCCCGGACCCTGGACGTCGACCTGATCGTGGTCGGCGACCGGCAGGCCGACGACGCGCACCTGAGGCTGCCGCACCCGCGCGCCGCGGAGCGCGCGTTCGTGCTGGTGCCGTGGTTCGAGCTGGAGCCGGATGCGTCGATCCCGGGGTACGGCGAGGTCGCCACCCTCCTGGAGAAGACCGGCACCGACGGCGTGAACCGGCGTGAGGACCTCACGCTCGACCTGCAGTGAACCTCGCGTGAGCCGCGAACCGGAGCCGCCCCGGCCCGACGAGGACGAGCCCGGGCCGGGCCCCGGGACGGTCTCGACCACCGGCCCCGGCCCGCTGGTCGTGATCGGCCTCGCCGGCGCGTTCCTCGGCTGGGCCGTCCGGGGCCAGGCGATCCGTTCCGGCCAGCCCTCGCTGGGCGTCTCCTGGCTCGCGATCGCCGTCGCCTGGTTCGTGGCCGCGGTCGTCGGCGGGATCGCCTACCTGACCTGGCGCACGGTGCACCGCCGGCACGGTCGGCTCCGCTCCGAGCAGGGGCTGGCCCGGCTCGTCCTCGGCAAGACCGTCGCCCGGCTCGGCGCCTTCGCGACCGGTGCGTTCCTGGGCATCGCGATCTCTTACCTCGGCGTCGCCGGCGAGAACGCCGACCGCACGATCCTGCGCGCGCTGGTCGCCGCGTCAGGGGCCGGTGTGGCGCTCGCCGCGGGCCTGCTGCTCGAGCACGCGTGTCGCGTCCCGGAAGGGGATTGACGCCGACCTACGCTGGCTCCATGGCAGCCTCCCGTTCCTCGTCCCGCCCGAAGTCCGGACGCACCTCGGCTCGCCGTCGCCAGCGCAGCGTGCGCGTCACCGTCGCGGTGGCGCTGCTCGCGGTGGCCACCGTCGCGGTGCTGCTCTCCCTGCCCACCCAGTCGCCGGCGCTGCTCAGCGTCAGCGCCGTCACCGCGATCGTGCTCGGCTGGGCCGCGCTCCGGATCGTCTGGACCGAGGTCCTGCAGTCGCGCCGCGAGAACGCGGCCGACCGCGCCGCGGCGGCGAACGCCTACCGCTCGCTGTTCACCGAGCGTGCCGCCGAGCACGCCGAGTTCACCACCGCCATGACCGAGCGGCTCGCCACCGCCACCCTCGCCGAGCGCGAGCTCCAGGGGGCACTGGTCAAGACCCAGGCCGACCTGGCCGCCGTCGTCGTCAGGGCCGAGGGTGCCGAGGCCGAGCTCGCCACCGCGCGTGCCCGCGTCGGCGAGCTCGAGGAGTCGATCGAGGTCCTGCGCGCGGAGGTCCTCTCCGGGATCTCGGTGGAGGACCTGGTCGCGTTCGACGAGAAGCTCGCCGAGACGGTGGCCCGGGCCGCCGGCAAGCACGCCGACGAGGTCGCCAAGCTCGCCTAGCTCTCGACCTGGTCCTGCTTCGACCGGACGTCGGCGCGCAGCATGGCGTGGATCCCGTTCGGGGTGAGCACGCCGAGGAAGCGGGCGCCGTCGGTCACCCCGAGCACGGGCTTGTCCTCGCGGAGCAGCAGGGCCATCGCCTCCTCCAGGGTGGCGCTCACGTCCACCGTGCCGGCGAGATCGCCCGCCGCCACGCCGTCCAGCGGTTCCAGCCGGGACGGGTCGATGCCGGTCACCGCGAGCCGTCGTACGCCGCGGGCCCGGCCGACGAACTCGGCGACGTAGTCGTCCGCCGGGGAGCCGAGCACCCGCGCCGGGACGTCGTACTGGGCGAGCCGGCCGCCGACGGCGAAGACGGCCACCCGGTCGCCCATCTTGACCGCCTCGTCGATGTCGTGGGTGACCATAACGACGGTCTTCCCGAGGTCGCGCTGCAGCCGCAGGAACTCGTCCTGCAGGCGGGCCCGGATGACCGGGTCGACGGCGCCGAAGGGCTCGTCCATGAGCAGCACCGGCGGGTCCGCCGCGAGCGCCCGGGCGACCCCGACCCGTTGGCGCTGGCCGCCGGAGAGCTGGTGCGGGTAGCGCTTGGCGAAGACGTCCGGCTCGAGCCCGACGAGCTCCATCAGCTCCAGCGCGCGGGCCCGGGAGCGCTTCCGGTCCCAGCCGAGCAGGCTGGGCACGGTGGCGACGTTGGTGACGATGTCCTGGTGGGGGAAGAGGCCGACCTGCTGGATCACGTACCCGATCCCGCGGCGCAGGCGCACCGGGTCGGTGCGGGTGACGTCCTCGCCGTCGAGCAGGATCCGGCCGGTGGTCGGCTCGATCAGCCGGTTGATCATCTTCAGGGTCGTGGACTTGCCGCAGCCGGACGGCCCGACCAGGCAGACCAGCTCGCCGGCGGGGACGTCGAGGTCGAGCTCCTGGACGGCCACGGTGCCGTCGTCGTACGTCTTGCCGACGCCCTCGAGCCGGATCATCGGCACCCCCGGGCTGGTCGATTCGCTAGGTTCGACCTGTGCTCCCATCGGTCGTCACCTCTCTGCTCCCGGGGGCGGACAACTGCCTGACGCGCAACGAGTGGATCTGCGGGCGGTACTACTCGACCCGGTCGGTGGAGCTGAGGGAAGCCCTCGTCCAGCACCTGTGGATCGTGCTCGCCTCGGTGGCGATCGGCCTGGTGATCGCGGTCCCGATGGCGCTGCTGGCCCGACGGTACCGGAGACTCGAAGGACTGATCGTCGGCGTGACCACGGCGATCTACACGATTCCGTCGCTGGCGCTGTTCTCGCTGCTGGTGCCGTTCACCGGGCTGGGGGTGCGGACCGTGCTGATCGGGCTCGCGCTCTACACGTTGACGATCCTGGTCCGCGGCATCCTCGACGGGCTGGCCTCGGTGCCGGCCGAGGTCCGCGAGTCCGCTGTCGGGATGGGCTACGGCCGCGGCCGGATGCTCTGGCGGGTCGAGATCCCGTTGGCGCTGCCGGGCATGATGGCCGCCCTCCGGGTCGTCACCGTCTCCGCGGTCGCACTCACCACGGTCGGGTCGATCCTCGACTACGGCGGGCTCGGCGACATGCTGATCTCCGACCTGACCTTCAAGTCCCAGGTGCTCGCCACCAGCGTGCTCTGCGTGCTGCTCGCGGTGACCCTGGACCTGCTCCTGGTCGGTGCCCAACGGCTGCTCACGCCGTGGGCGCGGACCGGTCGGCGGAAGCGGGTGGTCGCGTGACCCTGTTCTCCGACGTCCTTGCCTGGTTCGGCGACTCCGACCACTGGAACGGTCCGGACGGCGTCCCGGTGCTCTTCGTCCAGCACGTGCTGCTCACGGTCGTGGCGCTGGTGATGTCGGCGGTGGTCGGGCTGCCGCTGGCGGTCTGGCTCGGGCACCGCCACCGCGGCGGCACGCTCGCGGTGAACCTGACCAACATCGGCCGGGCGATCCCGATCGTGGCGCTGCTCTCGCTGCTCGCCCTGGGCGTCTTCGGCACCGACGAGTTCGGGCCGTTCGGTCGGTCCGGGGTCGCGACCCTGGTGACGCTGGCGCTGTTCGCGCTCCCACCGATCGTGACGAACACCTACACCGCGATGGTCACCGTCGACGCCGACGTGGTCGAGGCCGCCCGCGGCATGGGGATGAGCGGCCGCGACGTGGTCCGTCGCGTCGAGCTGCCGCTGGCGGCGCCGCTGATCGTCTCCGGGCTGCGGCTCGCCGTCGTCCAGGTGTGGGCGACCGCGACGATCGCGGCGATCGTCGCCGGGCCGGGCCTGGGCCGGATCATCGTGCACGGCTACGTCAGCTTCCAGACCGCGGAGGTGGTCGCGGGCTCGCTGATCGTGGCGCTGGTCGCGCTCGGGCTCGAGCTGGGCCTGACCGTGGTGCAGCGGGTCGTCGACCCGGTCCCGACAGGCGGACGGTGATCCGGACCACCCGGTAAGTCGCTCTGCCTTGTCGACACGATGGCCTAAAGTCCCTGGCGTGGGCCCACGCGTCCGGCGCCGCCGGGCAGCGGGCAGGCCTGCCGGACACGCGCAGCACCGCTGCGGGACACAGAAGGCGGAGACATGAAGAAGACCCTCGTACGGCGGCTCGGGATCGCGCTGGCCGCCACCTCCCTGGTACTCGGTGCCGCAGCCTGCGGGAGCGACGACAGCAACGGCTCGGATGCCAAGGCCGACGGCGGCTCGGTGACGATCGTCGGGCAGAAGTTCACCGAGGCCGACATCATGGCCGAGCTCTACAAGGGCCTCCTCGACGACGCCGGCTTCCAGGCCAGCGTCAAGGCTCTCGGTGGCCGCGACCTCTACCTCGACCCGCTCTCGAAGGGCGACGTGCAGGTCTCCACCGACTACCTGTCCTCGATGACCGAGGCGCTCAACCGCAAGGCGAACGGCGACGACGCGCCGAAGGTCGCCTCCCCGGACGCGACCGCGACGCTGGCCGAGCTCAACAAGCTCACCGCGAAGTACGGGATGACCGCGCTGCAGCCGGCCGAGGCGCAGGACGCGAACGCGTTCGCGGTGACGAAGAAGTTCGCCGACGACAACAGCCTGAAGACCCTCAGCGACCTCGGTGCGCTCGGCAAGGGCGTCAAGCTCGGCGGCGCCGAGGACTGCCCGCAGCGCCCCGACTGCCAGAAGGGCCTGGAGGGCACCTACGGGCTGAAGATCACCGGCTTCGAGCCGACCGGCTTCGGTACCGCGGAGACCAAGGACGACCTGGCCAAGGGCACCACCCAGCTGGGCGTGGTCGGCACCACCGACGCGACCCTCGACAAGCTCGGGCTGGTCATCCTCGACGACGACAAGCACCTCCAGAACGCCGAGAACCTGGTGCCGATCGTCAACACCGCCTGGCTGAAGGACCACCCGGAGGCCGAGAAGGCGCTGAACAAGCTCAGCACCGTGCTCACCACCGCGGACCTCACCGACCTGATCGGCCAGGTCGACAACGACCGGGAGAAGCCGGCCGACGTCGCGAAGGCCTACCTCCAGGACAAGGGCCTGATCTGACGGACACGACCACCGCGCCGGACCCTCGGCTGGCTCCCCTGCGGGAGCTGGCCGAGGGCTACGCGTCGTCCCTGCCGGTCCGCCGGGTGGCGGTGGTCGGCAACGCGCCGATGGAGCCTTCGGAGAGCCGAGCGGCCGCGATCGACGGCGCCGACCTGGTGATCCGGGTGAACTCGTTCGTCACCGACGCCCCCGGAGCCCCGCCGACCCAGGGGTCGCGCACCGACGTGGTCCTGTTCAGCCGGCTGGTCCCGGCGACGCCGTCCTTCTTCCACCGCTACCGCGAGCGGCTCTACGTGCTGCTCGAGCCGATGCGGATGTACGGCCGCCGCGAGATGTGGCCGCAGTCCTGGCCCGAGGACCTGGGCTTCGCGGTCGCCCGCAACGACGCCGTCGCCGTGCCGATCAACGAGGCCCTCGGCCTGCCCTGGCGCGAGGAGCAGCTGGCCCCGACGACGGGGACCACGGCGGCCTGGCTGGCGCTGCACCTCTTCCCCGAGGCCGAGGTGCTGCTGACCGGGATCTCGTTCGTCGACGACCCGCACCAGACCTCCTGGCAGCACCAGTGGGGAGACTCGGTGGGGGTCGGTCCCGAGCACCGGATCGCCGCTGAGGCAGGATTGCTCTCCGGCTGGCTCGCCTCGGGCCGGATGACCTTCCTCCCCCTCGTAGGAGACCGCTGATGTCCAGGATCGGATCGTTGCTCGACGCGCTGCGTGAGGTCCGGGTCCAGGGCCAGCGGATCGCGGACCTGGAGCGCGAGCTGCTGCGGCTCTCGCCGCAGGTCGCCGCGCTGGAGCAGCGCCTGGAGGACCTGCGCGCCCGGATCGACGACCCCGCCTGGGAGGCCGACGACGCCCAGCGCGCCGAGGCCCGCTCGCTGGTCGACGAGGTCCGCGCCGAGCACGCCCGCGTCCGCGCGCGGATCAGCGCGTCGACCGTCTTCGAGGAGCGCCTGCGGGTGCTGGAGCAGCGGGCCGGGATCGACTCGGCGACCGGACGACCGGTCGAGGGCTGACGCCCGGCAGGCTCAGGAACGTCGCCCGAAGAGCCCGCGGCGCGCGCCCGGGGTCTCCGCCGTGCGGTCGATGAGCACCTCGATCTCCTCCGGCGGCCGGAAGGTCAGCGGCAGGACGCGCTCGACCACGGCCATCACCTGGTCGGCGGGGATGCTCGCGAACTCGCCGATGTTGTACGGCTTCGGGCGCTCGGCGGCGACGATCGCCGGCCAGTCGAAGCCGGCGATCTCCGCGACGCGGCGGTTCTGGTCGGCGTACCTCTCGAGCAGGCGCTCGCGGAACTCCGGGGTCAGGTAGATCGCCGACTCGTCGTTCCAGCCGAGCGCGGTGGTGACCTGCACCAGCTCGCTGCGGACCAGGGCGATCCAGCGCATCCGGGCGGCGTGCCAGTTGCCGGCGCCGCGCAGCTGCTGGCGCAGCTTGGCCTGCCGGACCAGCGGGGTGAGCCGCTTCGCGGTCTCCACGGTGCGCCAGCCGGTGCCGATGTTGGTGTCCTCGGCGTTGCCCGGGTCGTGGACGATCCCGGCCGTCGCGCAGAAGTCCGCCACCGCGTCCCCGTCGAGCAGCTGCGAGCGGGCGAACGGCCGCAGCCGCAGGTCGACGCCGGGGATGCCGTCGAGGATCGACTCGGCGTAGCGGGCGTAGTCCAGCATCCCGAGGTCGATCGGGCTCCAGGTCCCGAACTCCTCGAACGGCTGCTGGATGATCTCGTGGAACTCCGGGCGCATCGTCACCAGGCGCTCGACGTAGAAGGCGTTGTAGAAGCCGGCCTGCTCGCGCAGGTAGTGGACCCAGCGGACCTGCACCCCGGCGGCCCGGGTCTTCTCGCCGATCACCCGGACTTGCTCGGGGGTGAGGGCGGAGAAGTGCTCGGAGGAGACCACGGTCGTGGTCGTGTCCCCGGCGACGATCTCGGCGATCAGCTCGTCCCAGCCGCCGCGGTCCGGGAGGAAGCCCTTGCCGCCGCGCAGCTGCGCGGTCAGGTTGCCGTGCTGGACCCCGAGCGACCGGCCGGTGCGCGGGTAGCGGGCGTCGCCGAGCGCACGCCGGTGGTCGGCCCGGGCCAGGTACAGCTGGATCGCGCTGGAGCCGGTCTTGTAGAGGCCGGAGTGGATGACGAGCGTCTTGGTCACTGGCCGAGCTTCTTCTGCTCGACGTGCGCGTTGAGGCCGGCCAGCTCCGGGTGCGCGTCGAGGACGGCGATGACGCCCTCGACGTCGAGCTCGGCCGCGCGGTGGTCCTCGATCAGTGCCCGGATCAGCCGGAGGTCGTCCTCGGTGTCCAGCGTGACCCGGTACGACGCCGCGTCCCGGCTGCTGCCGTCCGGCGTCCGGGCGAGGTTGCGCAACGTCATCCGGCCCGAGCCGTTGGCGTAGAGGTACGGCGTCACGTGCTCGCGCTGCGGCTGCTCGGTCGCGTTCCGGCCGGCGTCCAGGAGCGCCTCGGCGCTGAACACCTCGAGGTCGAAGCCGCGCGGGAAGGTGCGCTCCAGGCCGTTCGAGACGTAGGTCCACGGGTCCGCGGCGGCGGCGTACAGGTCGATCGCCCGGCGGACGAGCGCGCCGTCGATCAGCGGGCAGTCCGAGGTGACCCGGACGACGGTGTCGAGGCCGAACGCCTCGGCGCAGCCGGTGAACCGGGCGAGCACGTCCTCCTCGCTGCCCCGGTACACGCCCAGCCCGCGGGCCTCGGCGAGCGCGACGATCGGGTCGTCGGTCGCGTTGACGGTGGTGGCGACGTACACCTCCAGCCCGGCGGCGAGCAGCCGGTCGAGGTGGTGGTCGAGCAGGGTGCGGCCGCCGGCCTCGAGCAGGACCTTGCCCGGGAGCCGGGTGCTGGTCGTGCGGGCCTGGGTGATGACGCCCACCTTGCCGGGGCCGACCGCAGCCATCAGGCCAGGACCTCGACGAGGGTCTCGACGACCTGGTCGACCTGCGCGTCGGTGAGGTCGGGGTAGAGCGGCAGGGACAGCTCCTCGGCGTAGAACGCCTCGGCGTTCGGGCACATCCCGCGCTGGTAGCCCAGGTGGGCGTAGACCGGGTGCCAGTACACCGGGATGTAGTTCACCTGGACGCCGACGCCGCGCTCGCGCATCTTCTCGAACACCTCGCGGCGGCGGCCGTCGAGCACCCGGACCGGGTAGAGGTGCCAGGCCGGATCCACGTCGTCCCGCTGGACCGGGGTGCGCAGGCCGGCGACGTCGGCGAGCGCCGCGTTGTAGCGCGCGGTGATCTCGGTACGCCGCTGCTTGAACGCGGCCAGCCGGGCCAGCTGGGACAGGCCGAGCGCCGAGGCCACGTCGGTGAGCCGGTAGTTGATCCCGAACTCGTGCACCTCCTGGTGCCACGGCCCCTCGTCGGTGATCTCGAAGCGGTCCTTGTCGCGGACCAGGCCGATGAAGTGGAACTCGTGCGCCCGCTGCGCGAGCGTGTCGTCCTTGAACACCGCGGCGCCGCCCTCACCGGTGGTGAGGTTCTTGGTCGGGAAGAAGGAGAGCGTGGTGACGTCGGCCAGGTCGCCCACCGGACGGCCCCGGTAGGTGCCGCCGATCGAGTGGGCCGCGTCGTCCAGCGTGAGCGCGCCGACCCGGTCGGCGATCGGCTGGAGCGCGTCGTAGTCGGCCGGGTGGCCGGCGTAGTCGACTGCGGCGATCACCTTGGTGCGGTCGGTGACCACGGCCTCCACGGCCGCCGGGTCGAGCAGCGCGGTGTCCTCCTCGACGTCGGCGAAGACGACCTCGGCACCCAGGATGGACGCGCCCGAGGCGGTCGCGACGAACGTCATCGGCGTGGTGACGACCTGGTCGCCCGGGCCGACGCCGGCGGCGGCGTACGCCATGTGCAGCGCGGCCGTGCCCGAGGTGCAGGAAACGGCCCGGTGGCCGCCGGTGGCGGCGCTGATCGCGTCCTCGAACGCGGTCACCGTCGGCCCGGTGGTCAGCCAGTCACCGCGCAGGATCGCGGCGACCGCCTCGATGTCGTCGGAGGAGATCGACTGGCGACCGTAGGGGAGCATGCTGCCTTCCTGAGGGCTCAGATGCCCGACTCGAGGACCTCGCGGAGGTCCTCGACGCCCCACCAGATGTCGTTCTTGTCCGAGGCGCAGTGGAAGCCCTCGGGGACCGGCGTCGCGTCCTGGATCGGCCGGTAGCCCCACTGCGGGGTCTCCGGCTCGATCACGTAGTACTTGCCGTCCTGGATCATGACCGCGCGGCGGCCCTCCTCCGGGCTGATCATCTCCTCGTGCAGCTTCTCGCCCGGCCGCAGGCCGATGTCGATGAACTCCGCGCCCGGAGCGACCGCGTGCGCCAGGTCGACGACCTTGTGCGACGGGATGTGCGGGACCAGGAGCTCGCCGCCCTGCATCAGCGCGAAGGTGTCCACGACCATCTCGACGGCCTGGGGGAGCGTGATCAGGAAGCGGGTGCAGCGCAGGTCGGTGATCGGCAGCTTCTCGCCGGCGGCGTGCATCGCGCGCCACTTCGGGATGATCGAGCCGCGCGAGCCGGTCACGTTGCCGTAGCGGACGACCGCGAACCGGGTCGGGTACGACGCCGCGTAGTTGTTGCCCAGGATGAAGATCTTGTCGGCGGTCAGCTTGGTGGCGCCGTACAGGTTGATCGGGCTGGAGGCCTTGTCGGTGGAGAGCGCGACGACCTTCTTCACGCCGGCGTCGATCGCGGCCTCGACGACGTTCTGGGAGCCGAGCACGTTCGTCTTCACGAACTCGAACGGGTTGTACTCGCCGGTGTCGACCTGCTTCAGCGCCGCCGCGTGCACCACGTAGTCGACGCCGTGCATCGCCCGGAAGAGGCGCTGCTGGTCGCGGACGTCACCGATGAACCAGCGCAGCCGCGGGTCGTCGTCGAACATCGCACGGACCTCGAACTGCTTCAGCTCGTCGCGCGAGAACACGATCAGCCGCTTGGGGTCGAGGTTCTTCAGGGCGTACTCGATGAACGCCTTGCCGAAGGAACCGGTCCCGCCGGTCACCAGGATGCTGGATCCCTTGAGCAGTGATCCTTCGATTGGGGACACGTCCTGTCAGCCTTCCGTTGGCGTGGTGAGCGCGTGGTGCAGGCGTGAGGATACCCTGCCGGGAGGCTTGTCCCGCCGCGCCGAGCCAGCCCTGCCACTCCGAGAGAGAGGTGGCTCGTGCCACTGCTCAGCGTGATCGTGCCGTTCTACAACGTCGCGGACTACGTCGAGGCGTGCTTGGAATCACTCCGGCGTCAGACGCTGCGCGATCTCGAGGTCGTGCTGGTCGACGACGGCTCGCAGGACGGCACCCGGGCCGTCGCCGAGCGCTTCTGCGACGCGGATCCGCGGTTCCGGCTGGTCACCCAGGAGAACCAGGGCCTCGGCCCCGCGCGCAACACCGGCACGGCGGTGGCGACCGGCGAGTTCCTGACCTACGTCGACAGCGACGACGTGGTCCACCCGACGGCGTACGAGCGGCTGACGTCGACCCTGCGGGAGAGCGGTTCCCGGTTCGCGAGCTGCAGCGCGGGCCGGTTCAACAACCTCGGCGTCAGCTCTTCGTTCGTGCACGGGATCGCGATCACCGGGACCCGGACCCGCACGCACATCACCGAGCGCCCGGAGCTCGTGCTCGACCGGATGGCGTGGAACAAGGTCTACCGCCGCGACTTCTGGGACGAGCAGGGCTACGCGTTCCCGGCGATGCTGATGGAGGACTTCCCGGTCAGCATCGCCGCGCACACGAGCGCCGACGCCGTCGACGTCCTCGACGAGGTCCTCTACTTCTGGCGCGAGCGCGACGGCGGCGAGCCCTCGATCACCCAGCGCAGCGCGGAGATCGGCAACCTCACCGACCGCTACACCTCGGCGATGATGGTCCTCGACGTCGCCGAGCCCCGGACCCCCGCGTCACTGCCGTTGCTGCGCGAGCACTTCCTGGAGATCGACGTCACCGCGATCGTGGCCGCGCTGACCGTCAACGCCCCGGAGACCTACCCGGAGATCGTCGGGATGGCCCAACGGCTCGACGCCCGCCTGGGCGGCCAGGCGGCGGGCGCCCGGCTGGCGCCGTTCCACCGGGTCCAGTCCGCGATGGTCGACGCCGGTGACGCGGACGCGCTGCGCGACCTGCACGCCTGGGCGCACCACTACGGCCGGTCGGCCGCGGTCCGCCGCCACGGCCGGTTCCGCAGGCGCTACCACGAGCGGCTGCCGCACTTCGGCGACAGCCGGTTCGGGCTGGAGCCGTACGAGGTGACCGGCGGCGAGGTCCGGCTCGTGGCGGAGGTCGAGGACGCGGTCTGGGACGGCGACGTCCTGCAGGCGAGCATCCTGGTCGACACCCCGATCGAGCTCGGCCCGAAGTCGCGGATCTCGCTCTGGCTGGAGTCCAAGGACGGCCGGCTCGAGTGCCCGGTACGGCGCGTGGCCCGGCACGTCCCCTTCGGTGGCGAGGACCTGGTCGAGGTGCAGACCTCGGTCGACCTGCGGGCCCTGGCCGCCGCGGCCGGCGACAAGCAGGGCTTCTGGGCCTTCCGGATGCGGGTGCGCTCCGCGGACCTCGACGTCGAGCTCGCCGTCGCCGAGACGTCCACCGGGCGGGCGCGGTACGTCGCGCAGCGGACGATGCCGGACCGTCCGGAAACCGTCGTCCAGCCGTACCGCGGCGCCGACGGGTACGGGATCGCGGTCCGGCGTCCGCGCGTCCTCGTCGAGTCGGTCGCGCCGACCGCGGACTCGCTGGTGCTCGCCGGGACCCTGCGGGCGGACGAGATCGGGCCGGCGCCGGTACTGCAGCTGACGGGTCGCCGCGGCGAGGACCTGGCCTTCCCGGCGGCGGTCGAGCCGACCGGGGCGGAGGGCGTGTTCGCCTGGCGCGCCGAGGTCCCGATCGCGGCGGTCACCGACACCCCGGACTACCTGACGCCGCTCTCGTCCCAGATCGCCGTCGACGCCCGCCTCGACCTCGGCCCGGTACGCCGCTGGGTCACCCCCGGCGCCGGTTTCGCCGCCACCCCGGCGGTGGCCGGCTTCCGGACCGTCGCCGCGACCCGGAGCATGTTCGGCAACCTGCAGCTGCTGGACGGCCGGACGGCCCCGGTAGTCGACACGATCACCTGGACCGCGGACACGGTGCTCCGCTTCGAGGGCACCTGGGGCGGCCCGCAGGCGCTGCCGGACCACGTGGTCGTGGAGCACTTCGAGCACCCGGCCGAGCGGACCGGCACCCGGGTCGCGCTGGTGCACGAGGGCGGCCGCTACCGGTTCGACGTCGACGTGGCGGAGCTGGTCGGGCTCCAGCGCGAGCTGCGCGACCCGTTCGAGGGCCGGGAGCCGCAGCCGTGGCACCTGGTCCTGCCGTTCGCCGACCACCTGGCCCCGCAGGTCTACGACCGCTTCGCGGTGCCCTCGTTCCCGGCGCCGCGGACCGTGGCCGGCTACCGCGTCGGCGTCCAGCTCGTCCGCAACGACATCCTCCGCCTCGGCATCACCGGCTGATCAGCCGCGCCGGCGCAGCGCCCGCAGCGGTGCGGTGAGCGCGGCGCCCAGCCGGTAGGAGCGCGACGCCTCGAGCGCATCGGCTCGCTCCCGCTGCCGGCGCAGCCGCCGCCGGGCCTGGGCCAGCGCCTGCTCCTTGCGGTCCAGCTTCGCGACCAGCTGCTGCTCCCGGGTCGGGCCGGTGGCGACGTAGCTGCACCGGATCAGCTCGTGACCGGCGACGGACTGGACCTCCGACCAGAGCCGCTCGTCGCCGTCGAGGTGCGCGCGCAGCTCCGCCCTCACCGCGGCCGGTTCGCCCCAGGTGCCGTACAGCTTGGACGGCGTGACGCAGATCGGGTTGAGGCCGTCGTTCAGCACGGCCCCCCACACGGCCGCCGACACCCCCGGCGTGTGCTCGGAGCGGTAGTCGTCGAAGACGACGATCCCGTCGGGGGCCAGCAGCGAGCGCGCGGCGGCGGTGTCGCCGACGACGTGCTCGTAGAGGTGCGAGGCGTCGATGTGCACGAACCGTGCGCTGCCCGCGTCGACGTGCTCGGTGACCGCGGACGACAGCGCGGTGTGCACGGCCGGGAGCACCGGGTGGAAGCGCAGGTAGTTCTCCTCGAAGCCCTCGCGGGTGAGCGTCGAGTAGGAGGAGTCGTTCTCGCTGGCGTTCGCGACGTCGCTCGCCTCGGCGCCGAACAGGTCGACCACGGTGAAGACCTCCCCGTCGCCGACGTAGTCGCCGATCACGATGGCGCTCTTGCCCAGGTAGGCGCCGAGCTCGACGAGGTCGCCCCGGATCCCCGCCTCCCGCTGCCGGCTCAGGAACCAGCGGAACAGGTGCTGGTCGACCGGCAGGAACCAGCCGGGCACCACGGCGAGGTCCTCGGTGCTGTCCAGCAGGGCGTGGTGCTCGCTGCTCATGGTCTCGCTCACCTGTCGGCCCCTGACTCCGTTCGGGTTGGGGAGCAGGATAGCCGGGGGCACTAGATTGTCGGCCGTGACCAGTCCCGCTCCGGCCCGAGCGCGTCAGGCGGCGGCCGTGTTCCGCTGCGACGCCGGGCCGGCCGTCGGGATCGGGCACGTGATGCGGTGCCTGGCGCTGGCCGAGGAGTTCGCGGGCCGCGGCCACCGGGTCGTCTTCGTCGCCGACCTGGCGAGCGTGCCGTGGGCCGCCGACCAGGTCGCCCGCCGCGGTTTCGAGGCCACCGCCCCGACCCCCGACGACGAGGTCGCCGGCCTGCTCGCGCTCGACCCCGCCCTGGTGGTCCTCGACTCCTACCTGCTGCCCGCCGCCGTCTACGACGGTGTCCGGGAGGCGGGTGTCCCGACGCTCGCGCTCGTCGACGGCGACCCGGCCGGCGGCCGCCCGGCCGACGTGTGGCTGGACCAGAACATCGGCGCGGAGGAGGACCCCTGGCCGGTGCCCGCCGGGACGACCCGGCTCGCCGGTCTCGGGTACGCGCTGATGCGCGCCGACCTGCGGGCCGCGCGGCCGGAGCACCCGGCCAGGACCGAAGGGCCGGTGCCCCGGGTCCTCGCCTTCTTCGGTGGCACCGACCCTTTCGGCGCCGCGCCCCGGGTCGCCGCGGCCGCGCTGCGGACGGGCCTCCCCTTCGACGCGACGGTGGTCGCGGCCCGGCCCGGGATCGCCGAGGAGTGCCGCGCGCTGACGACCGGCCCGGGTCAGCGCCTCGACGTCGTCGGCCCGACCGACGACCTGGCGCGCGAGGTCCGTGCCGCCGACGTCGTGCTGAGTGCGGCCGGGTCCTCGAGCTGGGAGCTGCTCTGCCTCGGCGCCGCCACCGGCCTGGTCTGCGTCGCGGACAACCAGGCCACGTCGTACGAGCGGGCGGTGGCGGCCGGGCTGGTCGTCGGCCTCGGGTATCTTGAGGCGCTCACGTCGGACACCGGTACCGCGTTCGCCTCGCTCCTCGGCTCGGCCGCGCTCCGCGCGGAGCTCCGCGAGCGGGGGTGGCGGACCGTGGACGGTCGCGGGCGCGAGCGCGTCGCAGACGCGTGCGCCCCGCTGCTCGCCCGTCGCCGGCAGGACTGAGGCTGCACCACTGAGGAGGGGCGGATGCACACCGCGAACCACTACTACGGGCATGCCCACCTCTTCGCCGACTACGTCGGGATCCCGTTCCCGGTGATGCTCGACGGCTACCTCCAGCACGGCTGGAACCTGCACGACGGCTTCGCGGTCGGCACCCACTTCGTCCCCGGGACGAAGCTGTTCGTCTGGTCGGACTCGGTGATGCGCCGCGGCTGGGCGATGGGTCGCCGCAACTACCACGTGATCGGCTCCGCCTGGGCCTACCTGCTGGAGATGGAGCGCACCGCGCCGCGGATCCCGCCGCCGGCGAAGCGCGAGGGCACGATCTTCTACCCGTTCCACGGCTGGGAGGGGCAGGAGGTCGCGGGCGACCACGCCGCGATGCTGCGCCGGCTCCAGGAGGTCGAGACCGGCCCGATCACGGTCTGCCTGTACTGGGTGGAGCACCGCAACGCCGCCATCCGCGAGGTGTACGAGAGCGCCGGCTGCCGGGTGATCACGCACGGCATGCGCGGCTTCGGCTACAAGGGCACCGACCCGGACTTCCTGCGCAAGCAGCTCGCCGAGCTCCGGGCCCACGAGCGGGTCGTCTCGAACCGTCTCGGCTCGGCGATCCTGTACGGCGCCTCGGTCGGCTGCGAGGTCGGCGTGTACGGCGACCCGATGGTGCTCGAGAACGAGGACCCGGTCTACGGCGGCATCGAGCGGCAGCTGCGCAACTGGCCGGAGCTGCACCAGGAGTTCGTGCCGCGTGACGTCGTCGGCGCGATCGCGGAGGCCGAGCTGGGCCTGCGCCACGTGCGCGAGCCCGCTGAGATCATGGACCTGTTCTGCTGGACCCGACCCGGCGCGGAGGGCGACCTATGACGACATCCACCGAGGGGATCACCCTGCTCGGCTCGGAGATGCTGACCTGGTCCGACGCCGACGGGGCCGTCGGCGCCTTCGGCGGGCTCCTCGCCCCGCGGCTGCTGCACGGCTTCGGCGGTCGCCGCGAGCGCGCGCTCGTGGCCGGTCCGACGACGGCCGACGTGGTTCGCGACGTCGCCGCGCACTTCGGCGCCACCGACGTGCTGGTCCGGTCGTGGCCGGACGCGCAACGGCTCCGGGAGGAGCTGCCGGACGCGATCGGCGTGCTCTGCGGACCGCTGGACCGGCTGGCCGGCAGGGGTGCGTCGTACGACGCCGTGGTCGCGGTCGCCGGTACCGACCGGCTGCACTCGGCCGAGGAGGAGACGCCGACCGCGGACGCGGTCCTCGCCGACCTGGTCGCCCTGCTGACGGCGGACGGAGAGCTGTTCGTCGGGGTCGGCAACGCCGTCGGCGTGGACCGGCTGCTCGCGGCCGGCGACGAGAGCCGGCACAGCGACGCGGACTGGCCGGACGGGCACGTCGTGGACCGGCCGACCCTCGACGCCGGCGCGGTCGCCGCCCTCCTCCAGGAGCGGCACGGGTTGACGTCGGTGGAGACGTGGTGCTGCCACGGCCGCCGCAGCGACCCGCTGGTCGCCGCGTCCGCCACGACGCTGACCGACGGCCGGACCGACGAGGTCGTGATCCGCGAGGTGACCGCCGCCTACGACGTGGACGACCCCGCGGCGCTGCCGCTCAAGGACCCGCACCGCACCGTCCACGACCTGGTGGTGGCCGGCCTCGGAGCCGCGGTCGCACCGCTGACCGTGCTGCACCTGCGGCGCGGCGCAGCGTCCGAGCCGGACCCCGGCGCGGGCACCGTCCTGGTCCAGGAGCCCGGCCACGACGGCGCCCCGGCGATCGGCTACCGGCTGACCCGCCGCGACGGCGCCTGGGAGCGGGAGCTCCTCGGTGAGGCCGGCGTGGTCACGGTCGCGCCGGGACTGGTCCGCGACACGGCCGCGCTCGCCGGACCGGTCCCCGAGGGACCGACGCTCGCGGCCGCCCTGGAGGCCTGCTGCGCGGCGCACGACGCCTCCGCCGCCGGCGTCCTGGTCCGGCGGCTGCGCGACTGGCTCGGCGCCGCGCCGGACGCGGACGTCCCCGTCGACCGGGTCGCGCTGCTGCCGCGCACGCTGGTGCTCTCCGGCGACGACCTGGTCCCGCTGGACCCGTCCTGGCGCGCCGAGACCCCCGCCCCCCGGGACGTGGTCCTGCTGCGCGGGCTGCTCGACGTCTCCGCCGCCCTGCTCGCACGCGGGGTCCGGCACCCGTGGTCGCCGGGGGCCTCGCCCTGGGTGCTGGCCTCGGCGCTGGCGACCGCGGCCGGGATCGAGGACGTGGCAGCGCTCCGCGACCCGGCCCTCGCGCTGGAAGCCCGGCTCCGCCCGGCGGGGACGGCGCCGGACTACGACGCCCCGGCGTCGACCGGCCGGCTCTCGTACGCCGAGCTGGCCGAGGCCGCCGAGGTGCTGGCGGTCCGGGCCGCCGACGCCGACGAGCACGTCCTGTGGCTGCTGCGCCGGCTCCAGGGCCGGCAGCGCGCGCTGCGCAAGACCCGCGGTCAGCTCAACGCGCTCAACACCTCGCGCGAGGTGCGGGTCGGCCGCAAGATCTTCTGGGTGCGCGACAAGCTCCGCCGCCGGCGGCTGGCCCAGGAGGCCGCCGCCGAGGGCCCCGTCGGCGAGTGGAAGGACCGCAACCCCGACGCGCCCGTGGAGCCGCTCGAGGTCGAGAAGAGCCTGCTGCCGCCCGGCTACAGGGTGCAGCCTGAGGTGACGGTCATCCCCGACGAGCCGATCTGAGCGTCGCCAGGTGCCGCGGATGACGGCTCAGAGCAGATCCAGGGACATGGGCGTGCCCTTCTGCACATCCGCTCTGAAGACACGGCCCTCGATCTCGCGGAACGAGTCCGGCGGCAGGCCGTCTGCCGGGCGCACCGACCGGACGTTGTCCGGACCGACGACCTCGCCGGCCTTCACGTCGCGGGTGACGAAGAGCGAGCGCCGGAAGCGAAGGCCCTCGGCCTCGATCTGCTTGGGTCCGACCCGTGCCTCGCCCATCGCCTGCCAGG
This sequence comes from Marmoricola sp. RAF53, assembly GCF_052114005.1. Classification (NCBI taxonomy): domain Bacteria; kingdom Bacillati; phylum Actinomycetota; class Actinomycetes; order Propionibacteriales; family Nocardioidaceae; genus Marmoricola; species Marmoricola sp. RAF53. Next base: position 181,206 of record NZ_JBFRDX010000007.1, on the reverse strand, counting down.
CGATCTTCGTCTCCGCGACCAGCGAGGCGAACTCGCCCGGGTCCAGCGAGAAGTCGGCGTCGACGCCACCGTCGGCGCGGTCCAGGGTCAGGTGCTTCTCGATCACGGTCGCCCCGAGCGCCACCGCGGCGACCGAGGCACCGATCCCCAGGGTGTGGTCGGAGAGCCCGATCTGGGCGTCGAGACCGTCGCGCAGCACCGGGATGCCGCGCAGGTTCGACGCCTCCGGCGGCGCCGGGTACGACGCGGTGCAGGACAGCACGATCACGTCCGCGTTGCCGGTCTCCCGGGCCGCCCGGAGCGACGCGTCGATCTCGCCCAGGGTCGCGGTCCCGGTCGAGATGATCGTCGGCAGGCCGGTCCCGGCGATCGCCCGGGTCAGCGGAAGGTCGGTGATCTCGCTGGACGCCTGCTTCATCAGGGGCACCCCGAGTCCGACGAGGAAGTCCACCGCGGTCGGGTCGAACGGCGCGCTGAACGCGATCAGGCCCAGGTCGTTGGCCATCGAGAAGATCGGCTCGTGCCACTCCCACGGCGTGTGCGCCTCGGTGTAGAGGTCGTAGAGCCGGCGGTTGGGCCAGAGCGGGTGGTCGGCGCTGAGCCGGAACCGGGGCGAGTCGACGTCGAGGGTGATCGTGTCCGCGGTGTAAGTCTGGATCTTCACCGCGTGCGCGCCGGTCTCCGCGGCGGCGCGCACGATGTCGAGCGCGCGCTCCAGGTCCCCGTTGTGGTTGCCGGACATCTCCGCGATCACGAACGGCTCGTGGTCCGGGCCGATCTGCACCGGACCGCGGGGTCCGGCCACGGTGATGGTGCGCTTGCTCTGGGGCTGCTCGGTCGTCACTGCTGACCTTCCTCGGTCGTCTTCTTCTGTGCAGATTTCTGTCCAGACTTCTGGGCGCCCCGCCGGTTCTCGCGCAGCAGGGTGATCGGCAGGAAGACCCGGCCGTCGGAGTGGGTGACCGGCTCGCCCTCGGTGAACCGGAACCGCCGGTTCATCACCCGGACGGCCTCGTTGTCCTGGCTCACCTCGCCGGTGAGGACGTCCAGGCCGAGCTCGTCGAAGGCGAAGTTCGTGGCGTCCTTCATCACCTGTATCCAGGCGGTCATCGCGATGCCCTCGGCGGTGGCGGTCTCGTGGTCGAGGAAGAACCCCCAGGCGCCGCTGCGCTCGCCGGCCGGGGCGTCCAGCTCGAGGTCGAAGTAGTTGACGACGCCGAGCGGGCGGTCGTCGTAGGTGAAGACCAGCACGCGCTTGCCGGGGTCCTGCTGGACCCGCTCCCACCAGGCCAGGTGCTCCTCGAGCGCGATCTCGTGCTGCTGCAGACTGACCTCGCGGTTCGCCGGCTGGTTGCGCCACTCGCGCATCACCAGGACGTCGGCCTCGGCGGCGGGACGCAGCATCCTTGCTCCTCGGGCACGGTTCGAACGGGTGGACGGGCCAACGGTAGTCTCCTCGCCATGAGTGCTGTGTCCCGCGAGCAGTTGCGCGCCCTGATGGGCGAGGTCCTCTCCACCCAGGGGAAGACCCTTCCTGACGACGACGCCGCGCTGCTGAGCGACATCGGCTTCCGCTCGCTGGACTTCAGCGAGCTCGCGCTGCGGGTCGAGGACGAGATCGACGACGAGCTCAACTTCGACGCCGCCGGGCTGCGCCAGATCAACACCGTCGGCGACGTGCTCGACCTGCTCACCGAGATCCAGGGCCAGTGACCGCCGCGGCCTCCTTCCCGGGGATCGGCAACCGCCTGATCGACGTCGGCACCGGCGTCAGCACGACCTGGGCCGAGCTGTCCGACGTGAAGATCCCGGCGCCGGCCGCGGTCGTCGTCGGATCGTCGTTCGAGGCCATGCCGTGGGTCCGCGCGCACGCCGAGACCGGAGCCGAGTTCCTCGTGGTCGCCGCCGGCCGGATGGAGCAGAACCTCCGCGCCGACCTGCGCGCCTCCGGCTTCGCGATCGTCGACCCCGACGGGACCGTCGAGGAGGCGTCCGCGCCGCGGGCCGCCGAGGACGGCCGGCTCTGGCTGCTCACCTCCGGCTCGACCGGACGGCCCAAGCAGATCGGGCACACCCTCGCGTCGCTGACCACGGTCTCCGGCGACATGGCGCCGCGCACCTGGCTCTGCCCGTACTCGCCCGGCACCTACGCCTGGTGGCAGGTCGTCACCCTCGGCCTCGGGTCGCCGGGCCAGGACCTCGTCGTCGTCGACCCCTCCGACCTGGACTCCTGGGTCGCCGCGGCGGCCGAGCACGGCGTCACCGCCGCCTCCGGGACGCCGACCTTCTGGCGCCAGACGATGATGGCGCACAAGGACCGGCTGGCCGAGGTGCCGCTGCAGCAGATCAGCCTCGGCGGCGAGCCCGTCGACCAGGCCGTGCTCGACCAGCTCCGCGCGTTCTTCCCGGCTGCCCGGATCTCCTGGATCTACGCCTCCTCCGAGGTCGGCGCGTCGATCGTCGTCCACGACGGCCGCGCCGGGTTCCCGGTGGAGTGGCTCGGTCGCGAGGCCGAGGGCCGCCCGCGGATCGACGTCGACGGCGACGAGCTCGTGATCGCCTCCCCGCACCACGGCGCCGGGCTCGACGGCGCGGTCCGGACCGGCGACGCGGTCGTGATCCAGGACGGCCGCGTGCTGATCACCGGCCGGCTGAACAGCGACGAGATCAACGTCGGCGGCGCGAAGGTGTCCGCGGGCGTCGTACGGGGCGTGCTGACCAGCCACCCCGACGTGGCCTGGGCGCACGTGCGCGGCCGCAAGTCGCCCCTGGTCGGCAGCCTGGTCGTCGCCGAGGTCGTGCTGAGCAGCCCCAACGACGAGATCGTGGAGGAGCTCAAGACCTGGAGCGCCGAGCGGCTCCCGGAGTACGGCGTCCCGCGGATGATCAAGGTGCTGGACGCGATCCCGCAGAAGGAGACGCTGAAGAGCGATGTCTAGCGAGCAGATTCCCGCCCCCGGCGGGCCGGAAGCGGTCCCCGCCGCCACCGTCGTCCTGATCTCCGGCGCCTCCCGCGGCCTCGGCCTGGCGATGGTCACCGACCTGCTGGAACGCGGCGTCAAGGTCGCCGCGTTCGCCCGCACGGTCACCCCCGAGCTCGACGCTCTGGCCGAGAAGTACCCGGACGCCAGCCACTTCGGGTCGGTCGACATCACCGACGACAAGGCCTGCCAGGCGTTCGTCAAGGAGGTCGAGGCGAAGCTCGGCGTCGTCGACGCGCTGATCAACAACGCCGCGATCGGCCAGGACTCGTTGCACGTGCACACACCGGCCGACGAGATCACCCGGATCATCGACACCAACCTGACCGCTCCGCTGGTGCTCACCCGGTTCTGGGTGCGGCGGCTGCTCGGCAAGGGCCGACGTGGCCGGCTGGTCAACATCACCTCGATCTGCGGGCAGCGTGGCTACCCGGGCCTGGTGGCCTACTCGGCGACGAAGGCCGGCCTGGACGGCGCCACCCGGTCGCTGGCGCGCGAGCTCTCCGGACGGGTGATCGCCAACTCGGTGGCGCCCGGCTTCTTCGCCTCCGAGATGTCGGCGGTGCTCGGCCAGACCCAGCTGGACGCGATCCTGCGGCGTACCCCCTCGGGCCGGATGACCACGCCCGAGGACGTGCTCCCGGTGGTGCGGATGCTGCTGCTGGAGGACACCAACATCAACGGGCAGGCGATCGTGATCGACGGTGCCGGCTCCATCTGAGCCCGGGACCGGGCCCGGACCGGACGTCCGGGTCGGGACCGCGGCCGAGGTCGCGGACGCCGTCACGCGCTCCCACCTGGCCGACGGCCGCGCCGTCGGCTGGTACGGCGACCCCGGCTGCGTGATCGACGCCGAGCTCACCGGCCAGCCGGTCCCGCCGGCGCTCGCCGCCCGGTACGGCCGGGAGGACTTCTGGGGGCGCTGGACGCGGTGCGAGTGCGCCGCCAAGGCGGCCGACGTCCCGATCTCGCTCTGGCTCGCCGAGCACGGCCTCGACCCGGGCCCGTACGCGCCGGTCACGCTCACCCTGGACGGCATCACCGTGTCCGTGCTCGCTCGGTGAAGCCCTTGTGATCCAGCCCACGTGGCCGATGGGGTTACCCCGGCTCGCGTCGCGACGTACTCTTTGGGCGTCATTGAGTAGTGCGGTACCCGCCCGGGACTGCAACGAAAGGCGATGAGTCCAGATGACCCGTATCGGGGTTGTGGGCGCCGGCAGGGTCGGCGCCGTCCTGTCCGCTGCGCTGCGCGCTGCCGGTCACGAGATCGCGGCTGCGGCCGGTGAGTCCACCGCGTCCCGGACCCGGATCGCCGAGCTGCTGCCCGGTGTCCCGGTGATGAAGCCGACCGACGTGGCCCGCAGCTGCGACCTGCTGCTGCTCACCGTTCCCGACGACATGCTCGAGAACGTGGTGGTGTCGCTGGTCGGCGCCGGGGTGATCCGCGAGGGCCAGTACGTCTGCCACACCTCGGGCCGCCACGGTCTGGCCGTGCTGACCGCGGCCGCCGAGGTCGGCGCCCGGCCGCTCGCGATGCACCCGGCGATGACGTTCACCGGCACCGACGTCGACCTCGACCGGCTCGCCGGCACCGTCTTCGGCATCACCGCCCGGCCGGAGGACCGCGGCATCGCGGAGTCCCTGGTCTCCGACCTCGGCGGCGTCCCGATGTGGGTGCCCGAGGACAAGCGCACGCTGTACCACGCGGGTCTCGCGCACGGCGCCAACCACCTGGTCACCCTGGTCGCGCAGGCGATGGAGCTGCTCAGCGCCTCCGGTGCGGAGGACCCGGCCGCCACCCTGCGCCCGTTGCTCACCGCCGCCCTCGACAACGCGCTCACCTCCGGCGACGCCGCCCTGACCGGGCCGATCGTGCGCGGCGACGTGAACACCGTCCGGGCGCACCTCGAGGACATCGCCGAGACCGCGCCGGCCACCATCCCGTCGTACGTCGCGATGGCGAAGGCGACCGCCGACCGGGCGGTGCTCGACGGCCGGCTGCTGCCGATCCGGGCGGTCAAGATCGTGCGCCTGCTCGACGAGGCGCTGGCCGCCGTCGAGACGCCGCAGCTCGTCCGCCGCCGGAGCGAGCCGGGCCGGACCGAGCAGCGGTGAACGCCGTCCCGCTGCGCCCTCCTCTGGGCCCTCCTCTGGGCCCTCCTCTGGGCGCTCCTCTGGGCGCCGACACGCGCGCCGACCTCGCTGCTGCGCTGGCACCCCGCCGCGCAACGGGAGCCCGCGTGGGGTTCGTGCCCACGATGGGCGCGCTGCACGACGGGCACCTGGCGCTGATGCGCCGGGCCCGCGAGGAGGTCGGCCCGGACGGCGTCGTGGTCGTCTCCGTCTTCGTGAACCCGCTGCAGTTCGGCCCGCACGAGGACCTCGACCGCTACCCGCGGACCCTGGAGGCGGACCTCGAGGGCTGTGCCTCGGCCGGCGTCGACGTCGTCTTCACACCCTCGGTCGAGGAGGTGTACCCGCGCGGTGTCCCGCATGACGTCCCGCATGACGTCCCACATGACGTCCCGCACGACGCCTCGGCCGCGCAGGTCACCGTCGACCCCGGTCCGCTGGCCACCGTTCTCGAGGGCGCGTCCCGGCCGGGTCACTTCCGCGGCGTGCTCACCGTCGTCGCCAAGCTCTTCGGCCTGGTCCGCCCTGACGTCGCCGTCTTCGGGCAGAAGGACTTCCAGCAGCTCGCGCTGATCCGCCGGATGGCCGACGACCTCTGCCTGGGCATCGACGTGGTCGGCGCCGAGACGGTCCGCGAGGCCGACGGCCTGGCGCTGTCGAGCCGCAACCGGTACCTCGACGCCGACGAGCGCGCGCGGGCCGTGGTGCTCTCCCGGGCCCTGTTCGCGGCCCGGGACGACGCCGTCCGCGGTCGCGACGCGGCACTCGGCGCGGCCAGGGCGGTACTCCGCGCGACCCCCGGCGTCGACCTCGACTACCTCGAGGTCACCGCCCCCGACCTCGGACCGGCGCCCGAGGAGGGGCCCGCCCGGATGCTCATCGCCGCACGGGTGGGTTCCACCCGGCTGATCGACAACGTGCCCCTCCACCTGGGGCCCGAAGAAGGAGACCCCCGCTGATGCTGCGGACCATGATGAAGAGCAAGATCCACCGCGCCACGGTGACCCAGGCCGACCTGCACTACGTCGGCTCGGTGACCGTGGACGAGGACCTGCTCGACGCCGCCGACCTGCTCGCGGGCGAGCTCGTGCACATCGTCGACATCACCAACGGCGCCCGGCTGGAGACCTACACGATCGCCGGCGAGCGCGGCTCGGGGATCATCGGGATCAACGGCGCCGCCGCCCGGCTGGTCCACCCGGGGGACCTGGTCATCCTGATCGCCTACGGCCAGATGGAGACCGCCGAGGCGCGCGAGTACCAGCCGCACGTCGTCTTCGTCGACGCCGACAACCGGATCATCGGCACCGGTTCGGACCCGGCCGAGGCGCTCCCGGGCACCGGCCTCCTCCGCGGTGACCTCGTCGACGCTCGCTAGTCTCACCCGATGACCCCTTCTTCAACCGTCGGCACAGCGCTCCCGGGCACGTTGCCCGAACGGCTCGCCGCCGGTGAGCCCGGCTGGTCGACCGAGGCGGACGTCGTCGTCGTCGGCTCGGGGATCGCGGGCCTGACCGCCGCGCTCCGGCTGCGCGGCCAGGTCGGCAAGGTGCTGGTGGTCACCAAGGACGTGCTCTCCGCCGGGTCGACCCAGTGGGCGCAGGGCGGCATCGCCGCGGCGCTCGGCCCGGGCGACACCCCGCTCGAGCACGAGATCGACACCCTCGTCGCCGGCGCCGGGGTGTGCGACGCCGAGGCGGTCCGGGCGCTGGTCACCGAGGGCCCGGAGGCGGTCCACGAGCTGATCGCGCTCGGCGCCAACTTCGACCACTCCGACGACGGCGAGCTCAGCCTGACCCGCGAGGGCGGCCACCACCGGGACCGGATCGCGCACGCGGGCGGCGACGCCACCGGCGCCGAGATCCAACGCGCCCTGGTCGCCGCGATCGAGGCGGCTCCCGAGATCGAGGTCGTCCAGCACGCCCTCGCCGTCGATCTGCTGCTCGACGACGCCGGCGCGGTCGCCGGGATCACCCTGCACGTGATGGGCGAGGGCCAGCGCGACGGCGTCGGCGCGGTCCGCTGCCGGGCGGTCGTGCTCGCCTCCGGCGGGCTCGGCCAGGTCTTCTCGCAGACCACGAACCCGGCCGTCTCCACCGGCGACGGGATGGCGCTGGCGCTGCGCGCGGGCGCGGTGCTGCGCGACCTGGAGTTCGTCCAGTTCCACCCGACCGTGATGTACCTCGGCCCGGACTCGACCGGCCAGCAGCCGCTGATCTCGGAGGCGGTCCGCGGCGAGGGCGCGTTCCTGGTGGACTTCGCCGGCGACCGGTTCATGCAGGGGCAGCACCCGCTGGCCGACCTCGCCCCGCGCGACGTGGTCGCGAAGGCGATCACCCGCCGGATGCACGAGGAGGGCCAGCCGCACATGTGGCTGGACGCCCGCCACCTGGGCAAGGAGTTCTGGGAGAGACGCTTCCCGACCATCCTGGCCACGGCCCGCTCGCACGGCGTCGACCCGGTGACCGAGCTGATCCCGGTCGCGCCCGCCTGTCACTACGCCTCCGGCGGCGTCGCCACCGACCTGTGGGGCCGCTCCAACGTCCCCGGGCTCTACGCCACCGGCGAGGTCGCCTGCTCCGGCGTGCACGGTGCCAACCGGCTGGCCTCGAACTCGCTGCTCGAGGGCCTGGTCTTCTCCCGCCGGATCGCCCACGTCCTCCCCGGCGAGCTCGGCGAGCAGCGTGCGGCGGGCGAGGACCACCGGGTCGCCGGGGTGGTCGCCGCCGGGGTGCGGCCGGCCGTGCAGGCCACGATGACCGAACGGGTCGGCGTGCTGCGCAGTGCCGACGGCCTGGACCGGGCGCGCGACGAGCTCGCCGGGTACGCCGCGACCCCGGGCGAGGAGGGCACCGCGGCGTGGGAGACCACGAACCTGGTGTCGATCAGCGCCGCTCTCGCGACCGCAGCGGCGCTGCGCGAGGAGACCCGCGGGTCGCACTGGCGCGAGGACCACCCGGAGCGCGACGACGCCGGTTTCGCCGGCCACTTCGACGTGGTCCTGGTCGACGGCCGGCCGGTGGCGACCTTCCGCCCGGCCGCAGCGACCGACGTCGAGGCGCAGCAGGCGGTCGCCCGATGACCAGCCCGACCCCGTACGACGCCCTCCCCGCCGACCTGCTCGCCGAGCTGAGCAGGGCCGGCCTCGACCCGCGCCGGATCCACGCGATGGTCCTGGACGCGCTCGCCGAGGACCTGCCCCCGGACGGCACCGGGACCGACGTGACCAGCGAGGCGACGCTGCCGGACGCCACCGGGACCGCGGACTTCGGCGCCCGCGAGACCGGCGTCGTCGCGGGCCTCGGCATCGCGGCGCTGGTCTTCCACACCGTCCTCGGCGATGACGTGACCGTGCTGGACCGGCTCCCCGACGGGACCCCGGTCGACCGCGGCGACGTCGTCCTGCGGGTGCGCGGACCGGTCAAGGGGCTCCTGGTCGCCGAGCGGACGGCGCTCAACTTCGCCTGCCACCTGTCCGGCGTCGCGACCGCGACGGCCGCCTGGGTCGAGGCGCTCGCAGGCACCCGGGCCCGGGTCCTCGACACCCGCAAGACGCTGCCCGGCTACCGGGCGCTGCAGAAGTACGCCGTCCGCTGCGGGGGCGGCGTGAACCACCGGTTCAGCCTGTCGGACATGGCCCTGGTCAAGGACAACCACGTGGTCGCGGCCGGCGGCGTGGTGCCCGCCTTCGAGGCGGTGCGGGCGCGCTTCCCGGAGATCCCGGTGGAGGTCGAGATCGACCGGCTCGAGGACCTGGAGCCGCTCCTGGACGCCGGCTGCGAGCGGGTGCTCCTGGACAACATGAGCAACGAGACGATGGCCGCGGCGGTCGCGCTCAACGACGCCCGCGGCGAGGGCCGGGCCGTGCTGGAGGCCTCCGGCGGGCTCACCTTCGAGCGGGCCCGCTCGGTCGCGGAGACCGGGGTGGACTTCATCTCGGTCGGCGCGCTGACGCACTCGGTGAACGTCTTCGACCTCGGCATGGACCTGCTCGAGGAATCTCCATGACGCTGTTGTGCGCCGACATCGGCAACTCGCACACCACGCTGGGCCTGCTGGCCGACGGCGTGGTGCTGGACCACTGGCGGGTCTCGACGCTGGAGACCCGGACGGCCGACGAGTGGTTCGTGCTGATCCAGGGGCTGATCGAGCAGTCGGTCGGCAGCGGCGCGGCCGCGGTCAGCGGGGTCGCCGTCTGCGCGACCGTCCCGGCGGTGCTGCACGAGTGGCGCGACATGCTGGCCCGGCACTTCGCGGCGATCGAGTCGGTCGTCGTCGAGCCTGGTGTGCGGACCGGCGTACCGGTCCTGATGGACAACCCGCGCGAGGTCGGCGCCGACCGGGTGATCAACGCGCTCGCCGCCGCCACCCTGTACGACGGCCCGGCGATCGTGGTCGACTTCGGCACCGCGACCACCTTCGACGTGGTCTCCCCGCGCGGGGAGTACGTCGGCGGGGCGATCGCTCCGGGGATCGACATCTCGCTGGAGGCGCTCGGCCGCCGCGGCGCGCAGCTGCGCAAGGTCGAGCTGCTCCGCCCCCGGACCGTGATCGCGAAGAACACCGTCGAGGCGCTGCAGTCCGGCATGGTCTTCGGGTTCGCCAGCCAGGTGGACGGCATCGTGGAGCGGATGATCGCCGAGCTCGGGGTCCCGGTCGACGACGTGCACGTGATCGCGACCGGCGGCCTGGCCCCGGTCGTGGTCGACGAGTGCCGCTCGATCACCGAGCACCAACCCTGGCTCACCCTCCGCGGCCTCGAGCTCGTCTTCGCCCGGAACACCTGACCGGAAACCGAGAAAGTAGCCTTTCCCCCATGAGCGACCAGCCGGAGAACGTGCAGCCCGCAAGCGCTGCGGATGCTGTTGTGGACGACCTGCCCGAGCAGATGCAGGTGCGTCACGACAAGCGCGGCCGGCTCCTGGAGTCCGGGCAGCAGGCGTACCCGATCGCGGTGCCGCGCACGCACACGATCAAGGAGATCCGCGAGGCGTGGGACCCGAAGCTGGAGTCCGGCGAGCTGGAGCCGGACACCCGCACCGGTGAGACGGTCAGCATCGCCGGCCGGGTGATCTTCCTGCGCAACACCGGCAAGCTCTGCTTCGTCCGGCTGCGTGAGGGCGACGGCAGCGAGATCCAGGTGATGCTCTCGCTGGCCGACGTCGGCGAGGAGTCGCTCGCCGAGTTCAAGTCCCTGGTCGACCTCGGTGACCTGCTCGCCGCCACCGGTGAGGTCATCACCAGCCGTCGCGGGGAGCTGTCGGTCCAGGCGACGTCCTGGCAGATGGCCGCGAAGACGCTGCGCCCGCTGCCGAACGAGCACAAGCCGCTCTCCGACGAGGCCCGGATCCGGCTCCGGTACGTCGACATGATGATCCGGCCCGAGGCCCGCGAGATGGTCCGCACCAAGGCGACGGTGCTCCGCAGCCTGCGCGACACCCTCGACTCGCAGGGTTACCTCGAGGTCGAGACGCCGATCCTCCAGCTCACCAACGGTGGCGCGTCCGCACGCCCGTTCAAGACCCACCTGAACGCGCTCGACCAGCCGATGCTGCTGCGGATCGCCCTCGAGCTCGACCTGAAGCGGGCGATGATCGGCGGCGTCGACAAGGTCTACGAGATCGGCCGGACCTTCCGCAACGAGGGCCTGGACTCGACCCATGCCGCGGAGTTCTCGATGCTCGAGGCCTACCAGGCCTACGGCGACCAGTTCACGATGATGCAGCTGACCCGCGACCTCGTCCTCAACGCCGCGCGCGCCGTCGGACGGACCGTGGTGCCGGGCCGGGACGGGTCCGAGATCGACCTCGAGGCCGAGTGGCGCCAGGCACCGATCCTGGACCTGGTCTCGGACGCGCTCGGCGAGGAGATCACCGTCGGCACGACCGCCGAGGAGCTGCGCAAGCACGCCGAGAAGCACGACGTCGAGCTGCAGCCGACGTGGGGTGCGGAGGAGATCGTGGTGGAGCTGTACGAGCAGCTCGTCGAGGACTCCCTGATCACCCCGACCTTCGTGATGGACTACCCGGCCGCGGTGAAGCCGCTGGCCAAGGCGCACCGGTCGAAGGACGGGCTCAACGAGGCCTGGGACCTGATCATCAACGGCGTGGAGCTGGCGCCGGCGTACTCCGAGCTCAACGACCCGGTCGTGCAGCGCGAGCGGCTCACCGCGCAGTCGCTGCTGGCCGCGGCGGGGGACCCGGAGGCGATGGAGCTCGACGAGGTCTTCCTCAAGGCGATGGAGTACGGGATGCCCCCGGCAGGCGGGATGGGCATGGGCGTCGACCGCCTGATCATGCTCCTGACCGGTGCCGGAATCCGCGAGACCATCCTGTTCCCGCTGCTTCGCCCGGAATAGACCGGGAGTGGCCTCGGCGTTTCTCGTGCGCATTTCCTAATCCCCTGGGTATTCTCCGAAATGCCATCCGAAAAAGCGCGGACAGGGGATTGGAAAATGGCTCAGAAAGTCAACATCGTGCTCGTCGACGACATCGACGGGAGCGAGGCCGTCGAGACGGTGTCGTTCGCCCTGGACGGCCGCGACTACGAGATCGACCTCAACGAGGACAACGCCTCCGCACTGCGCGACGCGCTCGCCCTGTACGTCGGCCACGCCCGGCGCGGCGGCGGCGGTGGCCGGAAGCGCAGCCGCAACGACGGCCCGAGCCCGGCCGACATCCGGGTCTGGGCCCGCGAGAACGGTTTCGAGGTGCCCGACCGCGGCCGGGTCTCCTCCGAGGTGCGCGACGCGTACCTCGCCGCTCACTGATCGCCCTCGAACACCCGGGCCGGCGGCCGTCCCTCATCTTCGGGGGGCGGCCGCCGATCTGTGTCCAGGAGACCTCCGGCCGCTCGTGCCCCCGCGGGAGGGTTCCGTTGTTCGCTATCAGCGAAGACGGCACTTCACCGGAACACGTAGGCTGCAAACAGGGTTGGATGGGGCGTGCGGGTCGCACGCTGTCCGGCCCGCGAAGTCCAAGGAGCGATGCCCATGTTCGAACGGTTCACAGACCGTGCCCGTCGTGTTGTCGTGCTGGCCCAGGAAGAGGCCCGCATGCTCTCGCACAACTACATTGGCACCGAGCACATCCTGCTCGGTCTGATCCACGAAGGTGACGGCATTGCGGCCAAGGCTCTGGAGAGCCTCGGCATCTCGCTGGAGGGCGTCCGCGCCCAGGTCGAGGAGATCATCGGCCAGGGCCAGCAGGCTCCCAGCGGCCACATCCCGTTCACCCCGCGCGCGAAGAAGGTGCTCGAGCTGTCCCTGCGCGAGGCGCTGCAGCTCGGCCACAACTACATCGGCACCGAGCACATCCTGCTCGGCCTGATCCGTGAGGGCGAGGGCGTCGCCGCCCAGGTGCTGCAGAAGCTCGGCGCCGACCTCAACCGCGTCCGTCAGCAGGTCATCCAGCTGCTGTCCGGCTACCAGGGCAAGGAGGCGCAGACCGCGGGCACCGCCCCGGAGGCCGCGCCGTCCAGCTCCCTGGTCCTCGACCAGTTCGGCCGCAACTACACGCAGGCCGCCAAGGAGGGGAAGCTCGATCCGGTGATCGGGCGCGAGAAGGAGATCGAGCGGGTCATGCAGGTGCTGTCCCGCCGCACCAAGAACAACCCCGTCCTGATCGGCGAGCCCGGCGTCGGCAAGACCGCCTGCGTCGAGGGCCTGGCCCAGGCGATCGTGCGCGGCGACGTGCCCGAGACCCTGAAGGACAAGCAGATCTACTCGCTCGACCTCGGCGCGCTCGTCGCCGGGTCGCGCTACCGCGGTGACTTCGAGGAGCGCCTGAAGAAGGTCCTCAAGGAGATCAAGACCCGCGGCGACATCATCCTGTTCATCGACGAGCTGCACACGCTCGTCGGGGCCGGTGCCGCCGAGGGCGCGATCGACGCCGCCAGCATCCTCAAGCCGATGCTGGCCCGCGGCGAGCTGCAGACCATCGGTGCGACCACGCTCGACGAGTACCGCAAGCACCTGGAGAAGGACGCCGCGCTCGAGCGCCGCTTCCAGCCCATCCAGGTCGCCGAGCCGTCCATCGCGCACACCATCGAGATCCTCAAGGGTCTGCGCGACCGGTACGAGGCCCACCACCGGGTGACCATCACCGACGAGGCGCTGGTCTCGGCGGCGACGCTCGCCGACCGGTACGTCTCCGACCGGTTCCTGCCGGACAAGGCGATCGACCTGATCGACGAGGCCGGCTCCCGACTGCGGATCCGCCGGATGACCGCGCCGCCGGACCTGCGCGAGTTCGACGACAAGATCGGGGACGTCCGCCGCCGCAAGGAGGGCGCCATCGACGGCCAGGACTTCGAGGCCGCCGCGCGCCTGCGCGACGAGGAGAAGCAGCTGATCCTGGCGAAGGCCGAGCGCGAGAAGCAGTGGCGCGCCGGTGACATGGACGTCGTCGCGGAGGTCGACGAGGAGCTCATCGCCGAGGTCCTCGCGGTCGCGACCGGCATCCCGATCGTCAAGCTCTCCGAGGAGGAGTCGACCCGGCTGCTCAAGATGGAGGACGAGCTCCACAAGCGCGTCATCGGTCAGGACGAGGCCGTCAAGGCGCTGTCCCGGGCGATCCGTCGTACCCGTGCCGGCCTGAAGGACCCGAAGCGCCCCGGCGGTTCGTTCATCTTCGCCGGCCCGTCCGGTGTCGGTAAGACCTGGCTGTCCAAGACGCTCGCCGAGTTCCTCTTCGGCGACGAGGACGCGCTGATCCAGCTCGACATGTCGGAGTTCTCCGAGAAGCACACCGTCTCGCGGCTGTTCGGTTCGCCCCCGGGCTACGTCGGCTACGAAGAGGGTGGCCAGCTGACCGAGAAGGTGCGGCGCAAGCCGTTCTCGGTGGTCCTCTTCGACGAGGTCGAGAAGGCGCACCCGGACATCTTCAACAGCCTGCTGCAGATCCTGGAGGAAGGTCGCCTGACCGACAGCCAGGGCCGAGTGGTCGACTTCAAGAACACCGTGATCATCATGACCACGAACCTCGGTTCGCGGGACATCAGCAAGGGCGTCAGCCTCGGCTTCGGCAACGCGTCCGACGTCCAGGGCACCTACGAGCGGATGAAGGCCAAGGTGCAGGAGGAGCTCAAGCAGCACTTCCGTCCCGAGTTCCTCAACCGTGTCGACGAGGTCATCGTGTTCCCGCCGCTGTCGCAGGAGCAGATCGTCTCGATGGTGGACAACATGATCGCCTCCGTCGAGATCCGGCTGCGCGACCGCGACATGTCGATCGAGCTGACCCAGGCTGCGAAGGACCTGCTGGCGACGCGCGGCTTCGACCCGGTGCTCGGTGCCCGTCCGCTGCGGCGCACGGTCCAGCGCGAGATCGAGGACGTGCTGGCCGAGAAGATGCTGTACGGCGAGGTCGGCCCCGGTCAGATCGTGCTGGTCGGCGTCGAGGGCGAGGGCGCGACCGCGTCGTTCACCTTCGAGGGCACGGCTCGCGCGGTGCTGCCGGACGTCCCGCCGGTCGAGGTGACCGGCGGCGGCGAGGAAGCCCCCGTCTGACCGGACCTCAGCCCGGAAGAGCGAACAGCTGGCCTTCCTGCACGACGAGACCATCGTCGAGCAGGGAGGCCAGTGCTCGTTCCCGCTGCGGCACGTCGGCCCAGACGGCCTCGAGACGCGCGCGCCGGACGGGACCGTCGGCGTCGCGCAGCACGGCGAGCAGCCGGCCCCGGCACTGCCGGTCGGTCCCGGCGTAGGTCTGTACCTTCCGCGCCGGCCCGTCGTACGCCGGCCGCCCGGCCCGCGTCCACGCGCACGCGGCGCTCACCGGGCACGTCCCGCAGGCGGGCGAGCTCGCCGTGCAGACGAGCGCACCGAGCTCCATCACCGCGACCGCCCACACCTCGGGGCCGTCGTCGGGGACCAGCGACTCCGCCAGGTCGCGCTCGGCCCGGGTCACCGACGGCGACGGGAACTCGACCCCGGCGACCGCGCGGCCCAGGACCCGGCGCACGTTCGTGTCGAGCACGGCGTGGCGCCGGCCGAACGCGAACGACGCGATCGCGGCCGCGGTGTAGTCGCCGACCCCCGGTAGCGCCCGGAGCGCCTCGTAGGTGTCCGGGACCTCGCCGCCGTGCTCGGCCGTGATGGTCACCGCGCAGGCGTGCAGCCGCAGCGCACGACGCGGGTAGCCGAGCCGGCCCCAGGCGCGGACCGCCTCCCCGCTGGGCTCGGCCGCGAACGCCGCCGGGGTGGGCCAGCGCTCCAGCCAGGCCTCGTGCACCGGCAGCACCCGGCTGACCGGCGTCTGCTGGAGCATGAACTCCGAGACCATCACCGACCACGGGCTCGTGCCCGGGCGTCGCCAGGGGAGGTCGCGCGCGGATGCGGCGTACCAGTCGAGGACGGGTTCGATCAGGGGGTTCACGCCCACGTACCCTACGGAACCGTCCGCAGGAGCGGGCACCTCGGTGCGCCTCCCGCACCTGCCACCGGTTCTTTCCTACGGTGCAACCATGACGTCGGTTTCGAGGCCGCGGGGACGGCAGCCGGCCCGGGTGTACTGGTTCCGGCGCGTCGCCGTCGTGGTCACCGTGCTGGCCCTCGCCTTCGCGGTCGGTCGCCTGCTCGTCGGGGGTGGCGACGAGAAGGCGACCGACACCGCCGCCGTCACGGCCGGCAGCCCGCACGCGAGCACCGGGCCGTCAGCGGCCCCCACCACCTCCGCGCCGATCGGGCCGGTTCCGGCGAGCACCCCGGCCGCGAAGCCGACCGGGACGGCGCCACCGGTCGTCCTGGCCGAGCCGACCGGGCCGTGCGCCGTCGACGAGATCACGGTGGCGCCCGAGGTGGCCACCCGACCCGCCGGTACCCGGGTCCCGCTGGTGCTGGACCTGACCGGCATCCGGCCGGCGTGCACCTTCCAGGTCTCGCCGCGCAGCGTCGCCGTCCGGGTGACCTCCGGCACCGACCGGATCTGGACGAGCCAGGACTGCCCGATCTCGATCCAGCCCCAGACCGTGGTCGTGCGCAGCGCGACGCCGGCGAAGGTGATCGTGCACTGGAGCGGGCGCCGCTCCGACGACGAGTGCAGCCGCTCGACCGACTGGGCGCTGCCCGGCTACTACCAGGTGACCGCGGCGGCCATCGGCTCGGAGCCGAGCGACGGCCGGTTCCGACTGGTCAGCCCGCCGCGCCCGGTGGTCACCAAGACGATCACGCCGAAGCCGAAGAAGCAGAAGGTCGACTGACTCCCTCCTCCGTCGTAGAGCTCCGTCGTAGAGCCGTGGTCGTCGAGCTGGTCGAGACGGCGTGAGGCAGGAAGCAGCCGCGACCACCGACCGCTATACGTACCGCTCGAGGATGCTGGACTCCGCCAGCCGGGACAGGCCCTCGCGGACGCTGCGGGCCCGGAGCTCGCCGACGCCCTCGACGATCTGGAGCTCCTCGACGCCGGCGGAGAGCAGCTTCTGCAAGGTGTCGAACTGCTCGATGAGGCCGTCGACGACGCTGCTGGGCAGCCGCGGGACCTTCGCGAGCAGCCGGTAGCCGCGCGGGGTGACCGCCCCGTCGAGGTGCTCGGCCTGGCCGAGCCCGAGGGCCTTGGCGACCATCGAGATGTCGACCAGGTCGGTGGGGGAGAGCGCCTCCAGGTCGGCGAGGACCGTCGCGACGGTGCGCTTGCGGCGTCCGGTCGGCAGGTAGTCGCGGACGACCAGCTCGCGTTCGGCGTCGACCCCGGTGACCAGCTCCTCGAGCTGCAGCGAGAGCAGCCGCCCGTCGGTGCCGAGCTCGAGCACGTAGTCCTCGATCTCGCGCGCGATGCGGGTGACCATCTCCAGGCGCTGCGCGACCACGGCGACGTCGCGGACGGTGACCAGGTCCTCGATCTCCAGCGCGGAGAGCGTGGACGAGACCTCGTCGAGGCGGAGCTTGTAGCGCTCCAGCGTGGCGAGCGCCTGGTTCGCGCGGGACAGGATCGAGCCGCTGTCCTCGAGCACGTACCGGGTCTCGCCGACGTACGCGGCGATGATCTGCATCGACTGCGACACCGAGATGACCGGGAAGCCGGTCTGCTTGGCGACGCGGTCCGCGGTCCGGTGCCGGGTGCCGGTCTCCTCGCTGGGGATGGTGTGGTCCGGCATCAGGTGCACGTTCGCCCGGATGATCCGGGTGACGTCGGCGTCGACGACGATCGCACCGTCCATCTTCGCGAGCTCGCGCAGACCGGTCGCGGTGAACGGCACGTCGAGGGTGAATCCACCGGTCGCGATCGTCTGGACGGTCTTGTCGTGCCCGAGGACGATCAGCGCACCGGTGCGGCCGCGCAGGATGCGCTCCAGGCCGTCGCGCAGGGACGTGCCCGGCGCGATGCTGGCGAGGGTCGCGCGCAGGCGCTCGGCCTCGTGCGCGTCGTCGGTGGCTACCACGCGGACAACTCTAGGGCTCCGCGGTGCCCGTGCCGACCTACTTTGGTATCGACGGGCACCGCCTCAGGTCGCGCCCTGCCCGGTCGCGACTCAGGTGACCAGCCGGGGTCCGGCATGCTGGAACCGCTGCGGCGCGTCCTCCTCCGAGCTCATCCCGAGCACGTCCACGGCGCGGCGGATGTTGTCGAGGTCGACGACGCGGACCTCGTCGACGATCCGGCTGCGACCGATGTGCTCGGGCTTCTCGGCCGGCACCGCTGCAGAGCGGAAGCCCATCCGGCCGGCCTCGGCGATCCGGACGTCGAGGTCACGCACCCGCCGGAGCTCGCCGGAGAGTCCGAGCTCGCCGACGGCGACGACCTGCCGGCCCAGCGGCCGGCCGCGGTGGGCGGAGACGATCGCCAGGGCGATGGCGAGGTCGTTGCTCGGCTCGGTGAGCCGGGCGCCGCCGACGCTGGAGACGAAGACGTCGTGGGCGTGCAGCCGGACGCCGGCGTGCTGCTGCAGGATCGCCAGGATCATCGCGACCCGGGAGGAGTCGACCCCGGAGGTGGTCCGGCGCGGTCGCTCGGAGGGCGAGTGCGTCACCAGGGCCTGCACCTCGCTGAGCAGCGGCCGACGTCCCTCCATCGCCACCGCGACGCAGGTGCCCGGGACCGACCCGTGCCGCACGTCCAGGAAGAGCCCGGTCGGGTCGGTGATCGCGACGATGCCGGTGGCGGACAGGTCGAAGCAGCCGACCTCGTCGACCGGGCCGAACCGGTTCTTCACCGCGCGGACCAGCCGGAGCCGGGAGGACCGCTCGCCCTCGAAGTGCAGCACCACGTCGACCAGGTGCTCGAGGACCCGCGGGCCGGCGATGCTGCCGTCCTTGGTGACGTGGCCGACCAGCACCAGGGTGATGTTGCGCAGCTTGGCGGTGCGGATCAGCGCGGCCGCGACCTCCTTGACCTGGCTGACCCCGCCGGGGACCCCGTCGACGTCGCTCGCGCTGATCGTCTGGATCGAGTCGATCACCAGCAGGGTCGGCTTGACCTCCTCGATGTGGCCGAGGACGGCGCCGAGGTCCGTCTCGGCGGCGAGGAAGAGCTCGTCGGTGATGCCGCCGGTGCGGTCGGCCCGCAGCCGCACCTGGGCCGCGGACTCCTCGCCGGTGAGGTAGAGGGTGCGCCGGCCGGTGCGCGCGGTCTGGGCGGCGACCTCGAGCAGCAGCGTCGACTTGCCGACGCCGGGCTCGCCGGCGAGCAGGATCGCGGCGCCGGGCACCAGCCCGCCGCCGAGGACCCGGTCGAGCTCGGGAACGCCGCTGCCCCGCGCGTGGGAGTCCTCGATCGGGATCTCACCGATCGGCTGGGCCTTCGCCGTCACCGGTCCGGCCTGGACCCGGCTGGTGGCCGCCCCGCGCTCGGCCACGGTGCCCCAGGCCTGGCACTCGCCGCACCGGCCGACCCACTTCGCGGCCTCCCAGCCGCACTCGCCGCACTGGTACGCCGCCGGGGCCGGTCGCTTCGTCTTGCTCGCCATGGGTTCGAACATAGGTGCGAACGCCGACAATCCGGTCCGGACGCGCCGGGGCGGCGTACGCCCTATCCTGGGGCCACCGGTTGGAACGATCCATTCGCGCCCGTGCGCGACCGTCAGACAGGGAGGTGCCATGAGCCCGAGCCGACGGCTCACGGGCCCGCACCCGACCCTCGCCACCGTCGCCCAGCGCGCCGGCGTCTCCCGGCAGACGGTGTCGAACGCGCTGAACAGCCCCGAGCTGCTCCGGCCGGACACGCTCGCCCGCGTCCAGGCGGTGATCGAAGAGCTGGGCTACACGCCGAACCGGGCGGCGCGCCAGCTGCGCACCCGGGCCTCGCACATGATCGGCCTCCGCTTCGAGCCGGCGCAGGAGGGCACCAGCAACGCGCTGATGGACCGGTTCGTGCACACCCTGGTCGAGACGACCGCGCGCACCGGGCACCACATCGTGCTGTTCTCCGGCGACCCCGCCGACCCGCTCGACGGCTACGACGAGCTTCTCCGCGCGACCGCCGTCGACGCCTTCGTCATCACCGACACGTACGCCGGCACCCCGCAGGCCGACCTGCTGCAGCGGGTCGGCGCGCCGTTCGTGACCTTCGGCCGCCCGTGGGACGACCCGGACGCCCGCAACCCGTGGGTGGACGTCTCCGGGGCGACCGGTGCCACCCTCGCCACCGAGCACCTGCTCGAGGCCGGGCACCGGCGGATCGCCTGGCTCGGCTGGGAGCGGACCTCGCGGATCGGCGAGGACCGGCGGCAGGGCTGGCAGCGCGCGATGGCGGCGGCAGGGCTCGACACGACGGGTCTCGGCGTCCGGATCGGCGACAACGTCGACGCCGCCCGGATGGCCGCGCACCGGCTCCTCGACGAGGGTCCGGACCGGGTCACCGGCTTCGCCTGCGCCAGCGACACCATCGGCATCGGCGTGCTGCACGCGCTCCACGAACGGGGTCTGCGGCCCGGGGTGGACGTCGGCGTCACCGGTTTCGACGACTCGCTGGCCGCGCAGGTGGTCTGGCCCGGTCTGACCTCGGTGCGGCTGCCGCTGGAGCAGGTCGCGATGGAGATCGTCGACCTGCTGCACACGGTGCTCTCGCTCAAGACCGTGCACGAGCCGGCCCGGATGCTCGACCCGACGCTCGTCGTCCGGCGGTCGACGTCGCGCGAGGGTTAGCGATCATTCACCGCAAACCGGACATGCCCGGTTAAGGTGCGTTCCATGACCCTCACCGAGTCCGAGCGGCTCCCGCGGAGCGTCCAGCTCGGCTACGGCTCGGGCTCGGTGGCCACCGGTGCGTTCGGCACCGTGCCCGGCCTGATGCTGCTGCCGTACCTCACCGACCAGCTCGGCATCGCCGCCGTCGTCGCCGGGTTCATCGTCTTCGCCCCGAAGGCCTGGGACGTGGTGCTCAACCCGATCGCCGGCCGGATCTCCGACCGCACCGTCGACCCGCGGGGCCCGCGGCGGCCGTGGCTGCTGCGGGCCGGCCTCGCCCTGGCGGTGTGCTTCGCGCTGCTGTTCGCCGGGCCCGACCTGGGCTCGAAGACGCTCGACGCGGTCTGGGTGCTGCTGCTCTTCGTGGCCTGCGCGACGGCGTACGCGTTCTTCCAGGTCCCGTACGTCGCGATGCCCGCCGAGATCACCGACTCCTACGACGAGCGCACCCGGTTGATGACCTGGCGGGTCGCCATCCTCGCCTTCACGATCATGCTCGCCGGTGCGTCCGCGCCCGCGATCCGCGACGCGATCGGCGGTCGTGACGGCTACCGGGCGATGGGCGTGGTGATGGCGCTGGTCATCCTGGTCGGCGTGGTCGCGGCCTACCGCGGCACCCGGCGCGCGCCGGTCGGCACCGTCGAGGCCGGGTCGGGCACGCTGCGCGACCAGCTCCGGATCGTCGCCGGGGCCCGGGACTTCCGGCTGCTGCTCACCACCTTCCTGGTGCAGGCGCTCGCGGTCGGCAGCATGCTCGCGGGCGTCGACTACCTGGCCAAGGACGTGCTCGGGCGGGACGGCGCCACGACGATCCTCTTCGTCTGCTTCGTCGGACCGGCCCTGCTGCTCACCCCGGTCTGGGCCCGCGTCGGGGAGCGGATCGGCAAGAAGCGCGGCTACCTGTACTCCTCCGTCATCCTCGCCGCCGGCGCCCTGCTCGCCGCGTTCGCCCGGGTCGAGCCCGCGGCGCTGGTCTTCGCCTCCACCGCGCTCGTCGGCGTCGGGTACGCCGGCTGCCAGGTGTTCCCGCTGGCGATGCTGCCGGACGCGGCCGCGGTCGACGCCCGCCGGACCGGCAGCAACCGGGCCGGCGTCTACACCGGTGTCTGGACCGCCGGCGAGACCGTCGGCCTGGCCCTCGGCCCGGCCCTGTTCGCGCTGGTGCTCGCGCTCGGCGGCTACGTGTCGAGCACCGGCGAGGAGAACGTCGCGCAGCCGGACTCCGCTCTCACCGCGATCACGCTCGGCTTCTCGGTGCTGCCCGCGGTCCTGATGCTCGTCAGCCTGGTCTGGCTGACCCGGTACTCCCTCACCCCGGAAGAGGTCGACGCATGACAACGGACAACGACGTCCTCGCCCGGCTCCGCGAACGCCAGTCCGCGGACCTGCCCGTGCACGGCGGCCGCACCCTGGCCTACGTCTACGACTCCGGCCTCGCCGAGGTGGACCGGGTCGGGCGCGAGGCGGTGGCGGCGTACGCCGGCTCCAACGGTCTCGACCCGACGGCGTTCCCCAGCCTGCTCGCGATGGAGAACGAGCTCGTCGGCTTCGGCCTGCGCCTCCTGGACGCGCCCGACGGCGCTGTCGGCACGGTCACTTCCGGCGGCACCGAGTCGGTGCTGCTCGCCGTGCAGACCGCCCGCGACAGCCGCCCGGACGTGGCCCGCCCGCGGATGGTGCTGCCGACGACCGTGCACGCCGCGTTCCACAAGGCCGCGCACTACTTCGGCGTCGAGCCGGTCTTCGTGCCGGTCGGGCCGGACCACCGGGCCGACGTGGTGGCCACCGCGGCCGCGATCGACGACAGCACCGTCCTCGTGGTCGCCAGCGCGCCGTCGTACGCGCACGGCGTGGTCGATCCGGTGACCGAGATCGCCGCACTCGCGGCGCAACGCGGCATCCGCTGCCACGTCGACGCGTGCATCGGCGGCTGGGTCCTCCCGTACGCCGTCCGCCTGGGCCGCGACGTCCCGGCCTGGACCTTCGCGGTCGACGGGGTCACCTCGATCTCGGTCGACCTGCACAAGTACGGGTACGCCCCGAAGGGCACCTCGCTGCTGCTGCACCGGACCGCCGAGCTGCGCCGTCCGCAGTTCTTCGCCTCGGCGCTGTGGCCGGGCTACACGATGCTCAACGCGACGATGCAGTCGACCAAGTCGGGCGGGCCGCTGGCCGGCGCCTGGGCGGTGGTCCAGACCCTCGGCGACGACGGCTACCTGCGGATGGCGCAGGAGGTGTTCGGCGCGGTCGACGAGATCGTCGCCGGCCTGCCGTCGGTGCCGGCGCTGTCGCTGGTCGCGCGGCCCGACTCGACCCTGGTCGCACTGGCGACCGACGCGACCTGCGACCCGTTCACGATCTGCGACGAGATGGCCGCCCGGGACTGGTACGTGCAGCCGCAGATGAGCTTCGCCGGCGAACCGGCGACCATCCACCTGTCGGTCTCGGCCGCCACGCGCGCGCACGTGCCGGAGTTCCTGGACGCGCTGCGCGCGTCCGTCGCCGCCGCGGTCGCCGCCGGCCCGGTGGTCGTGGACCCGGGCGTCGTCGACTTCATCAAGGCGCTCGACCCGGCCGCGCTGACCGATGCCGACTTCGACGGCCTGCTCGCCGCCTCCGGCCTGGTCGGCGAAGGGGACGGGGAAGGCGGGTTGGCGCTCCCCGAGCGGATGGCCGGGGTCAACGCCCTCCTCGACCTGGCCAGCCCCGCGATGCGCGAGGCCCTGCTGATCGCCTTCCTGGACCGGCTCTCGCGCCCGGTCTGAGGCGGTCGGCGGTCCGGTCCGCGGCGGTGCCTGTGGATGTACGCCCGCTGTGGAGCAGTCGTGCCGGGTAGCCTCGTGATCGACTGATCGAGAGGGGGTTCCGATGACCGACGTCTACGCGACGCCGATCCTCACGGCGCGAGAGACGGCGCGCTACCTGAAGATGCCGGAGAGCACTCTCGATGCGTGGCTCGCCTCGGCGCACGACCAGCCTCTCGTGCATGCGGTGCACCCCGCCAAGCGAGGCTGGCCACGGGTTCCTTTCGTCGGAGTCGTCGAGGCGCACGTCCTGCGCGCGCTGCGGGACCTGGGGATGTCGATGTCCGACATCCGCCGTGCAGCGGACCTGGTGCGTCAGGAGTTCGACGACCCCTACGCACTCGCCCGCAAGCGCATCGCGACGGACGGCGTCGCCCTTTTCGTCAAGATTGCGGACGATGCACTCATCCACGCACGGGATCACCAGGTCGCGATCGCTGACGTCCTCGCGGATCACCTGACCTATGTCGACTGGGACGACGCAGGCAATCCGCAGCGGCTGCGGCTCCGCGACTTCCCTGCGGGAGCCGACGTCGTCATCGACCCGCGCTTCGGACGGGGTTCCCCCGTGCTCGCCGCGAGCAAGGTCCGTGTCGAGGACATCGTCTCCCTCTGGCGGACAGGCGAGCCGATCACGTCGGTCGCCGACGAGTACGGACTGACCACCGAGCTCGTCG
Organism: Marmoricola sp. RAF53; assembly: GCF_052114005.1. Lineage (NCBI taxonomy): Bacteria > Bacillati > Actinomycetota > Actinomycetes > Propionibacteriales > Nocardioidaceae > Marmoricola > Marmoricola sp. RAF53. The sequence goes on along the minus strand of NZ_JBFRDX010000007.1, from coordinate 157,493 downwards.
AGGATGTCCTCCGCCGGGCCGCCTGAGTTCTTCCTCGATCGAAGTCTCGGGAGGACTCCGGCAGCGCGACTGCGCGCAGCAGGACACGTGGTCCACCACGTCGCTGATGTCTATCCGGACGACGCGCACGACATCCCCGACGAGCAGTGGATCGCCGACGGTTGCTCGCGGGGCTGGGTTCTCCTCACGAAGGACCGGCGGATCCGCTACCGGACCTCCGAGCTCGACGCGTTGAGCGGGCACCTCTTCTGCCTCGCCGACGGGAATCTCCGGCGGGAGGAGATGGCCGGGCGGTTCCTCCGCGCGATGAAGCCGATCCTCCGCGCAGTGGCACGCCACCCGGAGGGGTTCTGGCACGTCTACGCAGACGGCTCGATCAGAAAGATGTGGCCGTGACCGAGGGCCCGCTCAGTACCGCCGCCACCACAGGTTGACCGCGTAGTCGACCGTCGTGAGGTCCGGGTGCTCGGCGAGCACCTCCTCGGCGACGGCCGTCGGCAGCTCGATCCGTACGACGGCCTCGAGGTCGTCGCGTGCGTCGAACGTCCACGCGGTCGTGAGCCGCTCGCGGGACCAGCCCTGCGCGGACCAGAACGCCTCCATCGCGTCCGGGTCGACCATCGGGAAGCCGCGCCGGAACCAGGCCCCGAAGGTCGAGCGGGTGGCGTCGTTGTCGATCACGAACGAGGTGCCGCCGGGCCGCACGACCCGGTCCAGCTCGGCCAGCCCGGGCTCGCAGCCGGGACCGAAAAAGTATGCCCACCGGGCGTGCACCACGTCGATCGACGCCGCGTCGAGCGGGAGGTCGGACGCGGAGCCCTCGCGGACCTCCGCGTTGCCGAGGCGGCGTACCCGCCGGCGCGCGATCGCGGCCAGCGGCGGGTGCGGCTCGACGCCGACCACGCTCCGTGCGTCCGCAGCGAAGCGGGGCAGGTGGAAGCCGGTGCCGCAGCCGACGTCGAGGACGTCGCGGCCCGACCAGTCGGCGATGCCGCGCATCGTCGACTCGATCAGGCCGGCCCGGTCGACGGCGTTGTTCTCGAGCTCGTAGACCGCCGGGCTGTGCCAGATGTTCGGCGACGGCCGGACGGCCTGACCGGGGGAGGTGGGTCCGTCGCTCAGAGCCGGACGAGTCCGTTCGGGGTCTGGAAGGCGACCGCCACGATGCCGGGGGTGCCGTTCGGGGCGACCCAGTCGACCTTCACGTCCTCGAGCGGCTGCTCGACCGGGGCGCCGAGCCACTCGGTGACCCGGGCCGGGTCGCCGGCGATCTCGAGCGCCTCCAGGGCGATCTTGCCGGTGCTGCCGTTGGACGGGTGCAGCCCGGCGTCGGACTCCCACTCGATGAAGAACGGCAGCTGCGGGTCGGACTGCAGGCCCTTCACGCCGAGCTGCTTCCAGAGGAGCTCGGTGCCGTCGGGGCGGTGCCGGTTGCCCTTGACCGCCTCGCGGCCGAGACGGGACTCGAGCGGGGCGATGTCGTCGACGGCGACGACCCAGCCCATCCAGCCGCCGCCGAGCTCCGAGCGGGCCCGTACGGCCTGGCCGAACGGTGCCTTGTCGGAGGCGGGGTGGTCGAGGACCTCGACGAGCTCGAGGTAGGTGCCATCGTTCAGCGGGAGGATGCGGTTCCGGGTGCCGAAACGGGGGTGCACACCACCGTCGACGAACTCCTCGCCCAGCTGGGCGGAGAGCCGTGCGGCGGTCGCGGCGAGGCCGTCGGGTCCGGCTGCGAAGACGATGTGGTCGAGGCGCATGGACCGATTCTCACCCTGGCGGGATGTGGGTCACACACCGGGGTCACCCTGAGCCTGTTCGAGGTCGCCCGGGACCTCAGCGCCGCGGCGAGGCGGGGTGCAGCGCCAGCGTCGAGCGCGACCGCAGGTGCGCCTCGCACGCCGCGGCCAGGACGTCGTACGCCGGCTGACCCATGAGCGCGATCAGCTCGGTCGCGTTGGACAGGTAGACCGGCTCGGCGCCGACGTGCGCCTCGGTGTTGCCCGAGCAGTACCAGTCGAGGTCGTGCCCACCGGGGCCCCAGCCGCGACGGTCGTACTCGCCGATGGAGACCTCGGTGTACTCGGTGTCGTCCTGCCGCTTGACCGTGCGGAAGGTACGCCGGAGCGGCAGCTGCCAGCAGACGTCCGGCTTCGTCTCGACGAAGTGCACCCCGTCGCGCAGCGCCAGGGCGTGCAGCGCGCAGCCGTAGCCGCCGGCGAAGTCGCGGGAGTTGTGGAAGATGCAGGCCGGCCCGGCGCCGCGGTCGAACGTGCGCGTCTTGCGCTCGCCGTCCTCGACCTCGGTCCACCGCTTCCGGGAGACCTGGCCCTTCTTGTTGAGTGCCTCGCCGCGGTTCTCCCAGAGGGTGTCGTCGAGCTTGTCGACCCAGACCGCCACGCGCTCCTCGTCCTCGGCGTCGGAGAAGTGCGCGCCGAGCGTGCAGCAGCCCGCCTCCGGGGAGGTGGAGTAGATGCCCTGGCAGCCGTTGCCGAAGATGCATGTCCAGTTGGAGGTGAGCCAGGTCAGGTCGCAGCGGAACACCTGGTCGGCGTCGGCAGGGTCGGCGAACTCGTAGAAGGCTCGCGGAAAGACGAGATCGACCTCAGGCACAGGCGCACCCTACGCCCGCGGACAAGCGTTCCGGGGAAGGCCCCGAGCGGTAGCCTCGTGGCATGCGTCTGGGCGTCCTCGACATCGGCTCCAACACCGGCCACCTGCTGGTGTTCGACGCGCACGGCGGTGCGGCGCCGATGCCGGCGTCGTCGTACAAGGAGCCGCTGCGGCTGGCCGAGCACCTCGACGCCGGCGGCGCGGTCACCCAGCGCGGGATCGACGCGCTGACCGCGTTCGTCTCCGAGGCGCTGGTCCTCGCCGAGGACAAGGGCTGCGAGGAGATCTACGCGTTCGCCACCTCCGCGGTGCGCGACGCGACCAACGCCGACGCGGTCCTGGACCACGTCGCCGCGCACACCGGCCACCGGATCAGCGTGCTGTCCGGGCCGGACGAGGCCCGGCTGACCTTCCTGGCGGTGCGCCGCTGGTTCGGCTGGTCCTCGGGCCGGCTCGGCGTCTTCGACATCGGCGGTGGGTCGCTGGAGATCGCGGCCGGTGCCGCCGAGGCACCGGACGTGGCCTGGTCGCTGCCGCTGGGCGCCGGCCGCCTGGCCCGGACGTGGTTCGCCGACGGGCGCCCGGACGACGCCGCCCTGCGCGAGCTGCGGCGCAGCATCCGGGCCGACATCGCCCGCGACGCCGGCAGCCTGCTGCGCGGCGGCCCGCTCGACCACGCGGTCGCCACCTCGAAGACGTTCCGCTCGCTCTCCCGGATCTGCGGCTCGGCGCCGTCGGGCGAGGGCCTGTTCGTACGCCGGATGCTGCCGGCGGCCGAGCTGGAGCGCTGGCTCCCCAAGCTCGTCGACATGACCCACGACGAGATCGCCGCCCTCCCGGGAGTCTCGACGGACCGGGCCCACCAGCTGGTCGCGGGTGCCTTCGTCGCCTCGGCGGTGCTGGACATCTTCGACCTGCCCGAGCTGGAGATCTGCCCGTGGGCGCTGCGCGAGGGCGTCATCCTGGACCGGCTGGACAAGCTGAGCGTCCTGGACTGACCGTGTCGACCGCCACCGGCCCGCTCTTCGCCCTCTCCACCGCCTCGGTCTACCCCGAGTCGGTGGCGCACGGCTTCGAGTACGCCGCCCGCCTCGGCTACGACGCGGTCGAGGTGATGGTGAGCATCGACTCGATCAGCCAGGACCCGGCGAAGGTGCGCCGGCTGCGGGACTACCACGAGGTCCCGGTCTGCGCGGTGCACGCGCCGTGCCTGCTGATCACCCAGCGGGTCTGGGGCACCGACCCGTGGGTCAAGCTCGAGCGCAGCGCCGAGATGGCCCACGACCTCGACGCCGACGTCGTCGTGGTGCACCCGCCGTTCCGCTGGCAGAAGGACTACGCGGCCGGTTTCGTCGAGGGGATCGCCGACCTGGAGCGGCGTACCGGGATCGCGTTCGCGGTCGAGAACATGTACCCGTGGCGGGCGACCTCGAAGCGGGAGATGGACGTCTACAGCCCGCACTGGGACCCGAGTCGCGAGGACTACGCGAACACCACCATCGACCTGTCGCACGCCGCCACCGCGCACTCCGACCCGGTGGAGATGGCCAAGCGCCTCGGTGACCGGCTGCGGCACATCCACATGACCGACGGCAGCGGGTCGGCCAAGGACGAGCACCTGGTGCCGGGCCGCGGCAACCAGCCGTGCGCGGAGCTCCTCGAGCACCTCGCCGCCACCGGGTTCACCGGCCACGTCGTGATGGAGATCAACACCCGCAAGGCCGGGACCCGTGAGGCCCGGGAGGCCGATCTGCTGGAGTCGCTGGCGTTCAGCAAGCTGCACTTCGCCAGCGAGACGGCGCCCGGATGAGCACCGGCGTCAGTAGCGGCGTCCAGGTCGCCGACCTGAGGGTGGTCCGGGGCGGCAACGAGGTGCTGCGCGGTCTCTCCTTCGCCGTCGCGCCGGGCGAGGTGACCGGGCTGCTCGGCCCGTCGGGCTGCGGCAAGTCCACCCTGATGCGGGCCATCGTCGGCGTGCAGAGGATCACCTCGGGCAGCGTCACGGTCTTCGGCCGGGCCGCCGGGGACCCGTCGCTGCGCAGCCGGATCGGTTACGTCACCCAGTCGCCCAGCGTGTACGACGACCTCACCGTCGCGGAGAACCTGGAGTTCTTCGCCGCCGTCCTCGGGGTCAGCAAGGACCGGGTCGCGCGCTGCCTCGACCTGGTCGACCTCGCGGACCTCCGCGACCGTGTGGTCGCCCGGCTCTCCGGCGGTCAGCGCTCCCGGGTCTCGCTCGCCGTCGCGCTCCTCGGCGAGCCGGCGCTGGTGGTGCTCGACGAACCGACCGTGGGCCTGGACCCGGTCCTGCGCCAGGACCTCTGGAAGACCTTCCACGGCCTCGCCGACGACGGTGCCGCGGTCTTCGTCTCCAGCCACGTGATGGACGAGGCCACCCGCTGCGACCGGCTGCTGCTGATGCGCGAGGGCCTGATCATCGCCGACGACTCCCCGGACGGGCTGCTCGCGGCGACCGGGGCGACTGACGTCGAGGCCGCGTTCCTGCACCTGGTGGAGACGGCCCGGTGAGCCCGCGCAGGACCGTGGGCAACACCCTCGCGGTGGCGCGGCGGGTGCTGATCCAGCTGCGCCGGGACCGGCGCACGATGGCGATGCTGCTGGTGCTTCCGTGCGCGATCCTGGTGCTGCTCTGGTGGATGTTCCACGGCGACTCCCTGGAGTTCCAGTCGCTCGCGCCGGCGCTGCTCGCCCTGATCCCGTTCATCGTGATGTTCCTGGTGACCTCGGTGACCACGTTGCGCGAGCGCACCTCGGGCACCCTCGAGCGGCTGCTCGCGATGCCGATGGGCAAGGTCGACTTCCTCGCCGGCTACGCGCTCGCGTTCGGCCTGGTGGCCGCCGTCCAGTCCGCTCTCGCGGTCGGCGTCTGCGTCCTCTTCCTCGACCTGGACCTCGCCGGCCCGACCTGGATGCTGCTCGTGGTCGCGGTGCTCGACGCGGTCCTCGGCACGGCGTTGGGGCTCTTCGTCTCGGCGTTCGCGCGCACCGAGTTCCAGGCGGTCCAGTTCATGCCGCTGATCGTGATCCCGCAGATCCTGCTCTGCGGGCTGTTCATCGCGCGCGACGACCTGCCCGACGTCCTGCACGTCGTCTCCGACCTGCTCCCGCTGTCCTACGCGGTCGACGCGATGACCGCCGTCACCGTCGACGCGGACCCGGCGATCCTCGGCGACGTGGCGCTGATCCTCGCGTTCGCGGCGGCGGCGCTGGTGGGCGGTGCGCTGACGCTGCGCCGTCGGACCGACTGAATTTTCTGACCGGCCGGACCCGGCGTACCGTGGATCGTCGGCACGACGAGGTGCCGGCACGTGTGTCAGGGGAGTTCGGAATTGCTGCGTCAAGTTCTGCTGTCGGTCGCCGGGAGCGAGAAGGTCAAGGAGCTGGTCACCCGGATGCCGGTGAGCAGCGGCATCGTCGCCCGCTACGTGCCCGGTGAGCACACGCCGGAGGCGGTCGACGCCACCCGCGCGCTCGTCGCCGACGGCCGGCTCGTCACCCTCGACTACCTCGGCGAGGACACCCTCGACGAGGCCCAGGCCGAGGCCACCGTCCAGGCCTACCTGGAGCTGCTCGAGTCGCTCGGCCAGGAGGGTCTGTCCCGCAGCGCCGAGGTCAGCGTCAAGCTGAGCGCCATCGGCCAGGCGCTGCCGGAGACGGGTGCCAAGCTGAGCCTGGAGAACGCCCGCCGGATCTGCCGCGCCGCGCGCACCGTCGGCACCACGGTCACCCTGGACATGGAGGACCACACCACCACCGACCAGACGCTGGCGACGCTGCGCGAGCTGCGCAAGGACTTCCCCGAGACCGGCGCCGTCGTGCAGGCCTACCTGCGCCGCACCGAGGACGACTGCCGGGCGCTCGCCTTCGAGGGTTCCCGGGTGCGGCTCTGCAAGGGCGCGTACAACGAGCCCGCCACGGTCGCCTTCACCGACCGGCACGAGGTCGACAAGTCCTACGTGCGCTGCCTGAAGGTGCTGATGGCCGGCCAGGGTTACCCGATGATCGCCAGCCACGACCCCCGGATGGTGCGGATCGCCGGCGCGCTCGCCACCCGGTTCGGCCGCGAGCCCGGCAGCTACGAGTACCAGATGCTCTACGGCATCCGGCCCGAGGAGCAGAAGCGGCTCGCGCAGAGCGGGGAGCGGATGCGCGTCTACGTGCCGTACGGCGAGGAGTGGTACGGCTACCTGATGAGAAGGCTCGCCGAGCGCCCCTCCAACCTGACATTCTTCCTGCGTTCGCTGGTCTCCCAGAAGTAGGGCGCCAGAACCAGGCAGGACCAGGCAGAAGGAGGCGTCACGATGACGGTCGCCATCATCGGAGCCGGGGTGATGGGGGAGACCCTGCTCTCCGGGCTGATCCGCGGAGGGCGCGACGCCGCCGAGCTCGTCGTCGGGGAGAAGCGTCCCGAGCGGGCCGAGGAGCTGCGCCAGAAGTACGGCGTCCGGGTGCTCGCGAACACCGAGGCCGCCGAGGCCGCCGACACGGTCGCGCTGGTCGTGAAGCCGCAGGACATGGCCGACGTCCTCACCGAGATCGCGCCGCACCTTCGCCAGGACCAGCTCCTGGTCTCGCTGGCCGCCGGCATCACCACGGCCGCGATCGAGAAGCACATCCCCGAGGGCATCGCGGTGGTGCGGGTGATGCCGAACACCCCGGCGCTCGTCGACGAGGGGATGGCGGCGATCTCGCCCGGGTCGCACTGCGACGAGGAGCACCTCGCGATCGCCGAGGACCTGCTCGCCGCCACCGGCCGGGTGGTCCGGGTCCCCGAGAAGCAGCAGGACGCGGTCACCGCGATCTCCGGCTCGGGCCCGGCGTACCTGTTCTTCGTGGTCGAGGCGATGATCGAGGCCGGCGTGCACCTGGGCCTGCCGCGGACCACCGCGACCGAGCTGGTCGTGCAGACGGTGGTCGGGTCGGCCAAGCTGCTCCGCGAGACCGGCACGCACCCGACCGTGCTCCGCGAGCAGGTCACCTCGCCGGGCGGCACCACCGCCGCGGCGATCCGCCAGCTCGAGGACCACAAGGTCCGGGCCGCGTTCATCACCGCGATGGAGGCCGCCCGGGACCGGTCCAGCGCGCTCGCGGCCGGGATGGACTGATCAGCCGATGACGCCGGGGAGGGCACCCGGGTGCGCCGGCTGCGTCGTCTACGACTCCACGTTGACCGGCTACGACTTCGGCGCGAGCCACCCGATGAACCCGATGCGGGTCGACCTCACGGTCCGGCTGGCCGAGTCGCTCGGCGTGCTGGCGGACGGCGCCGGCGACGGGGCGGGGACGCGCGTCGTACCGGCGCCGTTCGCGTCCGAGGCGGACCTGCTCGTCGTCCACGACCCGGAGCTGATCGAGGCGGTACGGCGCAGCAGCGACCACCCCGAGATCAGCGACCCGCGACACGGCCTGGGGACCGACGACAACCCGACGTTCGCCGGGATGCACACCGCCGGCCGGCACGTCGTCGGCGCCAGCCTGGAGGCTGCCCGCCGCGTCTGGCAGGGCGAGGCGCTGCACGCCGCGAACATCGCCGGCGGCCTGCACCACGCGATGCCGGACGCGGTCAGCGGGTTCTGCGTCTACAACGACGTCGCGGTGGCGATCCGGTGGCTGCTCGCCAACGGGGCGCAGCGGGTCGCGTACGTCGACGTGGACGTCCACCACGGCGACGGCGTGCAGGCGATCTTCTACGACGACCCGCGGGTGCTCACCATCTCCCTGCACGAGACCGGGCAGATGCTCTTCCCGGGGACCGGGTTCCCCGACGAGACCGGCGGCCCGAACGCCCAGGGCACCTCGGTGAACGTGGCGCTGCCGCCGGGCACCGCGGACGCCGGCTGGCTGCGGGCCTTCCACGCGGTCGTCCCGCCGCTGGTGCGGGCCTTCGCGCCGGACGTGCTGGTGACCCAGCACGGCTGCGACTCGCACCGCGACGACCCGCTGGCGCACCTGATGCTGACCGTGGACGGCCACCGGGCGAGCTACCTGGCCCTGCACGAGCTGGCGCACGAGGTCTGCGAGGGCCGCTGGGTGGTGACCGGCGGCGGCGGGTACGCCGTCACCGACGTCGTACCGCGGTCGTGGACGCACCTGCTGGCGGTGGTCGGCGGGCGGCCGCTGGAGACGGGCCTGGAGACGCCGGCGGAGTGGCGTGCGGAGGTCACCGGCCGGACCGGTGCACGGGCCCCGGTGCTGATGACCGACGGCGCGACGCCGACGTACCGGGACTGGTCCGAGGGCTACGACCCGGACACCTGGCTGGACCGGGCGGTGCGCGAGACGCGGCTCGCGGTCTTCCCCGAGCACGGCCTGGACCCGCATCCCTGAGTGCTTTGCGGGGAAACTTCCCAGAAGTACCTTCAATTCACCCCTTCCCCACAGGTCACACGAGGCCCTATCCTCAGGGCAACGAGCCACGCGGACTCCGGTGGGGAAGCCGGAGAGTGGCTCATCAGAAAGTGCGGTGCGTGATGGGCTCGAACCTGTCCGGAGACATCTCCGAGGTGAAGTTCCTGACGATCGCCGAGGTTGCCTCGGTGATGCGGGTGTCCAAGATGACGGTCTACCGTCTCGTGCACGGTGGCGAGCTGCCGGCCGTGCGGGTGGGGCGTTCCTTCCGCGTGAGCGAGGAAGACGTCAACGAGTACCTGAAGAACAGCTTCTTCCAGACCGGCTGAGGCCGCGGTCCGGTGCCTGGCGTGAGACTGAGCACGTCCGATTCGTTTGTCCCGGCCGGTGCAGATAGTCTTGTGCCTTCCGTAGGAGCCCTTGATCCGGCTCCCGAGCTGTAGAAAAGGGCACCCGTGGGTTCTGTCATCAAGAAGCGCCGCAAGCGCATGGCGAAGAAGAAGCACCGCAAGCTGTTGAAGAAGACGCGCGTCCAGCGTCGTCGTCTCGGCAAGTAACGCCGAGCAGGGGACTCCCGTGGGTCGCGTCGTGCTCGTCACCGGGGTCGCACGCGACCTCGGTCGTCGTTTCGCCCACCAGCTGGCCGCCGCGCCCGCTGTGGACCGGGTGATCGGCGTCGACGTGCAGCCGCCCCGGGGGGACCTCGGCGCGGTCTCGTTCGTCCGCGCCGACATCCGCAACCCCGTGATCGCCAAGGTGATCATGCGGGAGCAGGTCGACACCGTCGTCCACATGAGCGTGCTGCCCTCCTCGGGGTCGGCCGGTCGTACGACGGCCAAGGAGCTCAACGTCATCGGGACGATGCAGCTCCTCGCGGCCTGCCAGCAGTCCCCGCACCTCGAGCACTTCGTGCTCAAGTCGAGCACGGCGGTCTACGGCTCCTCGAACCGCGATCCCGCGATGTTCACCGAGGGCATGGCCGCCAAGCGCATCGGCGGGTTCGGCTTCGTCAAGGACGTCAACGAGGTCGAGGGCTACGTCCGCGGCTTCGCCCGGCGCCGTCCGGACGTCCGGGTGACGACGCTGCGCACCGCCAACGCGCTCGGCCCGGGTCTAAACACCCCGACCACCGCCTACTTCCGGCTCCCGGTGATCCCGACCGTGCTCGGGTTCGACCCGCGGATCCAGTTCCTCAACGACACCGACCTGCTCGACGTGATCGAGCACGCGACGTTGAGCGACGTCGGCGGCACCTTCAACATCGCCGGCGACGGTGTGCTGATGCTGTCCCAGGCGATCCGCCGGCTCGGCCGGCCGGCGCTGCCGCTGCCCGGCTTCGCGGTCGGCCCGCTCGGCTCGGCCATGCGCCAGGCCCGGGTCGCCGACTTCTCCCGGGAGCAGGTCGCGTTCCTCGCCTACGGCCGCGGCGTCGACACCACCCGGATGCGCGAGGTCCTCGGCTTCCACCCGTCGCGCACCACCGAGCAGGCGTTCGCGGAGTTCGCCGCGTCGCTCGAGCCCGGCATCGTGTCGGAGAAGCGCGTCCGCGCGGCCGAGACGGCGATCGTCGGAGCCCTCGGTGGTCGTGGATCCCAGGTCCCAGCAGGCGCTATCGGGGAGGGTGAGCACCGTGGGTGACGCAGAGATCATCCCGATCGGGACCCGGGGCAAGCCGGGCCGCGGGACCGGGAGCGCCAAGCCGTCGAGCTCGGCACGGAATCTCGCCGGGCGACCTGCGGCGAAGCCCGCTACCGCCGCTGAGACCCCGTCCGCGCACCCGTCCGCGACCCCGGCCCCGGAGTCGGCGAAGCCGACCGTGCCGCAGCCACGCAAGGCTGCCGCCGGCCCGCGCAAGCGGACCCCGGCCGCCGAGGCCCCGCCGGTCGCCCCGCCCGCCGAGGAGATCGCGCTCGCCGCGCCGGTCACCGGCGCCGGAAGCGTCGAGGTCGCCCCCGACCACAAGAACCCCACCGGCGGCATCCCCGCCGTCGACTGGCTCGCCGGGTTCACCGGCGCCGCCAAGGAGACCTTCGGCTCCGAGTGGGAGCCGCGGCTGGCCGCGTTCCTCGCGTTCCTGCGCCGGCGACTGACCGGCGACTACACCGTCGACGAGTACGGGTTCGACGCCGAGATCACGCAGCGCTTCTTCATGGCCGCGATCCGTCCGGTCGCCGAGAAGTGGTTCCGGATCGAGGTCCGCGGCGTCGAGAACATCCCGACCACCGGCGGTGCCCTGGTCGTGTCCAACCACTCCGGCACGATCCCGGTCGACGGCCTGATGACCGCGGTCACCATCCACGACCACGCCCACCGGTTCCTGCGGCCGCTCGGCGCCGACCTGGTCTTCAAGCTCCCCATCGTGAGCGAGATGGCCCGCAAGGGCGGCGTCACCCTGGCCTGCAACGAGGACGCCGAGCGGATGCTCTCGGGCGGCGAGATCGTGGGCGTCTGGCCGGAGGGCTTCAAGGGCATCGGCAAGCCGTACAGCGAGCGCTACAAGCTGCAGCGCTTCGGCCGCGGCGGGTTCGTCTCGGCGGCGATCCGGACCGGCGTACCGATCATCCCGACCTCCGTCGTCGGCGCGGAGGAGATCTTCCCGCTGGTCGGCAACATCCCGTCGCTGGCCCGGCTGCTCGGGGTGCCGTACATCCCGATCACCCCGTTCTTCCCGCTGCTGGGCCCGCTCGGCCTGGTGCCGCTGCCGTCGAAGTGGATCATCGAGTTCGGCGAGCCGATCCGCACTGACGAGTACGACGCCGGCGCCGCCGAGGACCCGATGCTGGTCTTCAACGTGACCGACCAGGTGCGCGAGACGATCCAGTCCACGCTGTACAGCCTGCTGATGCAGCGCAAGTCCGTCTTCAGCTGAGAACTGAGCGGGCCTGCAGCCCATCTCTGTCGCTTCCAGCCCAATGCTTTGGGCTGTCCTGCCGGAATCACCTCTCCCCTTGGGAAACCGGCAGCGCGAAACCCGGGAAAGCCGGAGCCCGGAGCCGCAACGCGACTCCGGGCTCCACGCTCCGGTCTTGTGTCCCCTGTCAGTGACCGAGGGGCTACTTGGTCTTCGGGTCGAGCGCCCCGCCGAGGGTGTTCAGCGTGTCGCTGAGCACGTCGGTGACCGGGGAGAGGGCACCGCCGGTGGCGTTGCCGACCTCGTCGAGGAGCGAGGAGACGCCCGCGGTGAGACCGCCGACGACACCCTGGACCGGCTTCGTCACCTGGGACGGGTCGGCGCTGGGCTTGCCGTTCGGGGAGGGCGTGCCGGTCGGCGACGGGCCGGCTGACGGGCCGGTCGTCTTGGTGCCCTGCGGCGTGTTCTTCGCGATCTGGTTCGCCTTGCTGGCCAGGTCGGAGTCGGCATCGGCCTGACCGGCGAAGCTGCTGGCGGCGTCGGCGGGCAGGGCGAGCAGGCTCGACAGGGCGGGTGCCGACGACAGCGAGAGCGCGTCCGGGCCGCAGTTGCAGAGAACCCGGGCCTGCTGGTCGAGGTCGCGGACCAGGCCACGCGCGGCGTCGATGTCGCCCTTCGAGGCGCCGGCCTGGGGGGCCAGTTTGTCCAGCTGCAGGAGCTGGGCGCCGAGGATGGTCCGCAGGCGGGTGATGTCCTCGGGGTCGCCGTCGCGCTGGTAGGCCATGAAGATCAGGTCGGCACCGTTGGTGGCGCTCTCCTTGAACGAGTTCAGGGTGGGCGCGACCTTGTCGGACTGCTTGTCGTCCGCGATCAGGTGGTCGACCTCGTCGAGGCGGGTGCTGGCCTGGCGGAGCAGGTCCTGGCCCTTGCCGGAATCGCTGGAGCTGAAGGAGGCCTGGGCGCTCTCGATGCCGCGCTTGAGCGGGTAGAGCGGGTCGCCCGGGAGCGCGCTCTCGGCGGCCGCTGCGACGCCTGCGGTGCCACCGACGATGACGAAGGCGGCAGCGGCGACGCTGATCCGGCGCTGGCGGCGCTTGGCGGCGTCGTGCAGCGGCACGACCGGGGCCAGGGCGGGGGCGTCGGCCGGCACGAGGTGGGTGTCGGCGGCGTCCAGCAGGCGGGTGCGGAGGTTGGCGACGAAGTCCGGCCGCGGGGCAGGCATTTCCTGCGCGCGGAGCACGTCCACGAACGTGAGGAGGTCGGCGTAGCGGTCGGCCACGTCTCCTCGCGTGCCGTCGACCACGCTCGCGAACTCTTCGGCTGCTCGACGAGCCGGGCTCAGCGGGGTCATGAGGTCGTTCCTGCTTCCTGGGAGGGCATGCGCGCAGGGGCCGCAGGGGTGGCGCGGTCCGTTTTGCGTCCGTACACCCGATTCAACGAGGGAGTGCCTCCAGGGGTTACGCGTGACGTCGGCATCATCCGCGCTCTCCTGCCGGGAGGAGCTTCGCGAGGTTGCGCACCCCGCGGAGCTGGAGCTGCTTGACCGCGCCGCTGGAGCGGCCGAGGATCTCGGCGGTCTCCGCGATCGAGAGGCCCTGGAGGAACCGCATGATCAGGCACTCGCGCTGCTCGGTGGGCAGCTCGCCCAGGGCGCGGAGCAGGGACTCGTTGGTCAGCGACGACAGCACCTCGAGCTCGGGGCCCTCGGTGGTGCTGTCCAGGGTCTGCATGTCCTCGGTGGTCTGCTCGAGGCGGGTGCGGCCGGCCTTGAAGTGGTCCGCGGTGAGGTTCCGGGCGATGGTCATCAGCCAGGCGCCGAAGTCCTTGCCCTGCCAGCGGAACGAGTGCATGCTCCGCAGCGCCCGGAAGAAGGTCTCCGCGGTCAGGTCCTCGGCCAGCGTCATCGAGCCGACCCGGTAGTAGAGGAACCGGTAGACCGACGGCTGGTAGTGGTCGTAGAGCTGGCCGAACGCCTCCTTGTCGCCGCCGCGGGCGAGCTCGACGAGGGCGATCAGGCGGGTCGCGACGACTTCGTCCTCGACCGACGACGCGGCGAGGTCGGCGTCGCCGTGCTCGTTCTCGCGGTCCGGCGCGGGTACTTGGCCGGACGGCTCGGCACCGGTGCTGCGACGCGGTCCGGAGACGGTCGGCGCGTTGGCCAGGACGCTGTCGCTGCTGAGCCACCACGGAGCCGACGGGCCGGCCGCGGCCACCGGGAGCGGAGCGGCGACGAGGTCGGCGAGGGCGTGACGCAGCGCGTCGAGCCCGCGCGCGTACTCCCAGGTCCCGCCCATCGCGTAATTCTCCCTCCCCGGCCCCCCGCCAGGTATCCAAGGAAGAGGATAGTGTGATTTCCGATTATTTGGGAACGGAACCGCAAACTGTCCGGACGTCGGGATTGCCCCGGTGTGCCCCGGTAGGCGCTCGCGGGCCGCAAGGCGGGCCAGAAGCGGGCCAGAAGTGGGTCAGCGCAGGCGTCGGCGTACCGCGGCGCCCGCCGCGATGGAGCCCACCGCGGCCCCGGCGACCGCCGCTGTGAAGACGCCGGCGCGGGCCGCCTTTCGGCCGGTCCGGTAGTCCCGGATCCGCCAGCCGTGCTCGCGCGCGTGGTGCCGGAGCCGGGCGTCGGGGTTGATCGCGCACGGGTCGCCGACCAGGGACAGCATGGTCAGGTCGTTGTAGGAGTCGCTGTACGCCGAGCAGCGGGAAAGGTCCAGTCCCTCGCGCTCGGCCAGCGCGAGGATCGCCTCTCCCTTGGCCGGCCCGTGCAACATCTCCCCGACGAGGCGGCCGGTGTAGACGCCGTTGATGTGCTCGGCGACGGTGCCCATGGCGCCGGTGAGCCCGAGCCGGCGGGCGATGATCGAGGCGATCTCGATCGGCGCCGCGGTGACCAGCCAGACCCGCTGGCCCTGGTCGAGGTGGAGCTGGGCCAGCGCGCGGGTGCCGGGCCAGATCCGGTGCGCCATCGCCTCGTCGAAGATCTCCTCGCCGAGGCGCTCCAGCTCCTCGGTGGTGTGCCCGGCGATGAAGGCGAGCGCCGCCGACCTGGCCTCGGCGACGTGCTCGGGGTCCTCCACGCCGACGATCCGGAAGTAGGCCTGCTTCCAGGCGGCTCCCAGGATGTCGCGGGTGGTGAAGAACTTGCGCTTGTGCAGGCCCTTGGCCAGCAGGAAGATCGACGCCCCCTGCATCACGGTGTTGTCGACGTCGAAGAACGCCGCCGCCGTCGGGTCCGCCGCGACGCGCAGGGCGGACTCGACCTCGGCGTTCGCGGCCGCGGCCTCGCCGGCCAGCTGCGAACGCCGCTTCAGGTTCACAGGTCGGTTCTTGCCGCCAGCAGCCGTCACGGCGCCAGCCTAGGGCGCGTCGGGGGAGAAAGGCACGCGCGGCGGGCGTGCCGGACAGGAGAGGGTTTGGGCCGTCCACCCCTCTCGGCTCAATCGCCTGTGGAAGACTCCGGGGGATGGAGACCAACGTCGCCGATCTCCTGGCGCGCGCCGCGGAGGCCGAGCCCACCAAGATCGCCCTGTCCGAGGCCGCGACCGGCCGCACCCTGACCTGGGCCGCGCTCGACGAGCTGGCCGACCGCGTCGCCCACGGGCTCTCCGCCGCCGGCATGGTGGCCGGCTACCGGGTGATGATCGCGGCGACCAACCGGCTGGAGTTCGTGGCCAGCTACCTCGGGGTGCTCCGGGCCCGGATGGTCGCGGTGCCGATCAACCCGCGCAGCGCCACCGGCGAGGTCGTGCGGATGCTCGTCGACTCGGGCACCCGGATGGTCATCTCCGACGGCAGCACGATCGCCACCGTGCGGGCCGCGGTCGACGGCGTCGGCGAGGCGCTCGCGGCCACCCCGGGCGGTGCCGGCGTGCCGCCGCGGATCGTCACGGTCGGTACCACGCTCGAACCCGGCGAACGCTCCTGGGACCACCTGGTGATGGAGTCCGGCGAGGCGGTGCCGGGCGCCACCGACCCCGAGTCGCTCGCGGTCCTGCTCTACACCAGCGGCACCTCCGGCCGGCCGCGCGCCGCGATGCTCAGCCACCGCGCGCTGCTCGCCAACATCGACCAGGCCGCCCAGGTCGACCCGCCGATGATCACCGGCCGCGACGTCGTCCTGGGGGTGCTCCCGCTCTTCCACGTCTACGGCTTGAACGCGGTGCTGGGCCAGGTGGTCCGGCAGCACGCCCGGATGGTCCTCGTCGACGGCTTCGACCCGGAGGGCTCCCTGGACATCATCGAGGACGAGGCGATCTCGGTTCTCCCGGTCGCACCGCCCGTCTTCGCCTACTGGATGCAGCTGCCGGGCCTCGAGGACCGGTTCGGGCCGGTGCGCACCGTGCTCTCCGGGTCGGCGCCGCTGGACCCGGACCTGATCGCGGCGTTCGGGGAGCGGACCGGGTTGACGGTGCAGCAGGGCTACGGCCTCACCGAGGCGGCGCCGGTGGTCACCTCGACGCTGTGCAGCGCGACGCCCGATCCGCGCTCGGTCGGCGCGGCGCTGCCGGGCGTCGAGCTGCGGCTGGTCGACGAGCGCGGCCTGCCGCCGGAGGACGACGACGTCGGCGAGATCGAGATCCGCGGCGCGAACCTCTTCTCCGGCTACTGGCCGGAGGGTGCGGACGGCCCGGACACCGAGGGCTGGTGGGCGACCGGCGACGTCGGCTTCCTGGACGCCGACGGCGACCTGGTGCTGGTCGACCGGCTCAAGGAGCTGGTGATCGTCTCCGGGTTCAACGTCTACCCGAGCGAGGTCGAGGACGTAATCGTCGAGCTCGACGCGGTCGCGGGAGCGGCCGTGATCGGCGTCGAGGACGAGATCACCGGCGAGCGGGTGGTCGCCTACGTGAAGCCGGCCGGCGAGGTCGCCCCGGACGCGCTCGTCGCCGAGGTGCGGGCGCACTGCGCCAACCGGCTGGCCGGGTTCAAGCAGCCCTCCCAGGTGGTCGTGGTCGACACGCTGCCCTACACGGTGACCGGCAAGGTGCAGAAGGGCCGGCTGCGCGCCACCGAGCGGAGGCGGGCCCTCGGGCTGCTGGAGAGCGACTCGTGACCGCTCGGGTCCTGCTCTACGGCAAGCCCGGCTGCCACCTGTGCGACGACGCCCGCGAGGTGGTCGCCCGGGTCTGCGCCGACCTCGGGACGTCGTACGAGGAGGTCGACATCAGCGGCGACCCGGCCCTGATGGGCGAGTACGGCGAGCAGATCCCGGTCACCTTCGTCGACGGTGCCCAGCACGACTTCTGGCGGGTCGACGAGGCCCGGCTGCGCGCGGCGCTGGCCCGCTGAACCACGCCGGCGGCACCCCCCGACGCGTGGTGAACATCTCACCTGTGCTAGCCCGGGCAGGTCGAGCCGTGGTCTCGGTTTGTTCCCACGTTCACAAACTCTTATGGTGAGTGGGCTGACGCGCTTCGAGGACAGGCTCTGTGACCGAGCCAGGGGCGCGTCGCTGGAGAGTTGACCGTGAGCAGTACGCGTATCCCCGAGGCGACCGTCGCGCGCCTTCCGGTGTACCTGCGGGCACTGAATTCGCTGCTCGAGGCGGACACCCGGACGTGCTCGTCCGAGGAGCTCGCCACCGCGGCGGGCGTCAACAGCGCCAAGCTCCGCAAGGACCTCTCCCACCTCGGTTCGTACGGCACCCGCGGCGTCGGGTACGACGTCGAGTACCTGCGCTACCAGATCTCGCGCGAGATCGGCCTGACCCAGGACTGGCCGGTCGTGATCGTCGGCATCGGCAACCTCGGGCACGCGCTCGCGAACTACTCCGGCTTCAGCTCGCGCGGCTTCCGCACCGTCGCGCTCCTGGACGCCGACGAGAGCCGTCAGGGCGAGCTCGTCGCCGGCCTGAAGATCCGGGCGTTCACCGAGCTGGCCACGATCGTGCACGAGCACGGTGTCGCCATCGGCGTGATCGCCACTCCGGCGGCCGCGGCCCAGTCGGTCTGCGACCACATGGTCGCCGCCGGGATCAGGTCGGTGCTCAATTTCGCTCCGACCGTGCTCTCCGTGCCCGATGAGGTGGACGTGAGAATGGTCGACCTTTCCAGCGAGCTCCAGATCCTCGCGTACCACGAGCAGCGCAAGTCGGCCGCCGCGGCGGCCGAAGGACCGGCGGACGGGGTGGTCGCGTGAGTGTGCTGGTCATCGGGATGTCCCACAACTCGGCCCCGGTCGAGATCCTCGAGCAGGTCGCCCGGGACTCCGAGGGCACCGTCAAGCTGATCCGCGAGGTCGTCGACAACGAGCACGTCGTCGAGGCGACCGTGCTCTCGACGTGCAACCGGATCGAGGTCTACGCCGAGGTCGACCGCTTCCACGGCAGCGTCGAGGCGATCTCCCGGATGCTGCTCGCGGCCAGCCCGGAGCTGCTCGACCGGCTGGTCCCGCACCTCTACGTGCACTACGACGACGGCGCCGTCTCGCACCTCTTCCACGTCGCCTCCGGCCTGGACTCGATGGTCGTCGGCGAGAGCCAGATCCTCGGCCAGGCCCGGGAGGCGCTGCGCGTCGGGCAGGAGACCGGCACCGTCGGGCCCGCCCTGAACTCGCTCTTCCAGCAGGCGCTCCGGGTCGGCAAGCGCTCGCACGCCGAGACCGACATCGACCGCGCCGGCCCGTCGCTGGTGACCGCCGCGCTGGAGCAGACCACGCCCCACCTCGGGCGGAGCACGGGCTTGAGGACGATGGTGATCGGCGCCGGGGCGATGGCCGGCCTGGCCACCGCGGCGCTGCAGCGCGCGGGTGCGGCGTCGATCGTGATCGCGAACCGCACCCCGGCCCGCGCCGGCCGCCTCGCCGAGCTGTACGGCGGCCGCGCGGTCGGCCTCGACGCCGTCCCGGCCGAGCTCGCCGAGGTCGACCTGGTCGTCTCGTGCACCGACTCCACCGCTCTGATGATCGACGTGGACACCGTGCGTGCCGCCCGCACCGCGGACCGTCCGCTGGCGATCGTCGACCTCGCCCTGCCGCGCGACGTCGACCACGCGGTCGCCGCCGAACCCGGCGTCCTGCTGGTCGACCTGGCGACGCTGGCCGCCGAGCTGGAGCTGGCCGGCGAGCGGGCCGAGGTCGCCGGGGTCCGCCGGATCGTCGGCGAGGAGCTGAGTGCCTTCCTCGCCGCCCGGCACGCCGCCAGCGTCACGCCGACCGTGGTCGCGCTCCGCACGATGGCCACCGGCGTGGTCGAGACCGAGCTGCAACGGCTCGCCGGCCGGCTGCCGGACCTCGACGACGCGGCCCGCGCGGAGATCGAGCAGGCCGTCCGCCGGGTCGCCGACAAGCTGCTGCACCAGCCGACGGTCCGGGTCAAGGAGCTCGCCAACGAGACCGGCGCGGTCTCCTACGCCGCGGCGCTCGCCGAGCTGTTCGCGCTCGACCCCGAGGCCGTCGACGCCGTCACCCGGGCGGAGGGCGTATGACTTCCCTGCAGCCGTTGCGCCTGGGCACCCGCGCCTCCGAGCTCGCCCGCACCCAGAGCGGGATGATCGCCGACCTCCTCACCGAGCGGACCGGCCGTGCCGTCGAGCTCGTCCTGGTCGCCACCGAGGGCGACGTCAGCTCGGCGCCTTTGGCCAGCCTGGGCGGCACCGGCGTCTTCGTCAGCGCCCTGCGCGAGGCGCTGCTGCGCGGCGAGGTCGACTTCGCGGTGCACTCGCTGAAGGACCTCCCGACCGCTCCCGCCGACGGCATCGCGCTGGCCGCGGTGCCCAGCCGCGAGGACCCGCGCGACGTCGTCGTGGCCCGCGACGGACTCACCCTCGGCGAGCTGCCGGTCGGCAGCAAGGTCGGCACCGGGTCGCCCCGCCGGGTCGCCCAGATCGCGGCGCTCGGCCTGGGAATCGAGCTCGTCGGCGTCCGCGGCAACGTGGACACCCGGATCGGCAAGGTGCGCTCGGGCGAGCTCGACGCGGTCGTCCTTGCCCGCGCCGGCCTGACCCGGCTCGGCCGCCTGGACGAGGTCACCGAGGTCCTCGACCCGATCCAGGTGCTGCCGGCTCCCGGCCAGGGCGCGCTCGCGGTCGAGTGCCGCTCCGACGACGCCGACCTGGTCGCGCTGATCGCCGGTGCGCTGGACGACCCGCACACCCGCGCCTGCGTCGAGGCCGAGCGGATGGTGCTCGCCGAGCTCGAGGCCGGCTGCTCCGCCCCCGTCGGCGCGCTCGCCGAGGTGGTCGAGGGCGACCACGGCGACGAGCTCTGGATCCGCGCCGTGGCCAGCTCGCTGGACGGCGGTCTTTCCGTCCGGCGATCCGCGTCCGGCGCGTACGGCGATCCCGTCGGCGTCGGCCGCAAGCTCGCCGCCGAGATGATCGCCGACGGCGCGCACGAGCTGCTCGACCCGCCCGAGGGCGCGCCTTGACCCCAGGCACCCACCGCACCAGCACGACCTCTTCCCAGTAGTGGCAAGCAGCAAGAAGGCGACAGTGACCAAGACCTCCAGCACCACCAGCGTCGAGACCGGCCGGCAGACCCTCTGGGTCTCGTTCGTGGGCGCCGGACCGGGTGACCCGGACCTGCTCACCGTGCGCGCCGTCGAGCTCCTCCGCGAGGCCGAGATCGTCGTGACCGAGCTCCCCGAGCACGAGACCCTCGTCCGCGGAGTCCTGGGCCTGCCCGAGCCGCTCGGCGCGACCGACGAGTCCGACGAGGGCGCGGAGGTCGTCGCCGCGGCCCCGGTCGGCCCGGTGTTCGTGGACGGCGGCTTCGGCGAGGACGGCCAGCCGCTGACCCACGCCGCGCGCGCCAAGGTGGTCATCAAGCAGGCCAAGACCGGCCGTCGCGTGGTCCGGCTGATGGCCGGTGACCCGTTCCTCTACGCGTCCGGTCCGGAGGAGGCGCAGGCCTGCACCAAGGCCGGCATCGGCTTCGAGCTGGTCCCGGGCGTCTCGGCGGTCAACGCCGTGCCGGCGTACGCGGGCATCCCGCTGACCACCAAGAACCACCGCGAGATCACGGTGCTCTCCTGCAGCGGCGCGTCCCTGGACTGGAGCAAGTACGCCGACCGGCCGACCCTGGTCCTGCTCTCCGCGGTCGGCGGCATCGCCGACATCGCCCGCGACCTGGTCGCGGCCGGCAAGGACCCGCAGACCCCGGTCTCGATGACCCGGACCGGCACCGTCACCACCCAGCGCACCCTGGTCTCCACGCTGGCGAACGTCGCCGCCGACGCCCGCGCCGCGAAGATGGAGGCGCCCGCCGTCACCGTCGTCGGCCAGGTCGTCGACCTGCGCGACCAGCTGTCCTGGTTCGAGAACAAGCCGCTGTTCGGCTGGCGGGTCCTGGTGCCGCGCACCAAGGAGCAGGCCGGCTCGCTCTCCTCGCGGCTGCGCGGGTACGGCGCCGAGCCGGAGGAGGTGCCGACCATCTCGGTCGAGCCGCCCCGCAACCCGCAGCAGATGGACAAGGCCGTCCGCGGCCTCGTCGAGGGCCGCTACGAGTGGATCGCGTTCACCTCGGTCAACGCCGTCCGCGCGGTCCGGGAGAAGTTCGAGGAGTACGGCCTCGACGCCCGCGCCTTCAGCGGCCTGAAGATCGCCGCCGTCGGCGACAAGACCGCCGCCTCGCTCCTGGACTGGGGCCTGCGCGCCGACCTGCTGCCCACGGGCGAGCAGTCCGCCCGCGGCCTGGTCGAGGACTGGCCGCCTTACGACGAGGTGCTGGACCCGATCAACCGGGTCTTCCTCCCGCGTGCCGACATCGCCACCGAGACCCTGGTCGCCGGCCTGGTCGACCTCGGCTGGGAGGTCGACGACGTGACGGCCTACCGGACCGTGCGGGCGGCCCCGCCGCCGGCGCCGACCCGTGAGGCGATCAAGTCGGGCAAGTTCGACGCGGTCGTCTTCACCTCGTCCTCGACGGTGCGCAACCTGGTCGGCATCGCCGGCAAGCCGCACGCCTCGACGATCATCGCGGTGATCGGTCCGGCGACGGCGAAGACCGCCGAGGAGCACGGCCTGCGGGTCGACGTCCTCGCCGCGTCGCCGTCCGCCGAGGAGCTCGCCGACGCGCTCGCCGACTTCGGTGCCGCCCGTCGCGCCTCGCTCGTCGAGGCCGGCCAGCCGGTGACGAAGCCTTCCGAGCGGAAGTCGGCGGGGCGCCGCCGGGCCGGCTCGAAGTAGTCCTCCGAGTAGCCTCGGCCCATGGCCTTCCCCGACGTCCGACCCCGCCGGCTCCGCCGGACCCCGGCGCTGCGCAGGCTGGTCGCCGAGACCGACCTCGCGCCGCGCCAGCTCGTGCTGCCGATCTTCGTCCGTGAGGGCGCAGGCGAGCCGGTGGCGATCTCCTCGATGCCGGGCGTCGTCCAGCACACCCGGGAGACGTTGAAGAAGACCGCCGCGGAGGCGGTCGCGGCCGGGCTGGGCGGCGTGATGCTGTTCGGGATCCCGGAGCACAAGGACGCGCTCGGGTCCGGTGCGGTCGACCCGGCCGGCATCCTCAACCTGGCGATCACCGACGTGGTCGCCGAGGTCGGCGACCAGCTCACCGTGATGTCGGACCTGTGCCTGGACGAGTTCACCGACCACGGCCACTGCGGGGTCCTCGACAGCGACGGCCGCGTCGACAACGACCGCACCCTGGAGGCGTACGACGCGATGGCCCTCGCCCAGGCCGCGGCCGGCGTCGACCTGGTCAGCCCCAGCGGCATGATGGACGGCCAGGTCGCCAGCATCCGGCACGCGCTGGACGCCGAGGAGCACACCGGCGTCGGAATCCTGGCCTACTCGGCGAAGTACGCGTCGGCGTTCTACGGCCCGTTCCGGGAGGCCGTCGACTCCTCGCTCAGCGGGGACCGGCGGACCTACCAGCAGGACCCGGGCAACCGGATCGAGGGCGTCCGCGAGGCGAAGATCGACGTCGCCGAGGGCGCGGACATCGTGATGGTGAAGCCGGCGCTCGGCTACCTGGACGTGCTCAGCGCGGTCCGGCAGGCCGTCGACGTCCCGGTCGCGGCGTACAACGTCTCGGGGGAGTACGCGATGGTCGAGGCGGCCGCGGAGCGCGGCTGGATCGACCGGGAGCCGGCGATCCTGGAGACGCTCACCTCGATCCGCCGGGCCGGCGCGGACATCGTCCTCACCTACTGGGCCCTGGAGGCCGCGGCGCTGCTGCAGCGCTGATCCCCGAGCGCGGAGACGCAGAAGGCCCCCGGCGTGCCGGGGGCCTTCGTGCTGCGTCAGGGGTGGATCACCGCGTGATCACTTCGGGGCGGGCGCCAGACCCAGCCAGGAGAGGATCGTCTGCAGCGTGTTCGGGATGACCGCGGCGGCGTCCTGCTCGGTCATGCCCTGGACCTTCGCGGCGCACTTGGCCTTGGCCGGGCCGAGCAGGCCGAGCGGGTCCGGGATGCTGGCGAACTGCTGGTTGCAGAAGCCGAGCGCCTCGGTCAGCGTGCCGAGGACCTCGGCGACCGGCTGGGTGACGCCCTGGACGACGCCGCCGACGGTCTCGCCGACGCCCTGCAGCGCCTTGCCGACCGGGTCGGTGGGCTTGACCGGGACGGACGGCGTGCCGCCGCTACCGGTCTCGGTGCCGGTGCCCGGGGTCGAGCCGCCGGTGCTGCCGGTCGAGCCGGAGCCGGTCGACTGCGGGGCGCCCTTCTTCGGACGGGCGACGGCCTTCTGGTGCTGCGAGGCGATCGTCGAGGCGTAGCTCGGGGAGAACACGGTGCCGCCGTAGGTGCCGGACGGGATCGCGGTGTAGTCGCCGGCGCTGTAGGCCTCCATGATCCGCAGGACCAGGTCGACGTACTGGCGGCTGTGGTTGTAGCGGAAGACCGCGGCCTCCTGGCCGGCGCGGGCCGACAGGTCGTCGGTGCCCGAGCAGAGGTACACGCCGGAGGCGAGCGCCGCGTCGTCGATGTCCTGCGGGTTGCGCTGGCCGTCGCCGTCGGCGTCGACCTTGACCGAGGACCAGGTCGACGGGATGAACTGCATCGGGCCGACCGCGCGGTCGTAGACCGGGTCCTGGTCGAGCTGGCCACCGTCGGTGTCCATGATCGCCTGGGTGCCGTTCTGGCCGTTGAGCTGCGGGCCGAAGACGCCCGGCTTGCTGACGCCGTCGGCGCCGAGGGTGTTGCCGCCGAACTGGCCGTGGTTCGACTCCACCCGGCCGATCGCCGCGATGAGCTCCCACGGAACGTTGCAGGTGGTGTCGGCGGCGTCGATGATCTGGGCGCCGCGCTGGTAGGCGGAGAGGGCCGCGGCCGGGATGCCGCTGGCCGATGCGCCGGAGACGACCGCGTCCGCGGTGCCGTCCGGGACGGCCGGGGCGATCGCACCCGGGATCGGCACGCTCGCCGGGGCCTTGATGGCCTGGCTGGGCACCGCGCTGCCGTCGGGCAGGTCGGACCCGTCGCTGTGCGCGGCCGAGGCCGTCGAGCTCGCGCTGGCGAGGCTGGCGGTCCAGGCGGCGGAGAGCAGCGCCAGCGGCACCAGGGTGGCGGCCTTGCTCTTGCGGCTCTTCAACAGTGCGGTCATGCGGTGAGTCTCCCAGTTCATATCGGCCCGTTTACGAAAAATCGGGCGATACCTGTGACAACGATCATTCCCCGAAGGGGTCACGCCTACCCATTTCGGACCGCGCCACAAGCCAGCGGGAGGGGCCGAACCGGGTGGTATCGCACCGATGAGACGAACCGGACGCCAAAGTATGTCGTGAAAAACCGAAAAAGTCTTTAGCCGAATTTCAGGGCGGACGGCGGGAGGCGCGCGGGGGGCGATTCGTCGCCGCCTGGGTCGGTCGGGGAGAATGCCGGGGTGCCAGGACTCTCGACGGACAGCTCCGCCCAGTGGTTCGACCGCGCGCGCACGGTCATCCCGGGAGGCGTGAACTCCCCGGTCCGTGCGTTCGCCGCGGTCGGCGGGACCCCGCGGTTCATGGAGTCGGGTGCCGGCGCCTGGCTGCGCGACGTCGACGGCAACCGCTACGTCGACCTGGTCTGCTCGTGGGGGCCGATGCTGCTCGGGCACGCGCACCCCGAGGTCATCGACGCGGTCCAGGCGGCGATCGCCCGCGGGACGTCGTACGGGACGCCGACGACGACCGAGGTCGAGCTGGCCGAGGAGATCGTCGCGCGCACCCCGATCGACAAGGTCCGGTTGGTCAGCTCGGGCACCGAGGCGACCATGTCGGCGATCCGGCTGGCCCGCGGCTTCACCGGCCGCGACCTGGTGGTGAAGTTCGCCGGCTGCTACCACGGTCACGTCGACTCGCTGCTCGCCAGCGCCGGCTCGGGCCTGGCCACCCTGGGCACTTCCCTGGGCACCTCCCTGGGCGTCAGCAGCACGCCGGGCGTGCCCGCCTCCGCCGCCGCGCAGACGATCGTGCTGCCCTTCAACGACCGGGCCGCCGTCGAGGCCGCGTTCGCCGAGCACGGCGACGCGATCGCCTGCCTCATCACCGAGGCATCCCCGGGCAACATGGGCGTCGTCCCGCCCGAGCCCGGCTTCAACGCGTTCCTCGCCGAGACCTGCCGGCGGCACGGCGCGCTCTTCGTCTCCGACGAGGTGATGACCGGCTTCCGGGTCTCGCGCAGCGGCCAGTGGGGCACCGACGGCGCGGTCGAGGGCTGGACGCCGGACCTGATGACGTTCGGCAAGGTGATGGGCGGCGGCTTCCCGGCCGCGGCCTTCGGCGGTCGCGCCGACGTGATGGCGATGCTGTCCCCGGAGGGCCCGGTCTACCAGGCCGGGACGCTCTCGGGGAACCCGGTCGCCACGGCGGCCGGCCTGGCCACGCTGCGGCTGGCCGACGACGCCGTCTACGCCCGCGTCGACGAAGTCGCCGCGACGATCTCGCGGGCCGCCGGCGAGGCGCTCACCGCCGCCGGGGCGCCGTACCGGCTGCAGAGCAACGGCAACATGTTCTCGATCTTCTTCGGCGACCTGCCTGAGGTCCGCGACTACGCGACCGCGCAGACCCAGGACGTGGCCGCGTTCGGGGCGTTCTTCCACGCGATGCTCGACCAGGGCGTCTACCTGCCACCGAGCGCGTTCGAGGCGTGGTTCTGCTCGTCCGCCCACGACGACCGCGTTGTCCAGCACGTGCTGGACGCCCTGCCCGCCGCGGCCACCGCCGCTGCCGCCACCTCCGAGGGGAACCGATGAGCACCACGACGACCGTCCACCTGCTGCGCCACGGCGAGGTCTTCAACCCCGAGGGCATCCTCTACGGCCGCGCCCCGGGCTTCGTGCTGTCCGACCGCGGCACGGCGATGGCCGAGCGGGTCGCCGAGCGGATCGGCGACCGGGACATCACCCACGTCGTCGCCTCCCCGCTCGAGCGTGCCCAGCAGACGGCCGGCCCGCTGGCGAAGGTCCGCGGCGTCGAGATCGTCACCGACGAGCGCGTCATCGAGTCCGAGAACGTCTTCGAGGGCAAGCCGTTCTCCGTCGGCGACGGCGTGCTCCGGCGGCCGTCGACCTGGAAGCACCTCTGGAACCCGTTCAAGCCGTCCTGGGGCGAGCCGTACCACCAGGTCGCCGCCCGGATGTGGGCCGCGGTGGAGGACGCCCGGGACGCGGCCGACGGCCACGAGGCGCTCATCGTCTCCCACCAGCTGCCGATCTGGATCTGCCGGCTGCACGCCGAGAAGCGCCGCTTCCTGCACGACCCGCGTCGCCGCCAGTGCACGCTCTGCAGCCTGACCTCGTTCACCTTCGACGGCACCGAGCTGACCGCGGTCGGCTACTCCGAGCCGGCCGGCGACATGATCCCCGAGGCGGAGCGCCGCGCGGCGTTCTCCTCCGGCACCGGGTTCACCGAGCCCAACGACCTCCCCGCCCAGCCCGGGTCGCACCCCGGCGCCCACCCTGCCGAGGACACCACCCCCGGCAACGACGGCTGACCCGCGTGAGCACCCGACGTCGTACCGCCGCGTTCCTGGCCGCCCTCGTGGCGACCGGTGCGCTCGCCGCCGGCTGCGGCAGCGACGTCGGCAGCAACGGCGGCAGCGGGTACGTCGACGGCAACGGCGTGATCACCCGGCTCGCGGTCGCCGACCGGAAGACACCCGGCGCGGTCACCGGCGAGACGCTCGAGGGCGCGAAGGTCGACCTCGCCTCCGACTACGCCGGCAAGGTCGTGGTCGTGAACGTCTGGGGCTCCTGGTGCCCGCCGTGCCGCGCCGAGGCCGACGACCTCGCGAAGGCCGCGAACGAGCTCGCGCCGCAGGGCGTCGTGTTCCTCGGGATCAACACCCGGGACAACAGCCGCGACAACGCGCTCTCCTTCCAGAAGAAGCGGAAGGTGCCGTACCCGTCGATCTTCGACCCGGGCGGCCGCAGCCTGCTCGCCTTCCACGGCACCCTGACCCCGAACGCCATCCCGAGCACGGTGGTCATCGACGCCCAGGGCCGGGTGGCCGCCAGCATCCTCGGTGAGGTGCCGAGCGCGCAGACACTCGTCGACCTCGTCAGCGACGTGGTCAAGGACAGCGGCACCGGGACCGGCTCATGACCCTGGCCGTCCTCCCGCTCGACGCCGGCGACTGGTTCCGCGACACCGCCCTCACCGGGTCGCTGCTGCTCGCCGTCCCGGTCGCCCTCGTCGCCGGCCTGGTGTCGTTCTTCAGCCCGTGCGTGGTGCCGCTGCTGCCGGGCTACCTCTCGTACACGACCGGTCTGTCCGGCGCGGACCTCGAGTCGGCGAAGCGCGGCCGGATGCTGGCCGGGTCGCTGCTCTTCGTCGCCGGCTTCTCCTTCGTCTTCGTCTCCTACGGCGCCCTGTTCGGGGCGGTCGGCGAGTGGTTGTGGGAGTACCAGGACTCCGTCACGATCGTCCTCGGCTGCGTCACCATCCTGCTCGGCATCGCCTTCCTCGGCGCCGTCCCGTGGATGCAGCGCGACTGGCGCTTCCACCGGGTGCCGGCCGTCGGGCTGGCCGCGGCGCCGCTGCTCGGGGTCCTCTTCGGCCTCGGCTGGACGCCCTGCATCGGCCCGACCCTCGGCGCGATCCTGTCGCTGGCGACCCAGGAGGCCAGCGCCGGCCGCGGCGCCTTCCTCAGCCTGATGTACTGCCTCGGCCTCGGGCTCCCGTTCATCGTCGCGGCACTCGCCTACCGGCGGATGCTCGGCGGCATCGCCTGGGTCCGGCGGCACCAGCAGTGGGTCACCCGGCTCGGCGGCATCATGCTGATCGCGGTCGGCCTGCTCATGGTCACCGGCCAGTGGGACGCGCTGATCTCCGACATGCGCGGCTGGATCACGGGCTACGAGGCGACCGTATGACGACCGGGACCGAGGACGCCGCCGGCAGCCCGGCCGAGGGCACGCCGGCGTACGGCGAGGACCCGCGGCCCGACCCCGGCCCGGCGCCGCTCGCCCCCCTGGAGCTGCTGCGCTGGACCTGGCGCCAGCTCACCTCGATGCGGACCGCGCTGATCCTGCTCTTCCTGCTCGCGCTCGGCGCCGTGCCCGGCTCGGTGATCCCGCAGCAGGGCGTGGACGCGCTCCGCACCGCCAACTGGCAGACCCAGCACCCGGAGCTGACCAAGGTCTACGAGAAGCTCGGGCTGTTCTCGGTCTACGACTCGGCCTGGTTCTCCGCGATCTACATCCTGCTGATGATCTCGCTGGTGGGCTGCATCCTGCCGCGCCTGCGCGTCTACTGGAAGGCGATGCGGGCGCGGCCGCCGCGGGTCCCGCGGAACCTGGCCCGGCTGCCGGAGCACCGCGCGTTCGAGTCTTCCGCTGATCCTGGCGCCGTGGTGGCTGAGGCTGGACGGGCGTTGCGCGGCTACCGCAAGGACGTCGACACGGGTTCCGGGGTCGCTTCGGTCTCGGCCGAGAAGGGCTACCTGCGCGAGGCCGGCAACCTGCTCTTCCACGTCTCCGTCCTGATCGTGCTCGTCGGCTTCGCGTTCGGCTCGCTGCTCGGCTACAAGGGCGGCGTGATCGTGGTCGCCGGCGACGGCTTCGGCAACACGCTCTCCCAGTACGACGACTTCGACCCCGGCGGACTCTTCCAGCCGGACCGGCTCAAGCCGTTCTTCTTCACCGTCAAGGACTTCGACGTCACGTTCATCCGCGAGGGCCGCGAGGCCGGGATGGCGCACAAGTTCTCCGCGGGGCTCGACTACCAGGCCTCGCCGACCTCGCCGGAGAAGCAGACCCGGATCTCGGTGAACCACCCGCTGAAGATCGACGGCACGAAGGTCTACCTGATCGGCCACGGCTACGCGCCGCACGTCACCGTCCGCGACGCCGACGGCACCGTCGCCTACTCCGGCTCGGTGGTCTTCCTCCCCGAGGACAGCACCTTCCGCTCGCTCGGCGTGATCAAGGTGCCGGAGGCGGCCAAGGCCCAGCTCGGCTTCGAGGGCGAGTTCTACCCGACGTACGCGTTCACGATGGGGACCGGCCCGTTCTCGGCGTTCCCGGACGCGCAGAACCCGGCCCTGTCGATGAACGTGTGGTCCGGCGACCTGGGCCTCGACAGCGGCGTCCCGCAGTCGGTCTACGCGCTCGACAAGAAGGGCCTGAAGCCGGTCGAGAAGGCGAACGGCCAGCAGTACCGGGTCGACCTCGCCCTCGGTCAGACCAAGAACCTGCCCGACGGGATGGGCTCGATCACCTTCGACCGGGTCGACCGCTTCGTGAAGCTGCAGGTCAGCCACAACCCCGGCAGCTGGGTGGCGCTCGCGGGCGTCGTGCTCGCCCTGCTCGGCCTGCTCGGGTCGCTCTTCATCCGCCCCCGGCGGATCTGGGTCACCGCGCGCCGCGACGGAGACCGTACGCTCGTGGAGGTGGGCGGCCTCGATCGCTCGGCCGGGGGAGACCTGGCCGGGGAGCTCGACGCGCTGGTCCAGCAGCTGGAGGAGAAGGCATGACAACCGATCAGTACGAGGTCCTCAGCAACCAGGCGATCGTGATCGCCGCGGGGTTCTACTTCGCGGCCTTCCTGGTGCACCTCGCCGAGTGGGCCAAGGGCCGCTCGGCGGCCGCCGAGGTGGTCGCGACCGCCGCGGACTCAACGGCCTCAGCGGTCGCCGCGGAGGAGGACTCCACCACGATCACCGTCGCACCGCCGGTGCGTGCCGCCGAGGACCCGCGCCGGGCCCGGCTCGCCCGGATCGGGGTGGTGCTGACGATCGTCGGGGCCGGCGCGCAGGTCGTCGCCGTCCTCGCCCGCGGCCTCGCCGCAGAGCGGGTGCCGTGGGGCAACATGTACGAGTTCACGATGACCGCCACGATGATGGTCGTCCTCGGGTACCTGCTGCTCTACAAGAAGTTCGAGCTCGACTGGCTCTCCCCGGTCGTGACCGGGTTCTCGGTCGTCGTGCTGATGGCCGACGTGCTGCTGCTCTACGACCCGGTCGTCGAGCTCCGCGACGCGCTCCAGTCCCCCTGGTTGGTGATCCACGTGATCTCGGCGATCACCGCGACCGGCGCCTTCACCCTCGGCGGGATGGCCTCGGCGCTGTACCTGGTCAAGCACCGGCACCTCCGCAAGCGCGCGGAGGCCGGGATGCCGGCGACCGGCGACGGCTACCTCGACCGGCTCCCCGGGCTGCCCCAGCTGGACCGGTTCGCCTACCGCACGACCGCGTTCGGGTTCCCGGTGTGGACCTTCGCGGCCCTCATCACCGGCCCGATCTGGGCCGAGGCGGCGTGGGGCCGCTACTGGGGCTGGGACCCCAAGGAGGTCTGGGCGTTCATCACCTGGGTCGTGTACGCCGCCTACCTGCACGCGCGCGCGACGGCAGGCTGGAAGGGCCGCGCCGCCGCGATCGTCGCCCTCATCGGTCTCGCCACGCTGTGGTTCAACTTCGTGGGGATCAACTTCTTCTTCGGGAGCGGCAGCCAGCACAGCTACGCCTGACCTCTCGCCTGCGGGGTGCTCGACGACCAGGGAGGACAGGCTCGACGACCGGGAGGCGACTAGGCCTGGAGTGCGGCCTCGATGTCGGCGGCGATCTTCTCCGGCGTCGTGGTCGGGCTGTAGCGCTTGACGACCTTGCCGTCGCGGCCGAGCAGGAACTTGGTGAAGTTCCACTTGATCCGGTCGCCCATCAGGCCGCCCTTCTCGGAGCGGAGCCACTGGTAGAGCGGGTGCGCGTCGCCGCCGTTGACGTCGATCTTCTCGAACATCGGGAAGGTGACCCCGTAGTTCTTCTGGCAGAAGTCGCCGATCTCCTCGGCGGTACCCGGGTCCTGCTTCGCGAACTGGTTGCACGGGAAGCCGAGCACGACCAGGCCCTGCTCGACGTACTGCTCGTAGAGGGTCTCGAGCCCGGCGAACTGCGGGGTGAGACCGCACTGCGACGCCGTGTTCACGATGAGGACGACCTTCCCCTCGTACTCGCCGAGGTCCTGGACCTGTCCGTCCAGCGTGTTGGCCTTGAAGTCACTCAGGGTGGTCATGGGTCTCCTGGGAGCTGGGAGGGGGTGGGTCCTGGGTGCCGCGACGTCGTTCGCGCTCGAGATCCCGGAGGAAGGCCTCGTCGTCGTCCGGTCCCTTGGGGCCGGGAGGGAGGGGACGGGCCGGGTCCGCGGATCCCCCCGAGTTCCTGCGGTCGATCGCCCAGAACACGCCGTACAGCACGGCGGCGAGGAGCAGCAGGTACACGACGAAGCGGATCACCCCACCAGCGTAGCGAGGGCGGGGGAATATCCTGGCCGATGTGAAGCACTTCCTGATCTACACCGCACTCCGGATCACCCTGTTCATCACCTGCTGGGTGATCATCGGCGTCGCCGCCCGCGCGATCTTCGGCGAGGGGGACTCGGTCTGGATCTGGGCTCTCGTGCTCGCGGCCGTCGCCTCCTCGCTGCTCTCCCTGAGGTTCCTGTCCGGCCACCGGGAGCGGCTGGCGCAGTCGGTCCAGGAGCGTGCCGAGCGCGCCAACGCGAAGTTCCAGGAGATGAAGACCAAGGAAGACCTGGACTGACCCCGGGGCCCGGGGTGAGCGAGATGGACATCGAGCGCGACGGCGGCTGCCGGACGGCTTCGGCCGGTGTGGACCGGACCTGGCTGCACGAGGCCGTACGCCGGGTCGAGGCGGACGCGAACCGGTCGGCCGACACCCACCTGCACGTCTTCGGCCTCCCCGAGGAGTGGGGCATCGACCTCTACCTCAAGGACGAGTCGGTGCACCCGACCGGCTCGCTGAAGCACCGGCTGGCGCGGTCACTGTTCCTGTACGCGCTCTGCAACGGCTGGATCCACGAAGGATCCACCGTCACCGAGGCGTCGTCGGGGTCGACCGCCGTCTCCGAGGCCTACTTCGCGCGGCTGCTCGGGCTCCCGTTCGTCGCGGTGATGCCCGCCTCCACGTCGCCGGAGAAGATCGCCCTCATCGAGTTCCAGGGCGGCCGCTGCCACCTGGTCGACGACCCGGGCACGATCTACGACGAGGCGCGCCGGCTCGCCGCCGAGACCGGCGGGCACTACCTGGACCAGTTCACCTACGCCGAGCGCGCCACCGACTGGCGCGGCAACAACAACATCGCCGAGTCGATCTTCGAGCAGCTCTCCCTGGAGCGGCACCCCGTCCCGACGTGGGTGGTCGTCGGCGCCGGGACCGGCGGCACCTCGGCCACGATCGGGCGCTACGTCCGCTACCGGCGCCACGACACCCAGGTCTGCGTCGTCGACCCGGAGAACTCGGCGTTCTTCGAGGGCTGGACGCGCGGGGACGCGTCGTTCGAGACGGGGATCGGGTCCCGGATCGAGGGCATCGGCCGCCCCCGCGTCGAACCGTCGTTCCTGGGCTCGGTGGTGGACCGGATGATCTCGGTGCCGGACGCGGCCTCTGTCGCGGCGATGCGCTGGACCTCCCGGACCACCGGCCGGCTGGTCGGCGGCTCGACCGGGACCGCGATGTGGGGTGCCCTGCGGGTGGTCGCGGAGATGAAGGCCGCCGGTGAGACCGGCTCGGTCGTCACGCTGCTCTGCGACCCGGGGGAGCGGTACGCCGACACCTACTACGACGACGACTGGCTGGCCGCGCAGGGCCTGGACATCGCGCCGTACGACGAGACGCTGCGGCGGTTCGTCGAGACCGGCGCGTGGGTGGAGCCGACGCCTGCCGGTGGTTGAGGAAGGCGCGCACCCCGAATTTCCCCGTGGGCAAGGCGAATCCGGGACCGGGACTGTCGGTGCCGGTCCGTCGTTTCGTCCCATGACGACCGGCACCCTCGACGCAGTAACGGCACTCGCTGCTGCGCGCCGCTTTCGTGCCGAAGCTGATGCTGCCGAGGTCGGCCTGCTCGTCCAGGCGGTGTCGTGGGCCGACCAGCACAGCGTCACCGACCCGGACTTCGCCGCGACCTGGGGTGACACTCCGGTCCCGCTGGCCGGCGGGGGTGCGCCGTTGGTGTCGAACTTCTGTGTCACCGAGTTCTCCGCCGCGCTCGGGATGTCGGACCGACGCCCGGCTCTCCGCCGACGCCGCTCAGCTCGAGGATTGGGGCTCCGAAGCCTCCCTGGACGCCCGCCGGGCCGAAGCACTGGGAACCTGGCGCGGGGCGAGATGGTGTTGTCCGGGGGTTTCGAGACAGGCGCTGCGCGCCTTCCTCAACCACCGGTGGGCGCGGAGCGCTTTCCTCAACCATCGGTGGGCGCGGAGCGCTTTCCTCAACCATCGGTGGGCGCAGGGCGTCTTCCTCAACCACCGGTGGGCGCAGGGCGTCTTCCTCAACCATCGGTGGGCGCAGGGCGTCGTCCTCAACCACCGGTGGGCGGCCTTTCACCTGCACTCATCCGGCGCGGCCGATGATGCATAACCCAGCGCGGGGGCTCGCGCCCAGGGAACATGACGCTTGTGACCAGCTCGTCTCAGCGCCTTGCCGCCGCCGTTGGCTGCGCGAGCGCCCTGGTCCTCGTGACCGCACTCGCCCTGGCGTTCACCGACCGCGGCGACTACCCGCCGTCGTCGTACCCGCACGCCAGGGTCGTGGCCGAGACAGGCGGGGACGACGGCTGGAAGACGATCGAGTACCGCGGCGTCCGGGTCGACGTCCCGTGGCGCTGGCGGCGCGTCGACATGACCGGGTGCGAGTTCTCCTACGAGCGCTGGGCACCACCAGGTACGACGCCGTGCCGGTACGACGGCGGAGTGGGCTTCTTCGGTTCGGCGACGTTCGATCCGGCGTACGGTCCGGGAGTACGGCGGTCCGAACGGACCGGCTCGCCTGCCTGGGGCGGCTGGACCGACGGGAATGCCCGGCTGGTCGTGGACGCCGGCGATGAGGACCGGGAGGTCGTGGCGACGATCCTCGGGTCGGTCACTCCGGGAAGCGCGGACCCGGGCGGCAGCCGGTGACACGTGCGACCTTGTCAGATCGCGGTCACCTTGTCTCCGCGCAATGGATACAGGTGCGCGCGAAGGGGCGTGCCTCGAGCCGGTCCTCGCCGATCGCCTCGCCACATCTTTCGCATGTTCCGTAGGTGCCGAGATCCAGCCTCGCTGTGGCGGCATCGATTTCCACCAGGTGGAGCTGCACCTGCCGGACGAGGGCGCCGATCTGCGATCGCTCGAACGCGATCGTTGCTCCTTCGGGATCGTGCTCGTCATCGGCGTTGGTGTCCCGCGAGGCCGCGACGACTCCGTCGTAGTCGTCAGTCAGGCTCGCCAGACGCCCGACCGTCTCGACACGATCGGCCTCAAGTCGTCTGCGCGCTCGATCCACGCTCTCCATCAGACCATCCGTGTTCAAGAACGGTGCTGCGACCTCGTCGCCGTTCGCGGACGCCGACCTGTGCGCCCGGACTCCTACGCTTGGCGCATGACGAGCGGGATCGAACGGCTGTCCGCAGACGGATGACCGGTCGCCGACCCAGCGACCACCTTGCCGCGACGGCACGTGCCGTGAGGAGAGAAGCGGGGCACTGCCTGGAGCTGCT
Source organism: Marmoricola sp. RAF53 (assembly GCF_052114005.1). Taxonomy (NCBI): domain Bacteria; kingdom Bacillati; phylum Actinomycetota; class Actinomycetes; order Propionibacteriales; family Nocardioidaceae; genus Marmoricola; species Marmoricola sp. RAF53. Next base: position 122,809 of record NZ_JBFRDX010000007.1, on the reverse strand, counting down.
GCCGGCGTACGACCTCAGCGGGCGATGAGCAGGCCGGCGAAGATGCCGGCGGCGTACAGGAGCTCGCCCACGCCGGTGAGCTGGAGGACCGGGATCAGGCCCGGGCCGACGGCCTTCTGGGTGCGGACGATCTGGTCGGCGCGGCCCAGCGGGACGAAGCCGATCAGGCCGAGGCCGACCCAGAGCGAGGTCTGCGAGGTGATCCCGACCAGGCCGCCGAGGGCGACGAGCAGGAGGACGCCGTAGAAGGCGCGGGTGCGGGCGTCGCCGAGCCGGACGGCGAGGGTGTTCTTGCCGGTCTCGGTGTCGGTGGGGATGTCGCGGAGGTTGTTGGCGACCAGGATCGCGCAGGCCAGCGCGCCGACACCGACGGCAGCGAACAGTCCGGTGAGGGTGACGTCCTCGGCCTGGACGTACTGGGTGCCGAGCACGGCGACGAGCCCGAAGAAGACGAAGACCATGACCTCGCCGAGGCCGAGGTAGCCGTACGGCTTCTTGCCGCCGGTGTAGAACCAGGCGGCGAGGATGCTGAGCGCGCCGACCGCGACCAGCCACCAGTTCGTGCTGGCCGCGAGCACCAGGCCGACGACCGCGGCCAGGCCGAAGGCGGTGAACGCGGCGCCCTTCACCGCCCCCGGGGTGGCGGCGCCGGAACCGACCAGGCGCATCGGGCCGACGCGGTCGTCGTCGGTGCCGCGGATGCCGTCGGAGTAGTCGTTGGCGTAGTTCACGCCGACCTGGAGCAGCAGCGAGACCAGCAGCGCCAGCGCGGCCTTCCACCAGACCTCGTCGTGCGTGTACGCCGCCGCGCCGGTGCCGGCGAGGACGGGCGCGACCGCCGCCGGGAGGGTGCGCGGGCGGGCGCCGGAGATCCACTGTCCTGCTGTAGCCATGGCGCGGATTCTGTCAGGCGCACCTCCCACTAGATTCATCGCGTGAGCAGTCTGCGGCCGGTGGCGGGGGAGGCGGAGGAGATCCGCGCCCTGCTCGAGGAGTGGGAGGCGGCGGCCGACCCGGAGCCGCTGGTGATCGCGACGTCGGGCTCGACCGGGCAGCCCAAGCAGGTGGTGCTGTCCCGGGAAGCGATGCGCGTCTCGGCCGACGCGACGCACGCCCGCCTCGGCGGCCCGGGGACCTGGGAGCTCAACCTGCCGCCGACGTACGTGGCGGGCGTGCAGGTGCTGTACCGGACGATCCGCGGCGGGGGCGGTGACCGGCGGTACGTCTCGCTCGTGCCGACCCAGCTGGTGCGCGCGTTGAAGTCCGAGCAGCGGCTCTGGCAGCTGCGCGAGTACGACGCGGTCCTGGTCGGCGGTGGTCCGCTCCAGCCGCCGGTCCGGTCCGAGGCCGAACGCCACGGCCTGCGGATCGTGCAGACCTACGGGATGTCGGAGACCTGCGGTGGCTGCGTGTACGACGGCGTGCCGCTCGACGGCGTCGAGGTCAGGATCGACCCGGAGGGTCACGTGCTGCTCCGCGGTCCGGTGCTCTTCGACGGCTACCGCGGCGAGCCGGAGCGGACCGCGGCTGCCTTCCGTGACGGCTGGCTGGTCACGAACGATGTCGGCCACTGGGCCGAGGACGGGCGGCTGCGGATCGACGGCCGCGTCGACGACATGATCATCAGCGGCGGCGTGAAGGTGCCCGCGCAGGCGGTCGCGTCGATGATCCGGACCGACAGCGTCGGGTTCGGGGTCGAGGTCGTCGGGGTGCCCGACCCCGAGTGGGGGGAACGGGTCGTTGCGGTGATGGCGGCGGGCAGCGCGACCTCGCTCGAGCACGTCCGCAGCCTCGTCACGCCCCGCGCGTGGGCGCCACGGCAGATCGTCGTCGTCCCGGAGATCCCGCTGCTCCCGAACGGCAAGCCCGACCGCGTCGCGATCAGGGCTCTTGCACGAGGGACGGGGGCCGCGGATGCGTGAGGGTCTGGTCTACTCGATCCCGCTGACCACCCGGTTCCGCGGCATCGACGTGCGCGAGGGGATGCTGCTGCGCGGCGACGCCGGGTGGGGGGAGTTCAGCCCGTTCCTGGAGTACGACGACCCCGTCGCCCGCCCCTGGCTCGACGCGGCGCTGGAGGCCGCCGACGAGGGCTGGCCGGAACCGCTGCGGACGAGCATCCCGGTCAACGTCACGGTCCCGGCCTGCGACCCGGAGCGTGCCCGGGCGATCGTGCTCGCCTCGAACGGCTGCCGCACCGCCAAGGTCAAGGTCGCCGAGCGCGGCCAGGACGTCGCGGAGGACGAGGCCCGGCTGGAGGCGGTCCGCGACGCACTCGGCACGGACGGCCTGATCCGGGTCGACGCGAACGGCGGCTGGACAGTCGCGGAGGCGGTCGCGCGGATCCCGCTGCTGGACCGCGCCGCCGGCGGCCTGGAGTACGTCGAGCAGCCGAGCCCGTCGGTCGAGGACCTCGCCGCCGTACGCCGCCGGGTCGACGTCCCGATCGCCGCCGACGAGTCGATCCGTCGCGCCGCGGACCCCTACCGGGTGCGCGACCTGGCCGCGGCCGACATCGCCGTGCTCAAGGTGCAGCCGCTCGGCGGCGTCCGGGCCTGCCTGCGGATCGCCGAGGACATCGGCCTGCCGGTGGTGGTGAGCAGTGCGTTGGAGACCAGCGTCGGCATCGCCGCCGGGCTCGCTCTTGCCGCGGCGCTGCCGAGCCTGGAGCACGCCTGCGGGCTGGCGACCGTGCAGCTGCTCGCCTCCGATCCCACGTCCGCGCCGCTGCTCCCGGTCGACGGGCACCTGCCAGTGGTGCGGCCGGAGGTCGTCGAGGCGGCGGTGTCCGCGCCGCCGGAGCGGATCGCGCACTGGCAGGCCCGGCTGGCCGCCGTCGCGGCGCTGCGGGAGGATCGCTGACGTGAGTCCGTCGCCCGCCACCGTCCTCGCCCGCGCCGTCGTGGAGGCGCTGCTCGGCGCCGGCGTCCGCCAGGTGGTGCTCGCACCCGGCTCGCGGAACGCGCCGCTGTCCTTCGCGCTCCACGACGCCGCCGAGGCCGGCGCGGTCGACCTGCACACGCGCATCGACGAGCGCACCGGCGCCTTCCTCGCGCTCGGCATGGCGAAGACGTCGCGGCGCCCGGTCGCCGTGGTCACCACCTCCGGCACCGCCGCCGCGAACCTGCACCCGGCGGTGCTCGAGGCCGCGCACACCGGCATTCCCCTGGTCGTGATCACCGCGGACCGGCCGGCCCGGCTGCGCGGCACGATCGCGAACCAGACCACCGACCAGGTCGGCCTCTACGGTCCCGCCGTGGTCACCGCGGCCGACGTCGTCGAGCCGGCTGACATCGCCGAGGGCCTGGCCGGCATCGTCCGCGGACCGGTGCACCTCAACGTGCAGCTCGACGAACCGCTCGTGCCCGACGGCCGCTGGGTGCCCGACGTCGTGCTCCCGGAGGACGAGCCGTGGGAGCGCGGCGAGGCGCACCGTCTCGAGAGCGGGCCGCGCACGGTCGTGGTCGCCGGTGACGACGCCGGTCCGTCGGCGCGGGTGCTCGCCCAGGACGCCGGCTGGCCGCTGCTGGCCGAGCCGACCAGCGGTGCCCGCAACGGGCCGAACGTGATCCGCGGCTACCGGCTGCTGCTCGGTACCGACCTCGGCGCTCGGATCGAGCGCGCCGTCGTCGTCGGGACGCCCACGCTGTCGCGGCCGGTGCAGCGGCTGCTCGCCCGCGACGGGCTCGAGGTCGTGGTGAACCGGCCGCGCGGCACCTGGTCGGACCGGCCGCACCCGGTGACGTTCGAGCACGACGGGCCGTTCACGGTCGCGCACCCGGACGGGTCCGCGTGGCTGGAGGAGTGGAAGGGCGCGGACGACCGGCTCTGCGGCCGGATCGACGAGCTGGTCGCCGCGGAGGACGGGCTGACGCCGTACGAGGTGGCGGCGGAGGTGCACGCCGCCGTCCCGGACCACGGGCTGCTGCTGGTCGGGGCCAGCAACCCGATCCGCGACCTCGACCTGATGGCCGGTGCCTACCCGGTCGGCGGTCGCCGGCTGGTGATCGCGAACCGCGGGCTCGCCGGGATCGACGGCACGCTGTCGACCGCCCTCGGCGCGCTGCTCGGCCGGCCGCACACCACCCGGGCGATCGCGTACGTCGGCGACGTGACGTTCCTGCACGACCTGACCGGGCTGGTCACCGGCACCACCGAGGCGCGCCCGGACTTGACGATCGTGGTCGCCAACGACGACGGCGGATCGATCTTCGCGACCCTGGAGCAGGGCGACCCGGTGCACGCCGAGGGCTTCGACAAGCTGTTCGGAACCCCGCACGGCGTCGACCTGGAAGCGCTCTGCACGGGCCTGCGGATCCCGCACTGGCGGGTGCACGACCGCGCCGAGCTCGCCCAGGCGCTGGCCCACCCCAACGGCGGCATCGAGGTGATCGAGGCCCGGGTGCGGCGCGACAACCGGCGTGAGATCGACGAGCGCATCCGTTCCCTCGCCCGAGCCTGAGGGCTAGCGTCGTGCCATGGAGACGACGGACACTCCCAGCAGCCTGCCGCCCCTGCCCGACCAGGACTTCCGCAAGGTCCTCTGCGTGGTGGCCCACCCCGACGACGTCGAGTACGGGACGTCGTCCGCGGTGGCGAAGTGGACCTCCCAGGGAACCGAGGTCGCGTACCTGCTGCTGACCCGGGGCGAGGCCGGGATGCCGAACCCGCCGGAGGAGACGGCGCGGATCCGCCACGCCGAGCAGGAGGCCGCGTGCGCGGCCGTCGGGGTGAGCTCCCTGGAGGTGCTGCACCATCCCGACGGGGTCCTGCAGCCCGGCCTGGAGCTGCGCCGCGACATCGCCCGCGCGATCCGCACCCACCAGCCCGACGTGGTGCTCACCGGGTCGTGGGAGGTCGAGTTCGTCGCCGGGCTCAACCAGGCCGACCACCGGGTCGCCGGGCTCGCGACCGTGGACGCCGTCCGGGACGCCGACAACCCGTGGGTCTTCCCCGACCTGGTCGACGAGGGCCACCCGCCGCACCGGGTGCGCTGGCTCCTGGTGGGAGGGCACACCCGGCCGACCCACGGTGTGGACGTCACCGGCGAACCGCTCCGCCGCGGAGTGGCGTCGCTGGAGGCGCACGGGGAGTACCTCGGCGCGATCGAGGGACACCCGCCGCCGGCGGTGATCCTGCCGATGGTGGCGGCGATGGGCGGCAAGCGGCTCGGGGTGGAGCACGCGGTGCTCTTCCGCGCCTGGGACTTCTTCGCGCCACCACCGCTGCTCGGCGACCCGAGCCGAGAGGCAGCCGGGGAAGCAGCCGGGGACACGGCTGGATGACTGACCGGGACGAGCTGACCGCCAGCACCCGGATGGCGGGACGGCCGCGCGACCGGCGCCCCGGATAATCGTCGCGTGGACCTCGTCGTCACCCTCGTCGCCCTGGTCGCCACCGTGCTGGCGACCACCGCTGTCTGCTCACGGCTCGACCTCTCCGCACCGTTGGTGCTGATCGTCGTCGGGATCGTGGGCTCCTACCTGCCGTTCGTGCCGGACATCGAGCTGCACCCGGAGGTGGTCCTGCTCGGGCTGCTGCCGCCGCTGCTCTACGCGGCGGCGCTGCAGACCTCGCTGGTGGACTTCAACGCCAACCGGCGCGCGATCCTGCTGCTCTCGGTCGGACTGGTGGTCTTCACGACCGTCGGGGTCGCCGTACTGGTGCACGCGATGCTGCCGAGCGTCGGCTGGGCGGGATCCTTCGCGATCGGCGCGGTCGTCTCGCCGCCGGACGCGATCGCCGCCACCGCGATCGGTCGCCGGATCGGCCTCCCGCGCCGGATCGTGACCATCCTGGAGGGCGAGTCGCTCTTCAACGACGCGACCGCACTGGTCGCGCTGAACACCGCGATCGGGGCGACGGCGGCGGGGGTGGTCGTCACCTGGGGCTCGGTGCTCGGTGACTTCGTGGTCGCCGCCGGCGGCGGCGTCCTCGTCGGCCTCGGGTTCTTCCTCGGGATCGGGCTGGTCCGCAAGCACGTCACCGACCCGGTCTTCGACAGCGGCCTGTCGATCATCACGCCGTTCGCGGCGTACATCACCGCCGAGGAGATCCATGCCTCCGGCGTGATCGCGGTCGTCGTCGCCGGGCTGCTGCTCGGGCACAAGGCACCGCTGATCCAGACGGCGCAGTCGCGGATCGCCGAGCGGATGAACTGGCGCAGCATCGCCTTCCTGCTGGAGGGTTCGGTCTTCCTGCTGATCGGCCTGCAGGCCCGCACGATCATCGTCGACGCCGCGGCCGACCACTTGGGCGGCTGGGACATCGCGGTGATCTGCGGCAGCACCCTGCTCGCGGTGATCGTGCTGAGGCTGGTCTGGGTGTTCGCGGCGCGCTACTTGCTGATCCGCCCGGGCGCCGACCCGGACACGCGCCGCAAGCCGCCGTGGACGTACACGCTGCTGCTCGGCTGGGCCGGCATGCGCGGCGTGGTCACGCTGGCGGCGGCGTTCGTCATCCCGACCTCGGTCGACCACCGCGAGGTGCTGCTGCTGATCGCGTTCACCGTGACCGCCGGCACGCTGTTCCTCCAGGGGATGTCGCTGCCCTGGCTGGCCCGGAAGCTCAAGGTGCCCTCGCCCGACCCGACCGCGGACGCGCTCGCCCGGGCGAACGTGCTGCACCAGGCCTCGCAGGCCGGTCTCGCGGCCCTGGACTGCATCGAGGAGGAGGACCCGCACGAGGTCAGCGAGATCCTGCGCGACCGGGTCCGCCGCCGCGACTACGCGGCCTGGGAGCGGGTCGGCGCGGCGGAGACCGAGACGCCGAGCGAGATCTACGCCCGCCGCCGCCAGGTGATGATCGAGGCCGAGCGGAAGCGGGTCCTGGAGATCCGGTCGACCGGCCAGGTCGCCCACGAGGTGGTCGAGGAAGTGCTCTCGATGCTCGACGTCGAGGAGTCGATGCTCGACTACAGCGAGCGGGAGCGGGAGCGGGTCCGCTCGGCGGGGACGCCGATCGCGTTCGAGGGTGGCTGCGACGACCTCCGGAAGCCGCGTCCGCCGGTCGAGCCGAAGACGCCGGGGGAGTGCGAGGACTGTGTCCGCGAGGGCTCCGCCTGGGTGCACCTGCGGCTCTGCCTGGTCTGCGGCAAGGTCGCCTGCTGCGACTCCTCGCCGCGCCGGCACGCCACCGCGCACTTCCACGAGACGAACCACCCGGTGATGCGCTCCGCCGAACCCGGCGAGACCTGGCGCTGGTGCTTCGTCCACGAGCTCACCGGCTGACCGGCTCGGTCAGTACACCGAGAAGAGCGGCTTGATCGCGAGGAGGGCGATCACGACGGCGGCGACGATGCCGGTGACGCGGCGGCCGCGGGGGCCGGAGACCCAGGCGCCGAGGCCGGTGCCGACGCTGGCGACGAAGACCTGCCAGGAGGCGCTCGCCAGGAACGCGGCGAGCACGAAGACCAGGCCCTCGGCCGGGCCGTCGATGTCCACGGTCCCGCCGACGACGATGGCGGCGAAGTAGATCACCGTGGCCGGGTTCACCGCGGTGATCCCGACGAAGGTCAGCCAGGCCCGGAACGGCGTCCAGGTGCGGCCGCTCTCCGCGGACTCCGGCTTCTCCGGTCGCAGCGCGTGCCGCAGGGTGAGGACCGCGATCGCGAGCAGCGCGACGACGGACACGATCTGGAGCAGCGTCTCGACCGGCGCGAGCAGCTCCGCGACCGCCTTGCCGGCGATCACGGCGACGAAGGCGTAGATGCCGTCGACGGTGGCCACACCGAGGCCCGCGGCGGCACCGACCTTCCACGACGTCCGGGCGCTGAGCGCGATGATGAGCGCGGCCACCGCCCCCACCGGGACAGCGATCGCGTAGCCGGTCACCAGGCCGGAGACGAGGACGTCGAGCACCGGGTGATCCTGCCTGCTGGCGGGGTCCCGGGGCAAAGGGTCAGGCGAAGGCGTAGTCCTCGAGCGGGAACTCCTCGACCGCGCGGCGGGCGCTGCCGGACGAGGTCGGCCGCAGCAGCACGGCGTCGCCCTCGTTCGTGTAGTAGTAGCTGCGCGCGGTCCCGCAGGAGCCCTGGTTGAAGACGGTGTCGTCCATCCGGGCCAGCATGTGGTCGAGGAACTCCGCGTCGGCCTCGGCGGTGACCTCGAAGGTCGTGGCGGCGCGCTCGCCGAGCTCGGTGAAGAGACGTTCGATGTGCCGCATCTGCACCTCGATCGTCATGAAGTAGCTCAGCCCGGAGTAGGAGTAGGGCGAGTTCAGGCTGATGAAGTTCGGGAAGCCGGCCACGGTGACGCCCTCGAAGGCGTGGTAGCCGTTGGTGCGCCACGACTTGCCGAGGTCCTTGCCGTCGCGGCCGATGACCTCGATCGCCGGGAAGTTGGTGTCCCAGAGGTTGAAGCCGGTGGCGAGCACGAGTACGTCGATCTCGTGGCTGGTCTCGCGTCCGTGGGCGTCGGCGGTAACGATGCCGGTCGGGGTGATCCGGCGGATCGGCGTCGTCTCCAGGGCGACGTCGCTGCGGTTGAACGTCGGGTAGTACTCGTTGGAGAACGTGGGCCGTTTGCAGCCGAAGCTGTAGTCCGGGGTGAGCTTGCGCCGGGTCTCCGGGTCGCGGACCTGCCGGCGCAGGTGCGCCTTCGCGAGCGCCGCGGCGCCCTGGTTGAGCACCTTGGCCTGCTTGTAGTGCAGCACCGCGGTGACCATCATCGCTTCCAACCAGGCGCTGTTGACCCGGCGCGCGGCACGTTGCGTCCAGGGCTGGGCGGCGAAGAGCGACTGCACGGGCCCGGGGATCCGGAAGTCGGTCTTGGGCGTGACCCAGATCGGGGTGCGCTGGAAGACGGTGAGGTGCGCGGCCCGGCGGGCGATCTCCGGGATCAGCTGGACGGCGGTGGCGCCGGTCCCGATCACCGCGATCCGCTTGCCGTCCAGGTCGACGCCGTCGTCCCACTTCGCGGTGTGGACGACGGTGCCGGCGAAGTCGTCGACGCCCTCGATGTCGGGCAGCTTCGGCTGGGAGAGGAAGCCGGTCGCGGTCATCAGGAAGCGCGCGGTGCGGGTCTTCCGGCGGCCGCCGCCGACCGGGCGGGTGATGAGCACCCAGTGCTGCGCCTCCTCGTCCCAGCGCGCCCCCTCGGCGAGGACGCCGAACTGCATGTGCCGGCGCAGGTCGTACTTGTCGGCCACGTGCTCGGCGTACGCCTTGAGCTCGGCGCCGCGCGCGAACCAGTGCTTCCAGTGCGGGTTCGGCTCGAAGGAGTAGGAGTACGTCACGCTGGCGATGTCGACGGCCAGCCCGGGGTAGTGGTTGACGTGCCAGGTGCCGCCGAGGTCGTCCTCGCGCTCGAGGATCGCGATGTCCGCGGTCTCCGCGCCGTAGCCGAGGCGCTTGAGGCTGATCGCCGCGCCCATCCCGCCGAAGCCGGCGCCGATGATGATGACGTCGTGGTCCGCCATTGCCCCACTCCTTCTTGAACGAAGTTCAATAGGATCCCGACCCTAGTCTGGACCCATGCGGATCATCAAGCACGGGCACGCCTGCGTCAGCCTGGTCACCGGTTCGGAGCACGTCGTCGTCGACCCCGGGATGTTCACCGCGCCGGACGCCCTGGAGGGCGCCACCGCGGTGCTGATCACCCACGAGCACCCCGACCACTGGACCCCCGAGCAGCTCGCCCGCACCGACGCGCCGATCCGCACGATCGCCGCGGTGGCCGACCGGATCCGCGAGGCCGACCCGGCCCTGGCGGACCGGGTCACGGTCGTCGAGCCGGGAGACCGCTTCACCCTCGGTACGACGGACGAGGTCGCCGTCACCGTCGTCGGCGTCAAGCACGCGGTGATCCACCCCGAGCTCCCGCACTTCGACAACAGCGGCTACCTGATCGAGGCGGAGGGCCGGTCGGTCTTCCACCCGGGCGACGCGCTGACGGTGCTGCCGGCCGCGCCGGACGTGCTGCTGCTGCCGGTGAGCGCGCCGTGGCTCAAGGTCTCCGAGTGCATCGACTACGCCCGGGAGGTCGGCGCCGCGCGCTCGCTCGCGATCCACGACGCCGTCTACAGCGAGGCCGGGCTGGGCATCGTGGACGGTCATCTCGGCCGGTTCCTCGCGCCGCGGGAGCAGGACTACCGGCGGCTGGCCGCGGGGGAAGACCTGACGGTGTGACGCAGGTCGCTCGCGGGTCGACTTGCATTGTTGTTTAAGTCCAGTAATCTACTGGACATTATGAACTTCAACTCGGTTCACCTGATCGCCCGCGTGCACGTCGACCTCATGCGGGTCACCAGCGCGTCGTGTCGGTGAGCTCCACCTGAGCCGTCCCGCCCCCTGCGCGGCGAGGCGCCACGGCTCGGTTGTCCCTCTCGGAACCTGACAACCAGGAGCAGAACCATGTCCACCTCTCTCGACAAGACCAGCCTCCAGAAGATCACCGCCCACATCGGCGCCCGCGTCCACGGCATCGACCCGGCGGCCGACCTCAGCGACGACACCGTCGCCTTCCTCCGCGACGCGCTCGGCGAGCACAAGGCGCTCGTCCTCGACGCCCCCGGGCTCGACGCCGCCGGGCAGGAGCGCTTCGCGGCCCGCTTCGGCGAGCTGACGACCGCCCACCCGACGGTCCCCGGCGGCGAGACACCGAACGTCCTCGACGTCGACAGCGACATCAACAAGGCCAACGAGTGGCACACCGACGTGACCTTCGTGGTGAACCCGCCGGCGATCAGCACGCTGCGCTCGATCGTGATCCCGCCGTACGGCGGCGAGACGCTGATCGCCAGCAGCGCTGCCGCGTACGCGAGCCTGCCGGAGCCGCTGCGCGCCTTCGCGGACACCCTCTGGGCGGTGCACACCAACGTCTACGACTACGCCGAGCCGCGACCCCGCAGGACGGCCGAGGCGGCGTACCGGGAGACGTTCGAGTCGACGCCGTACGAGAGCGTCCACCCGGTCGTCCGGGTCCACCCCGAGACCGGCGAGCGCGGGCTCTTCATCGGCGGCTTCGTCCGCGGCATCGAAGGGCTCTCGACGACCGAGTCCCGCGACGTGCTCCGGCTGCTGCAGGCGCACGTCACCAAGCCCGAGCACGTGCTCCGCTGGTCGTGGCAGCCCGGGCAGCTGCTGGTGTTCGACAACCGGATCACCCAGCACTACGCGATCGACAACTACGACGACCAGCCGCGCAGGCTCAGCCGGATCACCGTCTCCGGCGACGTCCCGGTCTCCGTGACCGGGCAGCGCAGCCGGGCGCTGCTGGGCGACTCCTCGCACTACTCGGCCGTGCCGGAGCGGAGCGCCGCCGCATGAGCCTGGTCCTCGAGAACACCACCGCGCACAGTCCGGCCCACGTGCCACCCCGCCCGATCCAGCGGGAGCGCTTCGTCGCCCCGGCGCCGTCATCCTCCCGGGTGCGCCGGGTCGTGGAGCTCTTCCGCTGGCCGCTGGGGATCTACACCACGCCGGTGCTGCTGCTGATCCTCTGGGAGGCGGCCAGCCGGCTCGGCTGGCTGCCGGAGACGGTCGCGCCGGCGCCGAGCACGGTGCTGCACGCGGGCTACGAGCTCTACCAGCGCGGCGAGCTGGTGCCGAGCCTCCTCACCTCGCTGGGCCGTGCGGGAGCCGGTCTCGCGCTCGGCCTCGCCGTCGGCGTCACGGCCGGCATCCTCGGCGGCCTGCTGCGCAGCGGGGAGTACGTCTTCAACGGCGTCTTCCAGATCCTGCACACGATCCCGCTGCTGGCGATCCTGCCGCTGATGATCGTCTGGTTCGGCATCGACGAGACCACCAAGGTGCTGCTGATCTCCTTCGGCGCCGCGGTGCCGATGTACCTCAACCTGTTCTCCGCGATCCGCGGCGTCGACCAGCGTCTCGTCGAGATGGCGCGGTCGGCCGGCGCGAGCCGGTGGCGGCAGGTGTCCCGGGTGCTGCTGCCGGGCGCGATGCCCGGATTCCTCGTCGGGCTCCGGTTCGCCCTCGCCTACAGCGTCCTCGGCCTGGTGGCCGCCGAGCTGGTCAACGTCGACCAGGGCATCGGCTTCCTGATCAACCGGGCGCAGACCTACCAGCAGACCGACCAGATCTTCTTCGGCCTGGTGATCTACGCAGTCCTCGGCCTGCTGGCCGACCAGTTCGTGCGGGTGCTGGAGCGGGTGCTGCTCGCCTGGCGTCCGGGATACGAGGCGTCATGACGACCGCGACTCTCAGTCCGACCCTGGGCGCGAATCCGGCCGACCTCGCCGTCGAGGCCCACGACGTCGAGCGCCGGTTCGGTGACCGGACGGTCCTGCACGCGCTCGACCTGGCGATCGCCCGCGGCGAGTTCGTGGTCCTGCTCGGCCCGTCCGGATGCGGCAAGAGCACGCTGCTGCGGCTGCTCGCCGGCCTCGACCGCCCCGACGGCGGCGTGGTCGAGGTCCCGACCGAACGTGCGGTCGTCTTCCAGGCCGACCGGCTGCTGCCCTGGCAGAAGGTCTGGCGCAACGTCACCATCGGTCTGCGCGGCGACGGCGTGAAGGAGCGCGCTCTCGACGTCCTCGGCGAGGTCGGCCTGGCCGACCGCGCCAACGCCTGGCCGAAGACGCTCAGCGGCGGTGAGGCCCAGCGGGTCGCGCTGGCCCGGGCGCTGGTCACCGAGCCCGACCTGGTGCTGCTGGACGAGCCCTTCTCCGCGCTGGACGCGATCACCCGGCTGCACATGCACGACCTCGTACGCCGCCTGCACCAGCGGCACGGCGCGGCGATGCTCCTGGTCACCCACGACGTCGCGGAGGCGATCGCGCTGGCCGACCGGATCCTGGTCATGCGCGAGGGCCGGATCGGCAGCGCCTACCCGGTCACGCTCTCCGCCGAGGACCGCCGCTCCAGCCAGGCCCGCGAGGACCTCCGCGGGCAGCTGCTCGCCGACCTCGGCCTCGCCGGGCGTCGCTGATCACCGGCACCACCACCCCACACCCCTCCCGGTCGTGCGTCCCCGCACGCCCGTTCCACCCCGAAAGAAGGAATCACCATGTCCCGAAGGTTCACCCGCCTCGTCGCCGCAGCCGGCACCGCCGCCCTCTCGCTGGCGCTGGTCGCCTGCGGCAGCAGCGGCGGAGACGCGAAGGTCGGCGGTGCCGCTGACGGCGCCCACCCGGAGTGGAAGAAGCTCACCTTCACCGTCGGCGAGCAGAGCGACGGCATCAAGACGCTCGCGGCCACGTCCGGCGCGTTCGACGACGCGTCGTACAAGATCAAGTTCGCGAAGTTCGAGTACGGCCCGCCGTTGGTCGCCGCCGCGAGCACCGGCGACATCGACCTCGGCATGGTCGGCTCGGTGCCGCCGATCGCCGGCGCCGCCAAGGACCTCGGCTTCAAGGTGATCGGTCTGGAGCTCCCGGAGTCCCCGGACAAGGCGCTGGAGAACATCATCGTGCCGAAGGGCTCGACCGCGAAGTCGCTGAAGGACCTGAAGGGCAAGCGGATCGCGGTCCCGCAGGGCAGCTCCGCCCACGGCCTGCTCCTCAACGCCCTGAAGGCCGAGGGCCTGACCCCGCAGGACGTCAAGATCGTCTACCTGGACCCGAAGTCCGGCGCCGCGGCGTTCGACAGCGGCAAGGTCGACGCCTGGTCGATCTGGAACCCGCAGGGCGAGTTCGCCCTCCAGAAGGGCGCGAAGGTGCTCGTCCCCGGCGTGCCCCCGGTCGACCCCGGCAGCCAGTACTACGTCGGCTCGTCGAAGTCGTTGGACGACAAGGTCCGCCGGGCCGCGCTGACCGACCTGCTGCAGCGGATCGGCAAGGCCTACGCCTGGGGCAACGCCCACCCGGACAAGCACGCCGAGGCGATCGCCACCGACAGCGGCATCCCGCTCGAGCAGGCCACGGCGAGCGAGCCGGTCTGGCGGTTCACCCTCGGGTACGTCGACGACGCCCACGTCCAGGCCGGTCAGCAGCTCGCCGACAACTTCTTCGAGGCCGGCGAGATCGCCAAGAAGGTCGACTTCGCCAACGTCGTCGACAACCTGCTCACCCCCGACTACGACCCGACGGAGACGAACTGATGACGCGCCGCCTGCACCTCAACGCCTTCCTGATGGAGGCCGGTCACCACGAAGCCGCCTGGCGGCTGCCCGAGTCCAACCCCTACGCCGACTTCGACCTGGCGCACTGGATCGACCTGGCCCGGCTCGCCGAGTCGGCCCGGTTCGACTCGCTGTTCCTGGCCGACGGCCCGGTCCTGCAGGGCACCGGCGAGTTCCGGAGCCCCGGCCAGCTGGAGCCGCTCACGCTGCTCACCGCGCTGGCCGCGGTCACCGAGCACATCGGCCTGATCGCGACCGTGTCGACGACGTACAACAGCCCGTACAACCTGGCCCGCAGGCTGGCCTCGGTCGACCACGTCAGCGGCGGCCGGGTCGGCTGGAACATCGTCACCTCGGCCACCGAGGAGGAGGCGGCGAACTTCGGGCTCGACGAGCGCCCGCTGCACGCCGACCGCTACGAGCGCGCCGACGAGTTCCTCGACGTCGTGCAGAAGCTCTGGGACTCCTGGGACGACGACGCGTTCCTCGGCGACAAGGAGTCCGGCCGCTGGGCGGACCCGTCGCTGATCCGGCCGGTGGACCACACGGGCAAGCACTTCCGGGTGGCGGGTGGGCTCAACATCAGCCGGTCCCCGCAGGGCTACCCGCTGCTCGTCCAGGCCGGGGCCTCGGACGCGGGTCGTGACTTCGCGGCCCGCTACGCCGAGGCGATCTTCACCGCCAGCCAGACCCTGGAGCACGCCCAGGAGTTCTACGGCGACCTGAAGAAGCGGGTCACCGCGGCCGGGCGCAACCCCGACCAGGTCATCGTCCTGCCGGGCATCGTGCCGGTCATCGGCAGCACCGAGGCCGAGGCCCGGGCGCTCGCGCAGCAGCTCGACGACCTGCGGGTCCCGGAGTACGGGCTCGGCGGCCTGGCGAAGGTGCTGGAGGTCGAGCCGCACGAGCTGCCGCTCGACGAGGAGCTTCCGCAGCACGTCATCGACCGGCCGCGCCGCGAGGGCTTCGTCAGCCGGTCCGAGCTGATCATCGAGCTGGCGACCCGGGAGCGGCTGACCGTGCGCCAGGTGCTGTCCCGGCTCGGCGGCGGCCGGGGCCACAACGTCGTGGTCGGGACGCCGGAGCAGATCGTGGACACGCTCGTCACCTGGTTCGAGCAGGGGGCGGCGGACGGGTTCAACGTGATGGGCGCGGCGCTGCCGTCGGGCCTGGAAGCGTTCATCGAGCACGTGCTGCCCGAGCTGCGCGCCCGCGGTCTCTTCCCCGAGGAGTACGACGGCGTCACCCTGCGCGACCACTACGGGCTGCCGCGTCCCGGCAACTCCTTCGACCGGGCCGGGGCCGGTGTCCGCCGCAGCGCCTGAGCGCCACCGCGGGCGCCCGCCGGCCCTGGCCGTGCGGGGCCTGCGGAAGGTGTACGGCGACGGGTTCACCGCCCTGGACGGCCTGGACCTGGAGATCCCGCAGGGCGCGCTCTTCGGCCTGCTCGGGCCGAACGGAGCCGGCAAGACGACGCTGATCGGCTCGGTCTGCAACCTCGTCCGGCCGACGGCGGGGGAGATCGAGGTCCTCGGTCACCCCGCCGGCAGCCGGGAGGCGCGGGCGATGGTCGGCCTGGCCGAGCAGGACATCAACGTGGACCGGTTCCTCACCATCCGGCAGGTGCTCGTCTACCACGGCGGGTACTTCGGTCTCGGCCGCCGGGAGGCGTCCCGGCGGGCGGACGAGGCGCTGGAGCTGCTCGGGCTGGCCGGCAAAGCCGGGAAGACGGCGCTCGACCTCTCCGGCGGCATGCAGCGCCGGCTGGTGCTGGCCCGCGCGCTGGTGACGCGGCCGCGGCTGCTGATCCTCGACGAGCCCACCGCCGGGGTCGACGTCGACCTCCGCGCCGAGATCTGGCGGGTGGTCCGCACCCTCAACCAGGCCGGGACGACGATCCTGCTGACCACGCACTACCTGGAGGAGGCGGAGGCGCTCTGCGACGAGATCGCCCTCATCCGGGCGGGCCGGATCGTCGACCGGGGGAGCGCGACGCACCTGCGCGAGCAGTACGCCGCCACGAGCATCGCCGACGTCTACAGCCAGGCGCTCGCGTCATGAGCACCGTGCTGCTCGACCCGGCCACCCGGGTCGACGTCTACGAGGCCGAGCGGCCGCCGTTCCGGTGGCTGCTGGAGCGCGAGGTGCTCCGGTACCTGCGGATCTGGCGGTACGCGCTGGTCGGCCCGGTGCTGTCGACGCTGCTCTTCGTGGTCGTCTTCGGCACCGTGCTGGCCCGGCACGTCGAGGGCATCGGCGTCAGCTACGGGCAGTTCATCGTGCCCGGCCTGGTGGTGCGGGCGATCGTGAACGTCGGCTACTACAACGGCACCACCTCGCTCTACGAGGCGCGACGGGACCGGTACCTGAACTGTGTGCTGGCCAGCCCGTTGCGGTGGTGGGAGATCCTCTCTGCGCTGACCCTGGCGGCGGTGCTGCGCGGCATCCTGGTGGCGCTGGCGGTGCTGGCGTTCGCCGTACCGCTGACCGGGCTCGGCGTCGACCAGCCGGTCTACCTGCTGCTGGTGGCACCGGCGGTGCTGCTGGTGGCCGCGCAGGTCGGGATCATCGCCGGGGCGTACGCGAGCTCGCTCGACCACGTCTACTCGGTCGAGTCGCTGGTGCTGCTGCCGCTGGGCTTCCTGGGCGGGATCTTCTACCCGGTCTCCCAGCTCCCGGCCGGGTGGCAGCTGGTCAGTGAGCTCAACCCGTTCTTCTGGCTCGTCCAGGCCGGCCGCTACGGGTTCCTCGGCACCGCTGACGTCCCGGCCGCCGCCGCGCTCGGCGTCGTCTGGGTGCTCGCCCTGGCCCTGACCGCCTGGTCGGCGCGGGTGTTCGCGACAGGGCGGCGGCTGAAGTCGTGAGCCCTCGATGGTTCTGGCTCGCTGGTTGAGGAGGTTGCGCAGCAACCGTCTCGAAACCCGCTCAGAAGCCGCCGACCCCGTTCGGGACGCCGAGCCCGGTCGGGCCGTCCCAGCCGGTGCGGGCGGCGCACCACTGGGTGGTCGGGCAGCTGGTCGCGTTCGTGCCCGAGGTGATGTCGCGCAGCGACCCGGCGTGGCCGTAGGGGATGGTGTTCGCCTGTACGCCGGCCGGGACGCCGCCGGCGAGGGCGAAGACCGACGCGATGATCGGGGCCGCCTCGCTGGTGCCGCCGACCTGGGCCCAGGTCGAGCTCTTGCTGCTCGTCGGGTAGTAGACGGCCATGCCGCCCTTGTTCGGGTCCGCCGCCGCCGAGACGTCCGAGATCGCGCGCTTGGCGCAGCCGGTGCCGAACGACGCGGCCGCGGCGAGGGCGGTGTTCACCGTCGAGCAGCCGCTGCCGGCACCGCTCCAGGCGCCCTCCGAGACCCGGGTCAGGCCGCTCATCACCAGCGAGGTCCCGCCGACCGCGACCGCGTAGTCCGAGGACGCCGGGAAGCTGCCGCCCTGGTAGCCGTTGTCGCCTGTCGAGGCGGTCACCGCGAAGCCCGGGTGGTTGTAGTACTTGCCGTAGGTGGCGTCGGCGAGGTCGCCGCCGCCGTAACTGTTGCTGATCGCGACCACGCCGGCCTGCTTGGCGGCCGTGTTCACGGCGGTGCCGAGGTCCACGATCGACGCGGACTTCGCCTGCACCACGACGATCTTGCAGCTCGGGCAGATCGCGGAGACCGCGTCCACGTCGAGCGCCTGCTCACCGGCCCAGCCGACGTTCATCCGCGGCAGGCTGGTGCCGCCGTTCTGGTCGATCACCCGCAGGCACTTGTTCGCCTTCGTGCACGGCGTCAGGCCGAACTGGCTGCGGTAGGTGCCGAGGTCCCGCTCCAGGTTCGTGTAGCCGTAGGCGTCGACGATGGCGACCGTGCTGGTCGCGTCCAGCCCGTTCAGCCCGTACGCCGCCCGCAGCTGCACCGGGGTCATCGCCGAAGCCGGCGGGGTGCCCGACGCGTCCACCTTGCCGGTGGCGTCGCTGACCATCACCTTCGAGCTGCACGACGCGACCGTGGCCGTGGACGATGCGGCGCAGACGCGGACCGCGTGCCGGCCGTGCGCGGCGGCATCCGCCGGCGCGGTGGCGAAGGTTCCGCCGAGCAGCGCGACCAGACCGAGCGCCCCTGCGAGTACCTGCTTCTTCACGACAACTCCCCACGTCGCCCGGCCCATCCGGGCGCTCCACGGACATCGTGCGCGTTCCGGACGATTTGCGCCAGACATCGACGGGTCAGAATTTCTCGGCGCTGGGAACTCGTCGGTCACGCCGTCAGCACCCGCTCCAGCGACCGCGGCCGGCGTCCCGTCAGCTGCCGGACGTCGTCGGTCAGCCGCTCCTGCTCGCCCTCGCGGATCGCCGTGTAGGTGCTCACCCAGGCGTCGAGCTGCCACTGCTCCGCGTCCGGGTACGCCGCCCTCCGGGAGGCGTAGGCCTCGTCGTCGGTCTCGTTCTCGAACCGCAGCTCGCGCCCGAGGACCCGGCCGGTGCGCGTCGCGATCTCGGCCATCGTGAGCGCCTCGGCGCCGGTGAGCTCGTAGACGGCGCCGACGTGCTCCTCGGGCGCTCGCAGGATGGTCTCGGCCGCAGCGGCGACGTCGGCGCGGGCGACCGCGGACACCCGGCCCTCCCCGGCGGGGCCTCGGATGACGCCCTCGTGGTCGGCGAAGTAGGGGAGCACGTCGAGGTAGAAGTTGTCGCGCAGCACGGTGTGCTCGATCCCGGACTCCGCGAGCGCCTGCTCGGTGTCGTGGTGGTCGCGGTTGAGGGCGAAGACGGCGTCGGGCCCGGCGCCGAAGAACGAGGTGTAGAGGATGTGGCCGACCCCGGCGTCGACGGCAGCCTGGATGAAGGTGCGGTGCTGGGCCCGGCGTTCCGGGTGCTCGGCGGCCGAGACCATGAACAGCACGTCCACGCCGGTCAGCGCGGCGACGGCGGCGTCGTGGTCGGCGTACTCGGCCACCGCGACCTCGCGGCCCGCGATGTCCGGTGCCCGGCTCGGGTCCCGGACGATCAGCCGCGGGGACAGGTCGGCCAGGGCACGGGCGACCAGGCCGCCGAGCTGGCCGGTGGATCCGGTGAGGGCGAGGGTGCTCATGAGAGAGAACCTATGCCCGTGGCGCGGTATCAGCGGCCGGTGGACGGACTCCTGAGGAGCGACAACCGCCTCCGGCCCGCACGGGCCCTCCCTCCCAGGAGTCGACATGACCGCTGCTGACCTGCTCGGACCGTCCCCGGACGGCCTCGGCACCTACTACCGCCTGCCCTTCTCGCCCGACGACGACTGGAACCTCGGCAACGGGAACTGGGACGACCCGGTTCACGGCCACGACACCGCCGACGGCAAGGCGCAGTCCTACTCCTACGACTTCGGCGCCCCGGAGGGCACCGAGGTCCGCGCCGCCCGCGGTGGCCAGGTGATCGCCGTCGAGTCCGACCACTGGCGCACGAGCTGGGCCGGCTTCGCCAGCCCGGAGGTGCTGGTGAGCCAGGACTATTCCAAGGTCTACGGCAACGGGAACATCGTCGTCGTCCGGCACCTCGACCAGACGGTCGCCGCCTACAACCACCTGCAGCCCGACCGGGTCTTCGTCCGGGTCGGTGACTACGTGCCGCGGGGCGCGGTGCTGGCGCTCTCGGGGTGCGTCGGCAACGTCACCGGGCCGCACCTCCACTTCGACGTGCACCCGACGTTCACCAGCACCCACAGCTGGGACAACACCACGAAGATCTGGTTCCAGGACACCGGCCACGACAGCTGGCGACCGCTCGTCGGCGAGCCGATGAAGTCGAACAACGTCGTCACCCCGGACCGGTTCTACGGGCTGTTCGACAACGGTGCCGGCACCAGCAGCATGGTCGCCGGCATGTCCGCCGACGAGCTGACCGCGGCGGCCGAGGCGATGCGGACCTCGCCGTACCCGATCGGGCTGACCTCGATCGAGGTGACCGACGCGGACGACGTCGCGCCCGAGTTCGCCGGCGTCTTCACCGCGGGCGCGGACACGACGCTGCGCACCGGGCTCACCCCGGCCGCGTTCGAGGAGCTGGTCACCACCGGCGCGGCGGCGGACGGGCGGCACGTCGCCGACTTCGCGGCGTACCGGATCGACGGCAAGCTCACCTACGCCGCGGTCCTGGCGCCCGGCGTGGTCGAGCAGGAGTTCGTCCCCGACCTGGTGACCAAGGACTTCGCGGCGCTCGTCGACTCGGTGGGCAAGGCGCCCGATCCGCGGCACGTGCAGACCTTCGAGCTGCGGGTCACCCGGGCCGGGCGGAAATACTCCGCGCTGCTGGCTCCCGGCCACGTCGACCAGGTGCTCGCGACGAACCTGAACCGGACCGCCTTCTTCACCTCCTGGCAGGGACAGGCGAAGTCCGGCCGGGACATCACCGCGTTCGCCGAGTTCTCGGTCGTCGAGGACGACCTCTTCACCGTGCTCTACGGCCCCGTCGGTGCCGGTGGCCAGCAGCTGCTCGGCCCCGTCCCGTACGACGTCCTCGCGCACCGGGCGGCCGACGCCCCCAAGTTCGGGGCCCGGCTCGTCGGGATCCGCCGCAAGGGGATCTTCCTGGAGTCCGTCAGCGGGTGAGGGCGTCCCGCACCGGGACGAACTTCGCCTGGGCCTCGGCGAGCTCGGACTTGGGGTCCGACTCGGCGACGATGCCGCAGCCGGCGAAGAGGCGCACCCGGCCGGTCCCGTCCGGCCGGGTGTCGTACTCCGCCGAGCGGAGCGCGATCCCGAACTCGCCGTCGCCGTGGACGTCCATCCAGCCGACCGGGCCGGCGTACCGGCCGCGGTCCATGCCCTCGATCTCCTCGATCATCGCGACCGCGACATCGGTGGGGGTGCCGCCGACGGCGGCCGAGGGGTGCAGCGCCGCGGCGAGCTCGAGGACGGTGGAGCTGTCGGTCTCCGGGACGACGCCGGCGACGTCGGTGGCGAGGTGCATGACGTTCGGCAGGTGCAGCACGAACGGCGACTCGGGGACGTTCATCGAGGAGCAGTGCGGGGCGAGCGCGTCGGCGACCGAGCGGACGGCGTACTCGTGCTCCTCGAGGTCCTTCGAGGAGCGGGCCAGGGTCGCGGCGAGGGCGAGGTCGCGCTCGTCGTCCCCGGTACGCCGGATGGTGCCGGCCAGCACCCGGGAGGTGACCAGGCCGCGCTCGCGCCGGACCAGCAGCTCGGGGGTGGCTCCGAACAGGCCGTCGACGTGGAAGGTCCAGCACATCTCGTAGATGTCGCCGAGCCGGCGCAGCGGCCAGCGGACGTCGAGCGGTGCGTCGGTGGTGGCGATCAGGTCGCGAGCCAGCACGACCTTCTCGAGCTCGCCGTCGTTGATCCGGCGGACCGCCGCGGCGACGACCGCCTCCCAGGCGGCGCCGTCGACCTCGCCGTCGGTGAAGACGACGTTGTCCGGTGCCGGCGGTACCGGCTGGACGACCAGGTCCGGGGCCGGGGAGAGCTCGTCCTCGCCGATCAGGGTGACCCAGGTGCGGTTGCCGCGGCGCCCGACGACCACCCGCGGGACGATCAGCACGCTGTCGCCCCGGGAGTCGGCGAAGCCGAAGCTGCCCAGGCAGACCATGCCGCTGCCGGGAACGCCGACGTCGTCGCGGACGACCGAGTCGGCGGCGATCTCCTGCCACCACTCGTTCGCCTCGGCGAAGCGGTCCGGGCCGGTGGTGCGGATCGAGGCGGCGACGCCCCAGCCGACGATGCCCTCGCCGCGGCGCAGCCAGGCGACCGGCGCGTCCTCCGGGAGGAGGTCGAGCAGCGGGCCCGGGTCCGGGACCTCCATCGAGCGGGCGACCAGTCGTCCGGAGACGGGAGAGGTCGCTGCGCGCTGAGTGCTCGTCACGAGGCAGGAGCCTACGCGTTGGTAGCCGAGGTCCCGTGGAGGAGGGTCAGGACCAGTAGATGACGACCTTGTCGCCGACCTGGACCTGGTCGAAGAGCCACTGGATGCCGGCGTGGTCGCGGACGTTGACGCAGCCGTGGCTGGCGCCGGCGTAGCCGCGGGCGGCGAAGTCGGAGGAGTAGTGCACGGCCTGGCCGCCGCTGAAGAACATCGCGTACGGCATCGAGCTGTGGAAGAGCGTGGACACGTGGTCGCGGGACTTCCAGCCGATGTGGAAGACGCCCTCGCGGGTCGGCGAGTACGCCGCGCCGAAGCGGACCGCCATCGTGCGTTGCACCTCGCCGTCCACGGTCCAGCGGATCGTGCGGCTGGTCTTGTCGATGCAGAGCACCCGTCCGGTCCGGCAGCGCGGGTCCAGCGGCGCGTCGGTCCAGGTGCCGTCCGGGACCTTGTTGGCGAGCTCGTCCTTCGTGGGCTTGCGGGTCATCGCGTGCAGGCGCTGCAGCGTGGTGGTGTCGACGTACCCGGTCACGGGCAGGCCGCGCTTGGCCTGGAAGCCCTTGACCGCGGTGGTGGTCGCGGGCCCGTAGTCGTCGGTCACCTTGCCGGCGTACCAGGCGACCTGGCGGAGCCGGGCCTGCAGCGCGCGGACCGTCCGGCCGTGGTCGCCGGGCTGCAGGACGGCGGGGCGCGGCTGCAGCGGGGCGGCGGCGGGGAGCACCTGCTGCCGTGCCGGGACCGGCGCGGACTGCGGGCTCGGCCGCGCGGTGTCCCGGGTCGTCGTGCGGCCGCCTGCGTCCGTCGTGGCCGTCCCGCTGGCGTGGCCGAGGTTGCCGGTCGCCGTCGCCACGCCGTACCCGAGTCCGCACGTCGCGAGCACCAGCACGGCGAACATCGCCACACCGGCCCCACGCTTCCCTCGCGTCACCACCGAACCATCGTGCACTGGAGTCCCTCGCATACTCAGTCAGACGCACCGACGGGCCCGGAGGTTGTCACCCGTACGCTTCTCCGGTGACCCGCGCTGACCTGGACAAGAAGCCCGCCGAGGTTCAGGCGATGTTCGACGACGTCGCCGCCCGCTACGACCTCACCAACGACGTGCTCTCGATGGGCCAGGACCGGCGCTGGCGCAAGATCGTGCTGGACGCCGTCGACCCGCAGCCCGGGGAGGTCGTGCTCGACCTCGCCGCCGGCACCGGTACGTCGAGCCAGCCGTTCCGCGACCGCGGCGCGACCGTCGTCCCGTGCGACTTCTCGGTCGGCATGCTCCGGGTCGGCAAGCGGGCCAAGCCGCACCTGCCGTTCGTGGCCGGCGACGGCACCCGGCTCCCGTTCGCCGACGGCACCTTCGACGCGGTCACGATCTCCTTCGGCCTGCGCAACATCGTCGACCCCGACGCCGGCCTGCGTGAGCTGCGCCGGGTCACCAAGCCCGGCGGCCGGATCGTGGTCTGCGAGTTCAGCTCGCCGACCTGGGCGCCGTTCCGGACGCTCTACATCGAGTACCTGATGAAGGCGCTCCCCGCGGTGGCCCGGGCGGTCTCGTCCTCGCCGGACGCCTACGTCTACCTCGCCGAGTCGATCCGCGCCTGGCCCGACCAGGCCGGCCTCGCCACCCGCCTCCAGCAGGCCGGCTGGACCGACGTCGAGTGGCGCAACCTCTCGGGCGGCATCGTCGCCCTGCACCGCGGCACGAAGTGAGCGAAGAGCTCACCTACGCGCTCGTCGTCGACGAGCGCGTGCAGAAGGCGGTCCTCAAGGCGACGCGACGCTTCACACTCCGTTCGCGCCGGTTCCTCGGGCTGGTCGCCTTCGCGATCGTCCTGGCCGCGGTGATGGGTGCCGGGATCGGAAGCTGGTTCGAGGGGGCGTTCGCCGGAGCGGTCATGCTGGTCGGTCTCTTCGTCGTCACGGCGCGCGCCGTGTGGACGGGGATCGAGCGGATCTACCCGCTGGGCGCGACCGTGACCGCGACGTACGGCGAGCACGAGGTCGCGTTCCGCGGCGGGACGCTGCCGACGACCCGGCCCTACGCGGAGCTCGGTGAGCCGACCGTGAGGACCGAGATGGTCATCTTCCCGAGCCCGACCGCGCCGAGCCGGGCGTGGATCGTCCCGGTCGGACTCTGTCCTCCGGAGGCGCGTGCGCGGATCACCGGGCCGGCCGCTGCGCGCGTCGCCGCTGACGGCGATCCGCGGTTCACCCGCATCTTCGTCGCCGGCGACGACACCGCCCGCAAGGTCGGCACGGCCGTGACCCGCCGGATCCGGCTGTCGGGACGCGGGCTGCGGATGTCCCTGCTCGGGCTGGTCTCGATCGTCCTGCTCGTCGCCGTCACCGGCGATCTGCGCTGGTTCGCGCTCGTCCTCGTCTTCCTCGGCGCCGAGCTGTGGGGGCTGCGCGCGACCCGGAACGGCTGCGCCAGGCTCTTCCCGCCGGGCTCGACCATCTCCGCCGGATTCACCCCGAACGGACTGGTGGTCCGCTTCCCGGTCGCCGTCCAGGAGTGGTCGCTCGCCGACTTCGGCGACATCTGGTGGAACGAGGACGCCGTCGTCCTCCGGGACCGCGTCCAGAGGCAGTGCACCTACGCGATGCCGCGCGGGCTGTTCTCGGACGAGGATCTGGTGCACCTCCGCAACGGGATCGCGGCCGCGCGGCCGGTTGCCGGCTGACGCTGCCACCCCCTGTGACCGCGGTCTCGGCCGGGCACAGCGCGAGACGTGGCGTCCCGAATTAGACAACGTCGCCGTGCGTTAAATACGCAGGTCAGAGGGCGTTTCGGAGACGTCACCCCCCGATGTCGCGCTCTGTGATCTACGCCTCTATGCTGCGTAGGTCACAGATCGTGAAGTTGTTCACAAGGGCACAAAGCAGCCTTGCGGACTTCAGCAGGAAGGTGAGGGATGGAGCTCTACACCCCCGTTCTGGCGCTCCTGATCCTGGCGGGCGGGTTCGCCGTCTTCTCCGTGATCATGAGTGCCGTGGTGGGCCCGAAGCGCCACAACCGGGCCAAGCTCGATTCCTACGAGTGCGGGATCGAGCCGACCCCGCAGCCCGTGGGCGGCGGCCGATTCCCGGTCCGGTACTACATCACCGCGATGCTCTTCATCGTCTTCGACATCGAGATCGTCTTCCTCTACCCGATCGCGGTCGCGTTCGACGCGATGGGCACGTTCGCGCTGGTGGAGATGGTGCTGTTCATCGTCCCGGTCTTCGTCGCCTACATCTACGTGTGGCGACGCGGCGGGCTCGACTGGGACTGAGAGAGATCTGAACCGTGGGTATTGAAGAGAAGCTTCCGTCCGGCGTCCTGCTGACCACCGTCGAGGGGGTCGCCGGCTACATGCGCAAGGCGTCGTTCTGGCCGGCCACGTTCGGCCTCGCCTGCTGCGCGATCGAGATGATGACCACCGGCGGGCCGAAGTACGACCTCGCCCGCTTCGGCATGGAGGTCTTCCGCGCCAGCCCGCGCCAGGCCGACCTGATGATCGTGGCCGGCCGGGTCAGCCAGAAGATGGCCCCGGTCCTGCGCCAGATCTACGACCAGATGCCGGAGCCCAAGTGGGTGCTGGCGATGGGCGTCTGCGCCTCCTCCGGCGGCATGTTCAACAACTACGCCGTCGTCCAGGGCGTCGACCACGTCGTGCCCGTCGACATGTACCTGCCCGGCTGTCCGCCGCGGCCGGAGATGCTGATCGACGCCATCCTCAAGCTGCACGACCAGGTCCAGAACACCAAGCTCGGCAAGAACCGCCGCGACGAGATCGCGGCCGAGGAGGCCGCCGCGCTGCAGGCCCTGCCGACCAGCCAGATGAAGGGCCTTCTCCGATGAGCGAGACCCAGGACCCGTCGCACGAGGTGGTGGCGTCGCAGCAGGCCCAGGAGGCCGGTGCCAGCAGCGAGGTGATCGGCCAGCGGCACGGCATGTTCGGCGTCCAGGACAGCGGTGACACCTCGGGCTACGGCGGGCTCGTCCGCAACGTCGAGCTCCCCGGCGCCAGCACCCCGCCGTACGGCGGCTGGATGGACGACGTCGCCACCGCGCTCGCCACCGCGACCCGCGACGCCGGGGTCGAGACGGCCGTCGAGAAGGTCGTCGTCCACCGCGGCGAGATCACGTTCTTCGTCCGCCGCGAGGACCTCCTGGCCACGGTCAAGGTCCTCCGCGACGACGCCAAGCTGCGCTTCGAGTTCTGCTCGAGCGTGAGCGGCGTGCACTACCCCGGTGACACCGGGCGCGAGCTGCACGCGGTCTACCACCTGCTCTCGATGACCCATAACCGCCGGATCCGGCTCGAGGTCACCGCCCCGGACGCCGACCCGCACATCCCCAGCGTGTGCGCGACGTACCCGACCGCGGACTGGCACGAGCGCGAGACGTTCGACTTCTTCGGGATCGTCTTCGACGGCCACCCGGCCCTGACCCGGATCCAGATGCCCGACGACTGGCCGGGCCACCCGCAGCGCAAGGACTACCCGCTCGGCGGCATCCCCGTGGAGTACAAGGGTGGAACCGTCCCGCCGCCGGACCAGCGGAGGAGCTACAACTGATGACTGCCACCTCGAACGACCCGTACGCCTCCGAGGCCGAGACCTCGCAGGGCAAGGTCTACACCGTCACCGGCCAGGACTGGGACTCCGTCGTCTCGGGCATCGCCGAGGACCACGACGACAAGGTCGTGGTCAACATGGGCCCGCAGCACCCGTCGACGCACGGCGTGCTCCGGCTGATCCTCGAGCTCGAGGGCGAGACGGTCACCGAGGCCCGCTGCGGCATCGGCTACCTGCACACCGGCATCGAGAAGAACATGGAGTACCGCTCCTGGACGCAGGGCGTCACGTTCTGCACCCGGATGGACTACCTGTCGCCGTTCTACAACGAGGCCACCTACGTGCTCGGCGTCGAGCGGCTGCTCGACATCGAGGACGAGATCCCCGAGAAGGCCCAGGTCATGCGGGTCCTGCTCATGGAGCTGAACCGGATCTCCTCGCACCTGGTCTGCATCGCCACCGGCGGCATGGAGATCGGCGCGCTGACCGTGATGACGATCGGCTTCCGCGAGCGCGAGCTGGTCCTCGACCTCTTCGAGCTGATCACCGGCCTGCGGATGAACCACGCGTTCATCCGTCCCGGCGGCGTCGCCCAGGACATGCCGGCAGGTGCGCTGGACGAGATCCGCGACTTCGTGGCGCTGATGAAGAAGCGCCTCCCCGAGTACGCCGACCTCTGCAACGCCAACCCGATCTTCAAGGCCCGTCTCGAGAACGTCGGTCACCTCGACCTCGCCGGCTGCCTGGCCCTCGGCCTGACCGGACCGCCGCTGCGCGCGACCGGCTTCGGCTGGGACCTGCGCAAGTCGCAGCCCTACTGCGGCTACGAGGACTACGACTTCGAGGTCCAGACCTGGGACACCGCCGACGCCTACGGCCGCTTCCGGGTCCGGCTCAACGAGATGTGGGAGTCCCTCAAGATCGTCGAGCAGTGCGTCGAGCGCCTCGCCGGCCTCGAGGGCGCCCCGGTGATGGTCGCCGACAAGAAGATCGCCTGGCCCAGCCAGCTCGCGATCGGCAGCGACGGCATGGGCAACAGCCTCGACCACATCAAGCACATCATGGGCGAGTCCATGGAGGGCCTGATCCACCACTTCAAGCTGGTCACCGAGGGCTTCCGGGTCCCGGCCGGCCAGGCCTACGTGCCGATCGAGTCGCCGCGCGGCGAGCTCGGGGCCCACGTCGTCTCCGACGGCGGCACGCGACCGTTCCGGGCGCACTTCCGCGACCCGTCGTTCACGAACCTGCAGGCGACCTCGGTGATGAGCGAAGGCGGCCAGGTGGCCGACGTCATCGTCGCGATCGCGTCGATCGATCCTGTGATGGGTGGGGTGGACCGTTGATCGACCAGAAGACGAGGGACGAGCTTCGCGAGATAGCGGCCCGTTACCCGCACAAGCGCTCCGGGCTGCTCCCGATGCTGCACCTGGTGCAGTCCGCCGAGGGCCGGATCACCGCCGCCGGCATCCAGGCGTGCGCGGAGATCCTGGAGATCACCCCGGCCGAGGTCAGCGGTGTCGCGACCTTCTACACGATGTACAAGCGGCGCCAGGTCGGCGACTACCACGTCGGCGTCTGCACCAACACGCTGTGCGCGGTGATGGGCGGCGACCTGATCTTCCAGCGGCTCAAGGACCACCTCGACGTCGGCAACGACGAGACCGCCGAAGAAAGACCAGGGGACGACGCGACCATCTCCCTGGAGCACGTCGAGTGCAACGCGGCCTGCGACTACGCCCCGGTGGTGATGGTCAACTGGGAGTTCCTCGACAACCAGACGCCCGAGTCCGCCGTCCAGGTCGTCGACGACCTCCGCGCCGGCAAGGAGGTCCGCTCCACCCGCGGGCCGAAGCTGGTCACCTGGCGCGAGGCCGAGCGGGTGCTCGCCGGCTTCACCGACGACCTCGCCGACGAGGGCCCGAGCGCGGGCCCGGCGTCGCTGGTGGGCCTCAAGCTCGCCCGCGAGAACGACTGGACCGCTCCGAAGGCGCAGGAGGGCAAGTGACGACGGCACCGGACAACAGCGTCCTGACCCCGGTCCTCACCGACAACTGGGACCAGGACCGCTCCTGGACGCTGGCGTCGTACGAGGCCCGGGGCGGCTACGCGGGCGTGAAGAAGGCGCTCGGGATGGCCCCGGACGACGTCATCACCGCGGTGAAGGACTCCGGTCTGCGCGGACGCGGCGGCGCCGGCTTCCCGACGGGCATGAAGTGGAGCTTCATCCCGCAGGACAACCCGAACCCGAAGTACCTCGTCGTCAACGCCGACGAGTCCGAGCCGGGGACCTGCAAGGACATCCCGCTGATGATGGCCAGCCCGCACACGCTGGTCGAGGGCGTCATCATCAGCTCCTACGCGATCCGCGCCAACCGGGCCTTCATCTACGTCCGCGGCGAGGTGCTGCACGTGATCCGCCGGCTCCAGCGCGCGGTCCAGGAGGCCTACCTGGCCGGCCACCTCGGCAAGGACATCCACGGCTCCGGCTACGACCTCGACCTGGTCGTGCACGCCGGCGCCGGCGCGTACATCTGCGGCGAGGAGACCGCGCTCCTCGACTCCCTCGAGGGCCGCCGCGGTCAGCCCCGGCTGCGGCCGCCGTTCCCGGCGGTCGCCGGCCTGTACGCCAGCCCGACGGTGATCAACAACGTCGAGTCGATCGCCTCGGTGCCGAGCATCATCGTCAACGGTCCGGACTGGTTCTCCTCGATGGGCACCGAGAAGTCCAAGGGCTACGGGATCTTCTCGCTGTCCGGCCACGTCGCGAACCCCGGCCAGTACGAGGCGCCGCTCGGCATCACCCTGCGCCAGCTGATCGAGCTGGCCGGCGGCATGCGCGACGCCGGCAACGGGCTGAGCCGCGAGCTGAAGTTCTGGACCCCGGGCGGTTCCAGCACCCCGCTGCTGACCGCCGAGCACCTCGACGTGCCGCTCGACTTCGAGGGCGTCGGCGAGGCCGGCTCGATGCTGGGCACCCGGGCGCTGCAGCTCTTCGACGAGACCACCTGCGTGGTCCGCGCGGTGCTGCGGTGGACCGAGTTCTACAAGCACGAGTCCTGCGGCAAGTGCACGCCGTGCCGCGAGGGCACCTGGTGGCTGACCCAGACGCTCGCCCGGCTGGAGAAGGGCCAGGGCAGCGCCGAGGACCTCGAACTGCTGCTCGACCAGTGCGACAACATCCTGGGCCGTTCCTTCTGCGCCCTCGGTGACGGCGCGACCAGCCCGATCACCTCCTCGATCCAGTACTTCCGCGAGGAGTACCTGGCCCACCTGGAGCACGGCGGCTGCCCGTTCGACCCCGCGGCCAGTGCCGTGTTCGAGACGGCAGGAGCGAACCAGTGAAGCACCGTAGCGCCGAAGGAGCGAACGCATGACCGCGTCGTCCGGTGAGGTCGTCAAGTCCGACCTGGTGACCCTGACCATCGACGGGATCGAGGTCAGCGTCCCGAAGGACACCCTGGTGATCCGGGCCGCCGAGGAGATCGGCGTCCAGGTCCCGCGGTTCTGCGACCATCCCCTGCTCGCCCCCGTCGGCGCCTGCCGGCAGTGCCTGGTCGACGTCCCCGACGCCGGCAACGGCCGCGGCTTCCCGAAGCCGCAGGCCTCCTGCACCCTGCCGGTGGCCGAGGGCATGGTCGTGAACACCCAGGCGACCAGCCCGGTGGCCGACAAGGCGCAGCAGGGCGTGATGGAGTTCCTGCTCATCAACCACCCGCTCGACTGCCCGGTCTGCGACAAGGGCGGCGAGTGCCCGCTGCAGAACCAGGCGATGAGCAACGGCCGCGGCGAGTCCCGCTTCGAGGAGACCAAGCGGGTCTTCCCGAAGCCGATCAACCTGTCCCCGCAGGTGCTGCTGGACCGCGAGCGCTGCATCGTCTGCCAGCGCTGCACCCGGTTCGCCGACGAGATCGCCGGGGACCCGTTCATCGCCCTGGTCGAGCGTGGCGCGCAGCAGCAGATCGGCATCGCCGAGGGCGCGGAGTTCCTCTCCTACTTCTCCGGCAACACCATCCAGATCTGCCCGGTCGGCGCGCTCACCTCGGCGGCGTACCGGTTCCGCTCGCGGCCGTTCGACCTGGTCTCGACCCCGTCGGTCGCCGAGCACGACGCCTGCGGCTCCGCGATCCGCGTCGACCACCGTCGCGGCAAGGTGATGCGTCGCCTCGCCGGCAACGACCCGGAGGTCAACGAGGAGTGGATCACCGACAAGGACCGGTTCGCGTTCCTCGCCCCGCGTGAGGACGACCGGCTGACCCACCCGCTGGTGCGGGACCGCAAGGAAGACGGAGGGACCGGCGAGCTGCGCGTCGCCTCGTGGCCGGAGGCGTTCGCCGTCGCCGCCCGCGGGCTGGCTGCCGCGAAGCGCAAGGTCGGCCTGCTCCCCGGCGGCCGCCTGACCGCCGAGGACGCCTACGCCTGGAGCAAGTTCGCCCGGGTGACCGTGCGGACCAACAACATCGACTTCCGGGCCCGCGCGCACTCGGCTGAGGAGGCCGCGTTCCTGGCCTCGTCGGTCGTGCTCACCGGTCCCGGTCACGGGGGAGTCACGTACGCCGACCTGGAGTCGGCCCGCACCGTCGTCCTGGCCGGGCTCGACCCGGAGGACGAGGCGGGCGCGATCTTCCTGCGCCTGCGCAAGGCCCACCGGGCCGGCAGGGCCCGGGTCTTCTCGCTCGCCTCGCACAGCACCCGCGGTCTGCGGAAGATGGGCGGCACCCTGCTGCCGACCGTCCCGGGCACCGAGGCCGCCGCGCTCGCCGCGGTGGCCGAGAACGGGGACGTCGCGCTCGACGCCGGCGGCATCGTGCTCGTCGGCGAGCGGCTCGCGACCGTGCCGGGTGCCCTCACCGCGGCGCTCCGGCTGGCCGAGACCACCGGCGCCCGGCTGGCCTGGGTGCCGCGCCGTGCCGGTGACCGCGGCGCGCTCGAGACCGGCTGCCTGCCCAACCTGCTTCCCGGGGGCCGGCCGGTCGCCGACGCCGGTGCCCGCGTCGACCTCGCCGCGGCGTGGGGCGTCGAGGACGTCCCGGACGCCGAGGGCCTCGACGGCGCCGGCATCCTGGAGGCGCTCGTCGACGGCGACCTGCGCGCGCTCGTGGTCGGCGGCGTCGACCCGGCGGACGTCACCGCCGAGGGCCGGCTGCCGAAGAAGCTCCGCAAGGCGCTGGCGAAGGCGTTCGTCGTCTCCCTGGAGGTCCGCTCCTCGGCGTTCACCGAGCTCGCCGACGTGGTCCTGCCGGTCGCCCCGGTGACCGACAAGGCCGGGTCGTTCGTGAACTGGGAGGGCCGGGTCCGGTCCTTCGGCAAGGTGCTCGACAACCCGCTCTCGCTGCCCGACGTGCGCGTGCTCGCCGGCATCGCCGAGGAGCGCGGCCGCCCGATCGGCATCCGCACCCCCGAGCAGGCCGCGGCGGAGATGGCGCAGGTCGGTCCCTGGGAGGGCGAGCGGCCGACCATGGACGGTTCGGAGACGCTTGCTGCGCAAGCTCCTCGACCAGCGGTGAGCGGCGGACTCGTGCTCTCCTCCTGGAAGCAGCTCCTCGACGACGGCCGGATGCAGGACGGCGACGGGTTCCTCCGCGCGACCGCCCGGCGTCCCGTCGTCCTGGTCGGCGAGGAGACCCTCGCGGGCCTCGGCGCGGCCGCGGGTGACGAGGTCGTCCTCACCGGCCCGCTCGGCAGCACCCGGCTCCCGGTCGGCGTCGCGGACCTGGCCGACGGGGTCGTCTGGGCCCCCGCCAGCGCTCCCGGAGCCTCCGTGCGGCACCTGGTCGGACCGGCCGGCTCGCCGGTGACGCTGGCGAAGGCCGGCACCGAAGGAGGCAGCAAGTGATCCCCCTCGACACCTCCGACACGCTGTCGGCGTTCGGGCACGACCCGGTCTGGATCGTCATCATCAAGGCCGTCGCGATCTTCCTGATCCTGGTGCTGCTCACCCTGTTCAACATCTGGTGGGAGCGTCGCGTGGTGGCCCGGATGCAGCACCGCATCGGCCCCAACGTGAACGGCCCGTTCGGCCTGCTGCAGAGCCTCGCCGACGGCGTGAAGCTCGCCCTGAAGGAGGACATCCTCCCCAAGGCGGCCGACAAGTGGGTCTACTTCCTCGCGCCGGTGATCGCGGTCATCCCCGCGTTCCTCACCTTCTCGGTGATCCCGTTCGGCCCGGTCGTCGACATGTTCGGCGTGGAGACCCCGCTGCAGCTCACCGACATGCCCGTCGCGGTGCTCTTCGTGATGGCGATCGCCTCGGTCGGCATCTACGGCATCGTCCTCGGCGGCTGGTCCTCGGGGTCGACGTACTCGCTGCTCGGCGGCCTGCGCTCGAGTGCCCAGATGATCTCCTACGAGGTCTCGATGGGCCTCGCCCTCGTCGCGGTCTTCCTGTACGCCGGCTCGATGTCGACCTCCGAGATCGTCGCCGCGCAGGACAAGTTCTGGTTCGGCCTGATCCTGGCGCCGTCGTTCGTGATCTACGTGATCTCGATGGTCGGCGAGACCAACCGGGCGCCGTTCGACCTCCCCGAGGCCGAGGGCGAGCTCGTCGGCGGCTTCCACACCGAGTACTCGTCGCTGAAGTTCGCGCTGTTCTTCCTCGCCGAGTACATCAACATGGCGACGGTCTCGGCGCTGGCGACGACGCTGTTCCTCGGCGGCTGGGCGGCGCCGTTCTGGATCGACGAGTTCTGGGCGGGCGCGAACAGCGGCTACTGGCCCTTCGTCTGGTTCATGGGCAAGGTCCTGTTCTTCATCTTCATCTTCATCTGGCTGCGCGGCTCGCTCCCGCGACTGCGCTACGACCAGTTCATGCACTTCGGCTGGAAGCGGCTGATCCCGATCTCGATCATCTGGACCATCGCCGTCGCCGTCATCCGCACGATCAACCTCAACGGCGGTTTCGACCGCGGCTACCTGTACGCCGCCATCGGCGTGCTGGCCGGCCTCGCCCTGCTGCTCTTCTTCGTCGGCGAGAAGACCGACGAGGTCGAGGAGCCCGGGGCCGAGGAGGAGTTCGACGCGTTCGCCGGCGGCTACCCGGTCCCGCCGATGTCGGCGGCGACGACCTGGAACACGAGCACCGCGGTCACCACGAGCGGGGAAGGAAGCTGATGGCATCGCTCAAGGAGCAGTTCTGGGACCCGGTAGCCGGGTTCGGCGTCACCTTCCGGACGATGTTCCGCAAGGTCGTCACCGAGCAGTACCCGTTCGAGAAGATGCCGACGGCGCCCCGGTTCCACGGCCGGCACCAACTCAACCGCTGGCCGGACGGCCTGGAGAAGTGCGTCGGCTGCGAGCTGTGCGCGTGGGCCTGCCCGGCGGACGCGATCTACGTCGAGGGCGACAGCAACACCGAGGACGAGCGGTACAGCCCCGGTGAGCGCTACGGCCGCGTGTACCAGATCAACTACCTGCGCTGCATCCTGTGCGGGCTCTGCATCGAGGCCTGCCCGACGCGCGCGCTCACGATGACCAACGAGTACGAGCTCGCGGACACCTCGCGGGAGAGCCTGATCTACGAGAAGTCCGACCTGCTCGCCCCGCTGCTGCCGGGCATGGAGCAGCCGCCGCACCCGATGCGCCTCGGCAACGACGAGGGCGACTACTACCGCGGCAACCTGCACAAGCCGGCCGAGACGACCGAGGAGGCCTGACCGTGGTCGCTTTCTGGATCCTCGCCCCGATCATGGTGGCCGCCGCGCTCGGCATGCTGGTCGTCCGCAAGGCCGTGCACGCGGCCCTGCTGCTCGCCGTGGTGATGCTGTCGCTGTCGGTCCTCTACCTCGTCCAGGACGCGCCGTTCCTGTTCGCGGTGCAGATCATCGTCTACACCGGCGCGATCCTGATGCTGTTCCTGTTCGTCGTCATGCTCGTCGGCGTCGACGCCTCGGACTCCGTGGTGGAGACGATCCGCGGGCAGCGGCTGTTCTCGATCCTGGTCGGGCTGGCCTTCGGCCTGACCCTGGTGCTCGGCATCGCGCAGGTCTCCTTCGGCACGGCGATCGGGCTCGACTCGGCGAACAAGGACGGGAACATCCCGGCCGTCGCCCAGATCCTGTTCACCAAGTACGTGTTCGCCTTCGAGGTGACCTCGGCGCTGCTGATCACCGCCGCGCTCGGCGCGATGGTGCTGGCGCACCGCGAGCGGCTCACCCCGAAGCCCTCGCAGGCCGACCTCGCCGCCCAGCGGCTCCGCGACTACGCCGACAGCGGCCTGCACCTGGGTCCGCTGCCGCCACCGGGCGTCTTCGCCCGCCACAACGCGGTCGACACCCCGGCCCTCCTGCCCGACGGCACCGCCGCCGAGGCCTCGATCTCGCGGGTGCTCGCCGCCCGCGGCACGGTCAAGTCCGTCCCGGAGATCTCGACCGACGTCGAGAACATGATCGAAGGGAACGACTGACATGGCGGTCACTCCGTTCATCGTCCTGTCCGCGATCCTGTTCACGATCGGGAGCGTCGGGGTGCTGACCCGCCGCAACGCGCTCGTCGTGTTCATGTGCGTGGAGCTGATGCTCAACGCGAGCAACCTCGCGCTGGTCACCTTCTCCCGCGCGAACGGCAACCTCGAGGGCCAGATCGCCGCGTTCTTCGTGATGGTGGTGGCGGCGGCCGAGGTGGTCGTCGGACTGGCGATCATCATGACGATCTTCCGTACCCGACGCTCGGCCTCGGTCGACGACGCGAGCCTGCTGAAGTACTGAGGGGATGACGAACATCGCCATGGCGCCCGTAAACGACGTCCTGCTGCACGCCGCTCCGGTGGTGCACTCGACCCCCGCGGAGGGGGTCTTCAACCTGCTCTGGGTGGTGATCGCGCTGCCCGCGCTCGGCGCGATCGTGCTGCTCCTCGGCGGCCGCCGCACCGACAAGTGGGGCCACCTGCTCGGCACCGCGACGGTGCTCGCGTCCTTCGTGGTCAGCCTGGTGCTCTTCATCGCGCTGATCGGCCACGACGAGAGCGAGCGGCAGTACACCCAGCACCTGTGGACCTGGTTCACCGCCGGTCAGTACACGGTGAACATGGACCTGCTGTACGACCAGCTCTCCTCGCTCTTCCTGCTCCTCATCACGGGCGTCGGCGGGCTGATCCACGTCTACTCGATCGGCTACATGGCGCACGACGAGCGCCGGCGCCGGTTCTTCGGCTACCTGAACCTGTTCGTCGCGGCGATGCTGGTCCTGGTCCTGGCGGCCGACTACGTCGGCGTGTTCCTGGGCTGGGAGGGCGTCGGCCTGGCGTCGTACCTGCTGATCGGGTTCTGGCAGTTCAAGCCGTCCGCCGCCGCGGCCGCCAAGAAGGCGTTCGTGATCAACCGCGTCGGCGACATCGGCCTCTCGCTGGGCTCGGCGCTGATCTTCGTCACCTTCGGGGCCACGTCCTTCGCCGCCGTCTCGGCGGCCGCCGACCGGGCCCCCAGCGGCACGCTCACCGCGATCGGCCTGCTGCTCCTGCTCGCCGCCTGCGGCAAGTCGGCGCAGTTCCCGCTGCAGACCTGGCTCCTGGACGCGATGGAGGGCCCGACCCCGGTCTCCGCCCTGATCCACGCGGCGACCATGGTGACCGCCGGCGTCTACCTGATCGTCCGCTCGAGCTTCATCTTCAGCCTCACCGAGGACGCCCGCACCGCGGTCGTCGTCATCGGCTGCATCACGCTCCTCATGGGTGCTGTCATCGGTTGCGCGAAGGACGACATCAAGAAGGTCCTCGCCGGTTCGACGATGAGCCAGATCGGCTACATGATCCTCGCCGCCGGCCTCGGCCCGGTCGGGTACGCGTTCGCGATCCTGCACCTGCTCACCCACGGTTTCTTCAAGGCCAACATGTTCCTCGGCGCCGGCTCGGTGATGCACGGCATGAACGACGACGTGAACATGCGGCACTACGGCGCGCTCCGCAAGGCGATGCCGGTGACCTTCGTGACCTTCGCGGTCGGCTACCTCGCGATCCTCGGCATCCCGCCGTTCTCCGGGTTCTGGTCGAAGGACTCGATCATCGAGTCCGCGTTCTCCGTCAACTTCCTGGCCGGCTTCTGCGGACTGGTCGGCGCCGGGGTGACCGCGTTCTACATGACCCGGCTGATGGTGATGACCTACTACGGTCCCGAGGTCGACGGGCGGGGGGAGCGCTGGGAGAAGGACGCGCACCCGCACGAGTCGCCGAAGGTGATGACCGTTCCGCTCATCGTGCTCGCCGCGCTCTCCGCGATCGGCGGCATCCTGCTCCTCAACGACTGGATCGTCGACTGGCTGGCGCCGGTCGTCGGCCACCACCCCGAGGAGCACCTGAACGTCTCGCCGATCGCGATGAGCACGATCATCCTCGTGGTCGTCCTGATCGGTGCCGCGGTCGCGGTGCAGCTGATCGCCCGCCGGCCGGTGCCGCGGGTCGCCCCGGCGAAGGTCTCCTTCGTCACCCGGGCCGCCCGCGCCGAGCTGTACGGCGACGCCTTCAACGAGGA
This sequence comes from Marmoricola sp. RAF53, assembly GCF_052114005.1. Taxonomy (NCBI): domain Bacteria; kingdom Bacillati; phylum Actinomycetota; class Actinomycetes; order Propionibacteriales; family Nocardioidaceae; genus Marmoricola; species Marmoricola sp. RAF53. The sequence goes on along the minus strand of NZ_JBFRDX010000007.1, from coordinate 85,946 downwards.
AGTGGTCGTGAAGCCGGGTGTCGCCGGCATCGGCGCGCTGGGGACCTTCGACAAGAAGGTCGTCGACGGGTTCTTCGTCGAGGGCCTCGCAGCCGCGTTCGCGGCGATGTCCGCACGCTTCCGGCACCTCCAGAACGGCTTCGTCCGCTCCTACGCGCTGGCGCTCCTCTTCGGCGCGACCTTGGTGCTGCTGGCCCTGCTGGCGGTGAACTTCGGATGAGCCCGAACCTCCGTGACATGACCGCCCCGACCAAGCAGGTGGCCCGATGAGTTTCCCGTGGTTGACCGTGATGATCCTGCTGCCGGTGGCAGGCGCCCTCGGGGTGCTGCTGCTGCCCAGGACGTCCCCGGTCCTGGCCAAGCAGGTCGCGCTCGGCGTCTCGCTGGTGACCCTCGCCCTCGGTATCGCGATGGCCCTCCAGTACGAGCCCGACGGCGGGATGCAGTTCACCGAGACCCACGAGTGGATCGCCTCGTTCGGGGCGTTCTACGCGGTCGGTGTCGACGGGGTCGGCCTGACCCTGGTGATGCTCACCGTGATCCTCACGCCGGTCGTGCTGCTGGCGTCCTGGAACGACGGTGACCACGGTCGCTGGTCGACCAACGCCTTCTTCGCCTGGATGCTCGGCCTGCAGGGCCTGGCCATCGGGGTCTTCGCGGCCACCGACGTGTTCCTCTTCTACGTCTTCTTCGAGGCCACCCTGATCCCGGTCTACTTCCTGGTCGGCGGGTACGGCGGCGCCGACCGCGCCCGGGCCGCGGTGAAGTTCCTGCTCTACTCGCTGGCCGGCGGTCTGATCATGCTGGCCGCGGTGATCGGCCTGTACGTCGAGTCCGCCAAGACCGCGGGCGGTCCGACGTACCTGGTCTCGGAGCTCGCCAAGATCGACTTCGGCACCGACGTCGGCCGCTGGCTGTTCCTCGGCTTCTTCGTCGCCTTCGCGATCAAGGCACCGATGTTCCCGGTGCACACCTGGCTGCCGGACACCACCGCGAACGCGACGCCGGGCACCTCGGTGATGCTGGTCAGCGTCCTCGACAAGATCGGCACCTTCGGGATGATCCGGTTCTGCCTCGAGCTCTTCCCGGAGGCCTCGAAGTGGGCCACGCCGGCGGTGGTCGTGCTGGCCGTGATCAGCGTGGTCTACGGAGCGCTGATGGCGATCGGCTCGAAGAACATCCCGCGGGTGATCGCCTACACCTCGGTGTCGCACTTCGGGTTCATCGTGCTGGGCATCTTCGTGATGAACAGCCAGGGTCTGTCGGGCGCGAACCTCTACATGTTCAACCACGGGCTCGCGACCGCTGCGCTGTTCCTGGTCACCGGCTTCCTGATCACCCGGCGCGGCTCGGCCATGGTCGACGACTTCGGCGGTGTCGAGAAGGTGGCGCCGGTGCTCGCCGGGTTCTTCCTGATCTCCGGCCTGGCCTCGCTCTCACTGCCCGGCCTGTCGCCGTTCATCTCGGAGTTCCTGGTGATCGTCGGGACCTTCTCCTACAGCGAGGTCGCGGCCGCGTTCGCGGTCAGCGCCATCGTCCTGGCGGCGATCTACATCCTGTACCTGTACCAGCGCACCATGACCGGCCCGCCCGTCGAGGCGGTCCGCGGCATGAAGGACCTCGGCACCCGCGAGATCGCGGCGCTGGCACCGGTCCTGCTGCTGGTCGTCCTCCTCGGCTTCTACCCGAAGCCGCTGCTGTCGGTGATCAACCCGTCGGTCGACCACACCATGTCGCAGCTCGGTGAGCACGACCCGGCGCCCACGGTGACCGAGGCGACGACTCCGGAAGGGGCCCACGAGTGAAGTTCACCGCTCCGCACATCGAGTACGACCTGATCGCACCGATCCTGATCGTGCTCGGCGTCGCCGTCGTCGGCGTCCTCGTCGAGGCCGCCGTCCCGCGCGCCAGGCGCTACCTGGTCCAGGTGCTGCTGGCGCTGGTCGGCACCGCCGCCGCGCTGGCCGCCGCCATCGTGGTGCTCGGCCGGATCGACCCGCGGTCGGCGAACCCGAAGCCCGGTTTCATCGCCGCCGAGGGCGCGCTCGCGATCGACGGCCCCGCGCTGTACTGCTGGCTGCTCGTGCTCGGCCTGGGGCTGCTCGGCATCCTGCTCTTCGCCGAGCGTCGTCTCGAGGGCGGCGTCACCGCGTTCGCCGGCCAGGCCGCGGCGCTCCCGGGCACCGAGGCCGAGCGGCAGGCGTCGGCCCGCGGCCTGGAGCACACCGAGGTCTTCCCGCTGCTGATGTTCGCGCTCGCGGGCATGCTGATCTTCCCGGCCGCCAACGACCTGCTCACGCTGTTCGTGGCGCTCGAGGTGCTCTCGCTGCCGCTGTACCTGCTCTGCGGTCTGGCGCGCCGCCGCCGCCTGCTGAGCCAGGAGGCCGCGATGAAGTACTTCATGCTCGGCGCCTTCAGCTCCGGCTTCTTCGTCTACGGCATCGCGCTGGTCTACGGGTACGCCGGCTCGATGTCCTTCGACAAGATCGCGAACGCGGTCGCGAGCGGCAGCGGCGAGCAGGCCCTCCTGCTCGGCGGCATGGGCATGCTGGCCGTCGGTCTGCTGTTCAAGGTCGGCGCCGCGCCGTTCCACGCCTGGACCCCGGACGTCTACCAGGGCGCCCCGACCCCGGTCACCGGCTTCATGGCGGCGGCGACCAAGGTGGCCGCGTTCGGTGCCCTGCTGCGGCTCTTCTACGTCGCCTTCGGCGGGGCACGCTGGGACTGGCAGCCGATGTTCTGGATCGTGGCGATCCTGACGATGATCGTCGGCTCGGTGCTGGCGCTGAGCCAGACCGACGTGAAGCGGATCCTGGCGTACTCGTCGATCGCGCACGCGGGCTTCCTGCTCACCGGCTTCCTCGGCGCCCGGTCGCTGACCGAGATCCACGCCGGCGACATCAACCCGATCCAGGCGGTGCTCTTCTACGTCACCACCTACGGCCTGACCACGATCGCCGCCTTCGCGCTGGTGACGCTGGTCCGCGACTCCGGCGGCGAGGTCACCGCGCTCTCCCGCTGGGCCGGGCTCGGCAAGGACTCCCCGCTCGTGGCCGGCCTGTTCGCCTTCCTGCTGCTCGGCATGGCCGGCATCCCGCTGACCAGCGGCTTCACCGGCAAGTGGGCCGTCTTCGCCTCGGCGCTCTCGGCGGGCGCCTGGCCGGTCGTGATCGTCGCGGTGCTGATGTCCGCGGTGGCCGCGTACTTCTACGTCCGGATCATCGTCGTGATGTTCTTCGCCGACCCGGTCGGGGAGGGGCCGAGCGTCACGGTGCCCAGCATCATGACCAGCTCGGTGATCGCCGTCGGGGTCGCAGCGACGCTCGTGCTGGGCCTCGTGCCGGGGCCGCTGCTCGACGCGCTCGGCCGTGTAGCAGAATTCATCAGATGAGCTCGCCGCTGGCCCTGCCGATCCTGGACGTCGACCTCGAGCAGCGACTGCTCGCTCGGATGGTCGAGGCCGAGGAAGCCCTGTTCGGGCACGTGGAGAGCGAGGCTCCCTTCGTCACGAAGGCGGCCCGGCACCTGATGGAGGCCGGGGGCAAGCGGTTCCGCCCGCTGCTCTGCTTCCTGGCGTCCGAGGCAGGTCAGGGGGGCGCTGCCCGACCGGACCAGGTCCTCACCGCCGCCTGCGTGGTGGAGCTGACCCACCTGGCCTCGCTGTACCACGACGACGTGATGGACGAGGCCGCGCTGCGCCGCGGTGCCGCCTCGGCGAACGCCCGCTGGGACAACCTGGTCGCCATCCTCACCGGCGACTTCCTGTTCGCGAAGTCCTCCGAGCTCACCGCCGACCTCGGGCCGGAGGCGGTCCGGATCCAGGCGCAGACGTTCTCCCGGTTGGTGGAGGGCCAGATCCTGGAGACCCTCGGCCCGGGCGCCGAGGACGACCCGCTGGAGCACTACCTCCGCGTGGTCGCCGGCAAGACCGGCTCGCTGATCGCGACCTCGGCCCGGTACGGCGCCCTGTTCGGCGGCGCGCCGGAGGAGGTCGTCACCGCGCTCACGGCGTACGGCGAGAAGGTCGGCGTCGCCTTCCAGCTCTCCGACGACATCCTCGACATCGCCTCGGAGTCCGAGGAGTCCGGCAAGACGCCGGGGACCGACCTGCGCGAGGGCGTGCCGACGCTGCCGACCCTCTACGCGCTGCGGTCGGCCGACCCGGCGGACGCCCGCCTGGTCGAGCTCCTCTCCCAGGCGCTGACCGACGACGCGCTGCACGCGGAGGCGCTCGGCCTGCTGCGTGCGCACCCGGCGATGGCGCAGGCGCGTGCTTACGTGGTCCGGGAGGCGGCCGAGGCCAAGGCGTTGCTGACCGTGCTCCCCGAGGGACCCGTCCGGACGGCCCTGGAGGCCTTCGCCGACGTGGTGGCCGACCGGTCGAGCTGAGGCGCGAGGGCAGTGGCCGAGACCGGTACGCGACCGCCGGCGTCGACGCGCGGGGACGTGCTCGCGGCGACCGGGATCGCGCTCGTCGGGACGGCGCTGGTCGCCGTGCTCGACCCGAACGAGGGCGGGCACTACCCGACTTGTCCGCTGCTCGCGATCACCGGCCTGTACTGCCCGTTCTGCGGCGGGCTGCGGGCCGCACACGACCTGACCCGCCTCGACGTGCTCGGGGCGCTGGACCGCAACCCGCTGTTCGTGGTGGCGCTGCCGCTGATCCTCTGGGCGTGGTGGCGCTGGGCGCGGCGCGCCTTCACCGGGAAGCCTGAGCCGCTGGCCCTGCCGTCCTGGTGGGGCTGGGCGCTGCTGGCCGTGCTCGGGGTCTACTTCGTCGCCCGCAACCTGCCCGGGATGGGCTGGTTGTCCCCGGCCTGAGCCGCGTCCTCCAGGACGGCGCTCAGGCGCCGAGCCGGCGGTCGACGTCGGCGAGCTCCCCGGCCGCTCCCGCGCACCGGGCGCAGCGCCGGAGGTGTGCGGTCACGAGCGCCCGGCGGCGCGGCGTCAGGCTGCGCGACAGGTGGCCGGGCAGCAGGGCCACGATCCGGGCGCAGGCGACCACGCCGGTGCTGCGCAGGTGCTCGGCCAGGTAGGCCTGCCGCAGGCCGGCCCGGGCCCGGAAGGTCAGGGAGGAGACCGCGTTGGGGTCGATGCCGAGCTCGCGGCCGACGTCCTCGTGGGAGAGGCCCTCGACGGCGGTGAGCCACAGCGCCTGCCGCCAGCGCTCGGGGAGCCGCTGGAAGGCTCGGGCGATCGCCTGGGCGTCGAACCGGGCCTCGCTGCCCTCGGAGACCGGCGTGCTCAGCAGGACGAGGTCGCTGTCGGGCAGGGTGCGCTCGTGCCGGGCGTTGCGGAGCGCGTTCAGGTGCAGGGTGCGGACCGTGGTGAGCAGGTAGGCGCGGAAGGAGAGCTCGGGCCCCTGGCCGCGGCGCAGGAGCGCCAGGATCCGCGCGAACGCCTCGGAGCAGAGGTCCTCGGCACGTTCGTGGTCGGTGAGCCGGCGGGCGAGGCGGAGCGCGGCCCCGCGGTGCCGCAGGAACAGCTCCTCGTACGCCGCGTCGTCGCGCGCGCGGACCCGCGCGATCAGGTCGCGGTCGCTGGTGCTCGGCTGGATCGGCATGACACCACTGAGACGTCCGCGGAGGTCGCCCGCTCACGGGGGTCTCGGGTGATCCAGGTCTCAGCTGTTCTGGCGTGATGGAACAGCGGTTCTGGTGTCTGCGCGACGGCGGGCCCGGATCGAGTCCACGGTGAAGATCACGAGGGCCACCCAGACCAGCCCGAAGCCGACCCAGCGCATGGTCGTCATGCCCTCGTCGAGGAGGGTGACACCGAGGAGGAACTGGAGCACCGGGGCCAGGTACTGGAGCAGGCCGAGCGCGGTCAGCGGGACCCGGATCGCCGCCGCCCCGAAGAGCAGCAGCGGGACCGCGGTGATCAGGCCGGTCAGGACCAGCAGGAAGCCGTGCCCGAGACCGTGGCCGAGGAAGTGGCTCTCCCCGCGCAGGCCCAGCCAGACCAGGTAGCCCACGGCCAGCGGAGCCAGGACCAGCGTCTCGAAGGTGAGGCTCTCCACCGGCTGCACGCCGGCCTGCTTCTTCGTCAGCCCGTAGGTGCCGAACGAGAACGCGAGCACCAGCGCGACCCACGGCGGGCGCCCGTACTCGATCGTGAGCCCGACGACCGCGGTCGCGGCGATCCCGACCGCGGTCCACTGCCAGGGCCGCAGCCGCTCGCCGAGGATCAGCACCCCCATGAGGACGGTCACCAGCGGGTTGATGAAGTACCCGAGCGACGTCTCCACCACCTTGTGGTGGTTGACGCCCCAGATGTAGGTGCCCCAGTTGACCGCGATCACCACCGCGCCGACGGTGAGCAGCCGACGCGCCCGACGGTCGCCGAAGATCGCGCGCAGCTGGGCGCGACGGCCGACGACGATGGTGACCAGCAGCATCGTGATCACCGACCAGGTGATCCGGTGGCTCAGGATCTCGACGGCACCGGCCGGTTCCAGGAGCGGCCAGTAGAGCGGGAACAGCCCCCAGAGCAGGTAGGCCGCGAGGCCGTACAGCAGCCCCCGCCCCGATTCCGACACCGGGACAGCCTACGGGCGGGCCCGGCACCGCCCGCCGGGCCTAGGCTCGGGCCATGTCGAACTTCACGGTCTCGCGCTCCACCACGGTCGCCGCACCCGCCGCGGCGGTGCACGCGCACGTCGACGACTTCCACCGCTGGGTCGCGTGGTCGCCCTGGGAGGGGCTGGACCCGGCGATGCAGCGCACCTACACCGGGCCGGACGCCGGGGTCGGTGCGCACTACGCCTGGCAGGGCAACAGCAAGGCCGGTGCGGGATCGATGGAGATCACCGCGTCCGACCCGGCCGCGATCGCGATCACCCTCGCCTTCCTCAAGCCGTGGAAGGCCACCAACCAGGTGCGCTTCACCTTCGAGCCGGCCGGTGACGCCACCACGGTCACCTGGACCATGGAGGGCAGGCACGCCGGCCTGGGCAAGGTGTTCGCCCTGTTCATGAACATGGACAAGCTCGTCGGCAAGGACTTCGAGAAGGGCCTCGCCGCGCTCAAGCAACAGGCGGAGAGCTCCGCCGGCTGATCCTCAGAGGACCGTCCAGGTGTCCTTGCCGTTGATCAGGCCCTGCAGCGCCGCCGACGGGTCGTCCTGGCCGGCGGTCGCGGTGGCGATCTGCTGGCGCGCGCCGTCGTCGTACGTCGGCCGCTCGACCGAGCGGAAGATCCCGATCGGAGCCTGGTGCAGGACACCCGCGTCGGTGAGCCGGGAGAGCGAGAACGCGACCGTCGGGTCCGGGTTGTGCGCGTCGTGGACGAGCACGTCGGCCTCGTTGTCCGGGGTCACGTCGACGACCTCGACGCCACCGGAGGCGGCCCGGACGATGCCCTTGGAACCCAGGGCGTTCTCGGCTCCCTCGACAGGGGCGCCGAAGCGGATCGGCTGGCCGTGCTCGAGCGGGATGATCGCGTCGGCCTTGGACTCGCCGTCCTTGACCGCGTCGAACGCGCCGTCGTTGAAGATCGGGCAGTTCTGGTAGATCTCCACCAGCGACGTGCCGCGGTGGGCCGCGGCGGCCGAGAGCACCGCGGTGAGGTGCTTGCGGTCGGAGTCGATGGTGCGGGCCACGAACGAGGCCTCCGCGCCGAGCGCGAGGGACACCGGGTTGAACGGGTGGTCCACCGAGCCGACCGGGGTCGACTTGGTGATCTTGCCGGACTCGGAGGTGGGGGAGTACTGGCCCTTGGTGAGGCCGTAGATCCGGTTGTTGAACAGCAGGATCGTCATGTTCACGTTGCGGCGCATCGCGTGGATGAGGTGGTTGCCGCCGATCGAGAGCGCGTCGCCGTCGCCGGTGACGACCCAGACCGACAGGTCCTCGCGGGCGGTCGCGATGCCGGTGGCGATCGCCGGCGCGCGGCCGTGGATCGAGTGCATCCCGTAGGTGTCGAGGTAGTACGGGAACCGCGAGGAGCAGCCGATGCCGGAGACGAAGACGATGTTCTCGCGGCGCAGACCGAGGTCGGGCAGGAAGCCCTGGACCGCGGCCAGGATCGCGTAGTCACCGCAACCGGGGCACCAGCGCACCTCCTGGTCGGCGGTGTACTCCTTGCGGTTCTGCGGCTCGTCCTTGGTCGGAACGCCGGCCAGGCCCGGGAAGGGCAGCTCTTGCGTCGTCACTTGACGCTCTCCTTGCTCGCGGTGCCGGCTTCGTGGGCGTGCACGTCACCGGTCGTGGTGGTGATCAGGTCGCCGATCGCCTCGGCGAGCTCGGCGGCCTTCAGCGGCATGCCGTTGACCTGGTTGTAGCCGACGACGTCGACCAGGTACTTGGCGCGGATCAGCAGCGAGAGCTGGCCGAGGTTCATCTCGGGGATCATCACGGCGTCGTACCGCTTGAGGATCTCGCCGAGGTCCTTCGGGAACGGGTTGAGGTGGCGCAGGTGGACCTGGGCGACGTCCTGGCCGGCCTTGCGGACGCGGCGGACCGCGGCGCCGATCGGGCCGTACGTCGAGCCCCAGCCCAGCACCAGCACCTTCGCGTTGCCCGAAGGGTCGTCGACCTCGAGCGGCGGCAGCGAGTCGGCGATCCGGTCGACCTTGGCCTGGCGGATCCGGACCATGTAGTCGTGGTTGGCCGGGTCGTAGGAGATGTTCCCGTGACCGTCGCCCTTCTCCAGGCCGCCGATCCGGTGCTCCAGGCCCGCCGTGCCGGGGACGGCCCACGGACGCGCGAGGGTCTCGTCGTCGCGCAGGTAGGGCCAGTACTCCTCGGAGGAGGACTCGGTGTCCTTCCCCTTGTTCTTCACGACGGTCTTGTTGAGCTCGGTGGCGAAGTTCGGGTCGATCTTGGGGAGCGCGGCCGCGTCCGGGATCGACCACGGCTCGGAGCCGTTGGCCAGGTAGCCGTCGGAGAGCAGCATCACGGGGGTGCGGTAGGTGATCGCGATCCGGGTGGCCTCCAGCGCCGCGGCGAAGCAGTCGCCGGGGGACTGCGGCGCCACGATCGGGACCGGGGACTCGCCGTTGCGGCCGAACATCGCCTGCAGCAGGTCGGCCTGCTCGGTCTTGGTCGGGAGGCCGGTCGAGGGGCCGCCGCGCTGGACGTCGATGATCACCAGCGGGAGCTCGGTCATCACGGCCAGGCCGATGGTCTCGGACTTCAGCGCGATGCCCGGGCCGGAGGTGGTGGTGATGCCCAGCGAACCGGCGAAGGAGGCGCCGAGCGCGGCGCCGATGCCGGCGATCTCGTCCTCGGCCTGGAAGGTGGTGATGCCGAACCGCTTGTGCTTGCTCAGCTCGTGCAGGATGTCGGTGGCCGGGGTGATCGGGTAGGTGCCCAGGAAGACCGGAAGGCCGGACTGCACGCCGGCGGCGACGAGGCCGTAGGCGAGCGCCAGGTTGCCGTTGATGTTCCGGTAGGTGCCCGGCTCCATCTTGGCGGGCTTGATCTCGTACTGGACGACGAACGCCTCGGTGGTCTCGCCGAAGTTCCAGCCGGCCTTGAACGCGGTGATGTTGGCGTCCCGGATGTCCGGGGCCTTGGCGAACCGGGCGGTGAGGAAGTCGATCGTGGTCTCGGTGGGCCGGCCGTACATCCAGGACAGCATCCCGAGCGCGAACATGTTCTTCGCGCGGGCCGCGTCCTTGCGGGACAGCCCGAACTCCTTGACGGCCTCCACGGTCATGCCGGTGAGGTCGAGGACCGAGAGGTTGTAGTCCTCGGCGAGCGAGCCCGCCCCCTGCTCCTCGAGCGGGTTGCCCTCGTAGCCGGCCTTCTGCAGGTTCCGGTTCGAGAAGTCGTGGGAGTCGACGATGATCGCCGTGCCCGGCTTCATGTCGTGCAGGTTGGCCTTGAGCGCGGCCGGGTTCATCGCCACGAGCACGTCCGGGGCGTCGCCCGCGGTGAGGATGTCGTGGTCGGCGAAGTGCACCTGGAACGACGACACGCCCGGGAGCGTGCCCTGGGGCGCGCGGATCTCGGCGGGGAAGTTCGGGAACGTCGCCAGGTCGTTGCCGAACGCGGCGGACTCCTGGGTGAACCGGTCACCGGTGAGCTGCATGCCGTCGCCGGAGTCGCCGGCGAAACGGATGATGACCCGGTCGAGCTGTTGGACCTGCTTGGCCACGAAAAACGCCTTCTCTTCCTCCACCTCAGCCCGGGGGCCGCGGTACGGACAACGATGCTTCGGACGCCCATCGTACGCGCAAACTAGAACGCGTTCTAGGTATGCCGAAGCCTCCTTCCACGATAGTCCGCAAAACGGGCGCGGGTAGAACATCTCAGTACCCGGGCGAGCGCGAGTGACGCGGCTCACGTGGCGATTCATTTGCCACGCGGCTGGTTAAGTGTAGTAAATTACCTGACTAACGCCGACTGGCGCACAATCATCAAGGCAACAAGGAGCTGGGTCATGAGCAAGCTGGGTACTCGAAAGCGTTGGGTGGCACTAGGTGCGACCGTGGCCGCTGCGGCCATGGCCCTGACCGGCTGCGGCTCCAGCTCGGACGCCGCGAGCGGCGACAAGGTCAACGTCGTCGGCTTCTCGATCCTCGAGCAGGTCAACAAGACGACCTTCGCCGACTTCCAGAAGACCGACGCCGGCAAGGACGTCACCTTCTCCACCTCCTACGGCGCCTCGGGTGACCAGAGCCGCGCCGTCGTGGCCGGCGCTCCCGCCGACTTCGTGCACTTCTCGCTCGAGACCGACGTGACCCGCCTGGTCGACGAGGGCCTCGTCGCCAAGGACTGGAACACCGGCCCGACCAAGGGCATCGCCAGCCAGTCGGTCGTGGTCTTCGTGGTCCGCAAGGGCAACCCGAAGAACATCAAGACCTGGGACGACCTGGTGAAGCCGGGCGTCAAGATCGTCACCCCGAACCCGGGCTCCTCCGGCTCCGCGCGCTGGAACATCCTCGCCGGCTGGGCGCACGCCACGGCCAACGGCGGCACCGACGCGGACGGCAAGGCCTACCTGACCAAGTTCTTCAAGAACACCGCCGCCCTTCCCGGCAGCGGCCGCGAGGCGACCACCGCCTTCGAGAGCGGCGTCGGCGACGTCCTGCTCTCCTACGAGAACGAGGCGATCCTGGCCCGTGCCAAGGGCGCCGACTTCGACTACATCGTCCCCGACGACACCCTGCTGATCGAGAACCCGGCCGCCGTCACGGTCGACTCGACCCCGGCCGCCGCGAAGTGGCTCGAATTCCTGATCGGCAAGGACGGCCAGCTCGACTACGCCAAGCAGGGCTTCCGCCCGCTGGTCGACGTGGGCAGCTTCGAGACGCCGGGCGCGAACGACCCGTCGGACCCCTACCCGGCCCCGAAGACGCTCTACACGATCACCGACACCTTCGGTGGCTGGGCCGCGGCGGCGCCCAAGTTCTTCGACGAGAAGGACGGCATCGTCACCAAGATCCAGGCGGAGACGGGCAAGCAGTGACCGCGACCTCGTACGAGGTCGAACCGGTAACCCGCACCCCGGGTGTGGCGCGCAAGCGCCGCACCCGGGGTACACGGTCACTCGGGCCCGGTTCGGCCCTCGCCCTCGGAATCTCGCTGACCTGGTTCAGCCTGCTGGTGCTGATCCCGCTGTCCGCCGTGCTCATCACCGCCGCCGACGGCGGCTGGGACGCGTTCTGGGAGACCATCACCAGTCCCCAGACCGCTTCCGCGCTGCGGCTCACCATCGGCACGGCCGTCCTGGTCACCGTCCTGAACGTCTTCATGGGCACCGCGCTCGCCTGGGTCCTGGTCCGCGACCGGTTCTGGGGCAGGAGCGCGCTCGACGTCGTCATCGACGTACCGTTCGCGCTCCCCACGATCGTCACCGGCCTCGTGCTGCTGGCGCTCTACGGCCCGCGGTCGCCGATCGACGTCAACGTCGCCAACACCCGGACGGCCGTCTTCATGGCGCTCGCCTTCGTGACGCTGCCGTTCGTCGTCCGGACGACGCAGCCGGTGCTGGAGGCGCTCGAGCGGGACGTCGAGGAGGCCGCCGCGTCGCTCGGTGCCTCGCGGCTGACCACCTTCCGCCGGGTGATCCTGCCGGCGCTGGTGCCCGCCATCACCGCGGGCGCCGCGCTCTCCTTCGCCCGCGCCATCGGCGAGTACGGCTCGCTGGTACTGCTGTCCGGCAACCTCCCCAACCGGACCGAGGTCGCGTCCGTGCGGATGCTGTCGTCCCTGGAGAACGGCAATCCGGCGGCGGCGGCTTCGGTCGCGGCGCTCCTGCTGGTGATCGCGCTGGTCGTGATCGTCGGGCTGGACGTCCTGCAGCGGAGGGTGGCAGGTCGTGAGTAGGCACGGCGTGGTGAGTGAGACCGACCGGCTCCGCGAGCCGCTGTGGGTCCGGATCGTCCTCCGGACCGTCACCATCAGCTACGTCCTCGCCCTGGTGGCGATCCCGACCGCGCTGGTCTTCCGGCAGGCGTTCGCCGACGGCATCGGGGCGTTCTTCGACGCGCTCACCGACCCCAGCGTCGTGAACGCCTTCCAGCTGACCCTCAAGGTCACCGTGATCGCGGTGCTGATCAACCTGGTGTTCGGCGTGACCATGGCGCTGCTGCTGGTGCGCTACGACTTCTGGGGCAAGCGACTGCTCTCGGCGCTGCTCGACGTCCCGCTGTCGGTCTCGCCGGTCGTGGTCGGCTTCGCGCTGCTCCTGGTCTACAACGGCCGGGACGGCTGGCTGGGCCCGCAGCTGGAGAACGCCGGGCTGCAGATCATCTTCAGCACCCCCGGCATCGTGATGGCGACCGTGTTCGTCGCGCTGCCGCTGATGATCCGCGAGGTCGTGCCGGTGCTCACCGAGATCGGCGACGACCAGGAGTGGGCGGCCCGGAGCCTCGGCGCCAGCGGCCCGCAGACCTTCTGGCGGATCACCATCCCCGGCATCAAGTGGGCGATCGTCTACGGCCTCGTGCTCAGCCTGGCCCGGTCGCTGGGTGAGTTCGGCGCCGTGAAGATCGTCTCCGGCAACATCAGCGACAAGACCCAGACCGCGACCTTGCTGGTCGAGTCCAAGTACCAGGGCTTCGAGCAGCAGTCGGCGTACGCGATCGCCGCGGTGCTGGCGCTCGCCGCCATGGCCTGCCTGATCGTCGTCTCGATCCTGCGTCCCGAGGAGGACGAATCATGAGTATCCGCGTCTCGAACATCACCAAGACCTACGGCGACTTCGTCGCCCTCGAGAACGTCTCCGTCGACCTGCCCACCGGGCAGCTGACCGCGCTGCTCGGCCCGTCCGGCGGCGGCAAGTCCACGCTGCTCCGGATCATCGCCGGGCTGGAGACCGCCGACACCGGCGAGGTCGTCATCGAGGGAAACGAGGCGACCCACCTGCCGCCGCAGAAGCGCAACGTGGGCTTCGTCTTCCAGCACTACGCCGCCTTCAAGCACATGAGCGTGGCGAAGAACGTCGCCTTCGGCCTGGAGATCCGCAAGCGTCCCAAGGACGAGATCAAGCAGCGGGTCGACGAGCTGCTGGAGCTCGTGCACCTCTCCCAGTTCGGGCACCGGCTGCCCTCGCAGCTCTCCGGCGGCCAGCGGCAGCGGATGGCGCTGGCGCGTGCGCTGGCGGTCGAGCCGACCGTGCTGCTCCTCGACGAGCCGTTCGGGGCGCTGGACGCGAAGGTCCGCAAGGAGCTGCGCGAGTGGCTGCGCCGGCTGCACGACGAGGTGCACGTGACCACCGTCTTCGTCACCCACGACCAGGAGGAGGCGCTCGAGGTCGCCGACGAGATCGTCGTCATCAACGAGGGCCGGATCGAGCAGGTCGGCGGACCCGACGAGCTCTACGACAAGCCGGCCAACGACTTCGTGATGAGCTTCCTCGGCCCCACCACGATGCTCGACGGCGCGCTGCACCGGCCGCACGACATCGAGGTCTTCACCCACCCCGGCGTGGCCGGCTCGATCCCCGCGCGGATCGTCCGCGAGCTCCGGGTTGGCTTCGAGGTGCGGCTGACCGTCGAGCTGCTCGACGCCGCCCACGAGGAGGTCCAGGTGACCGTCACCCGGGCGACCCAGCGCAGCCTCGGCCTGCGCGACGGCATCGACGTTTGGCTGGTCCCGACGCACGGCAACGGGAGCACCGTGCCGAGCATGACCGTCGTCGGCTGACCCGGACCCGCCGTCAGTCTCGGGCGCGGGCTTCGGCCCGCGCCTTGAGGCCGGCCGCGTGCCGCCCGAACCCCTCGGCCACCCGTCCAGGCCCGGCCAGCTTCACCAGCGGGCCGGAGAACTCCTCGACGGTGTCGTAGACGCACGGCCCGCCGGGGACCTGGCTGAGTCGCTGCATCCGGCGGCCCCTGACCAGGCCGAGCTTCGCCGGCAGGCCCTCGTACACGTAGGCGAGGGTGGCGCGACGGGTGCCGGCGTCGTCGTACGGCGGCTCGACGATGCTGATCCGCTCCGGCGACGTCGTCGTACGGCCGTTCGCCCACCGCACGTGCAGGGTGATCGGGTCGCCCGGCTTCGGCGGAGACGGGCACTCCGCCCGGAAGCAGAAGTCGTTCCACTCGCCGTACGCCTCGACGTCCATCATCACGGCCCAGACGTCGTCCAGCGGGGCGTCGATCTCGACGGAGGCGCGGGGGTTGCTGTCGCTCACCCGCCGCAGGCTAGTGCGCGCGCGGGGGCTCGGGAATGGCTGACCGCGCCCCGGACGTTGCCCGGACGTGAAGAAGATCGGGTTCCTGTCCTTCGGTCACTGGACGCCGTCGCCGCACTCGCAGGTGCGCTCGGCCTCCGACGCGCTGATCCAGTCCGTCGAGCTCGCCGAGGCCGTCGAGGAGCTGGGCGGTGATGGGGCGTACTTCCGGGTGCACCACTTCGCCCGCCAGCTGGCCTCGCCGTTCCCCCTGCTCGCGGCGATCGGCGCCCGGACCAGCCGGATCGAGATCGGCACCGGCGTCATCGACATGCGCTACGAGAACCCGCTCTACATGGCCGAGGACGCGGGGGCCGCCGACCTGATCTCCGGTGGCAGGCTCCAGCTCGGGATCAGCCGGGGGTCACCGGAGCAGGTGATCGACGGGTTCCGCTACTTCGGCTACGCGCCGGCCGAGGGCACCACCGACGCCGACATGGCCCGGGCGCACACCGAGGTCTTCCTGACGATGCTCGAGGGCGAGGGCTTCGCCCAGCCGAACCCGCGGCCGATGTTCGCGAACCCGCCCGGCCTGCTGCGGCTGGAGCCGCACTCCGAGGGGCTCCGCGACCGGATCTGGTGGGGTGCGGGGAGCCGCGCCACCGCCGAGTGGACGGCGAGCCAGGGGATGAACCTGATGAGCTCCACGCTGCTCACCGAGGACACCGGGGTGCCGTTCCACCAGCTCCAGGCCGAGCAGATCCAGATGTTCCGCGACGCCTGGAAGGAGGCCGGCCACGCCCGCGAGCCGCGGGTCTCCGTCAGCCGCAGCATCTTCCCGCTGGTCACCGACGAGGACCGCGCCTACTTCGGTCAGGGCGGCCAGGAGGCCGACCAGGTCGGGCACATCGACGGCAGCATCGCCCGCTTCGGGCGCAGCTACGCCGCCGAGCCGGACGCCCTGGTGGAGCAGCTCGCCGAGGACGAGGCGATCGCCGCCGCGGACACGCTGCTGCTCACCGTGCCGAACCAGCTCGGCGTCGCCTACAACGCCCACGTGGTGGAGAGCGTGCTCACCCACGTGGCCCCGGCACTCGGCTGGCGCTGAGGGCTTCGATCAGACCCTGTCCATACGTAAGGGAGCCCACACCACCAGTCGGCGTCACGGCGCTGGTGACCGCGGTACGGGGGCTGCCGATCTCGAAAAATTGCGCCGGTCCGCGCCGTCCCCGCTGGCGGGTGGCCTCCACAGATCAGTAGGTTTCCCGGATGTCCAGATTCTTCGCATTCGTCGACGAGACAGGCGATCGCGGGACCGCTCCGAACTCGAGCCCCGTCTTCGGGATGGCGGCGGTCATCATGCCCGAGCACGCCGCGCCGGCCCTGCGAGAGGCGGTCTCGAGGCTGCGCACGGATCTGGCTGTCCCGGAGGACAAGGTGCTCTCGTGGAAGCAGTATGCGAAGTCGCACGACCGGCGCCGACGCGCAGCCGACGTGCTCGGCTCGGTCGACGGAATTCACGTCTGCTACGTGTACGCGAAGAAGTCCGCGCTGCGCGAAGGCTCCTACCGAGACCACAACGAGCGCTTCTACAACTACGTCGCGTTCAAGACCTTCAAGTCGATCGTGTGGGCGTCGCGGCGGCTCGGTGCCACTGACGTACGGATCCGGTTCGGGCACGTGAAGCACCACCGGCACGGCACGACCGAGGCTTACATCAAGGCGCAGGCCGCACTTGATCCGAAGGTGCCCGACAAGTTGGTCGGTTCGATGCACTGGGTGTCCGCGGACGAGTACGTCGAGAGCCAGGCCGCTGATCTGTTCGGGGGATTTCTCAAGGCGGCAGTCTGGCCCGGTCCACCGTTCGGCTATGTCGAGCCGAGCTATCTGTTGAGCATCTGGGACAAGATCCACAGCTCGGGCACGTGCGCGATCCCGCTCGGCATCATGAGCATGCCGAGCAGCGACGTCCTGACCGATGAGGAATGGTTCCCCTGCGACCACTGCACGAAATAGCGGAGCCGTCCGGAACCTCCGCGGGCCGATCCACTGAAGGAGGGCGGTGGCAGCACCGCTGGCGATCCGCGGCAGGTTCCGGACGACTCCGGTCGAACCATGAAAGCACATCCGGGCGCCGGAGACAGTTCGTCAGCGCCGGGTTGTGGAGAACAACCGCCCTCAGCGGTAGTTGACGAACTGCACCGCGAAGTCGAGGTCCTCGCCCTTGACCAGGGCCTGCACCGCCTGGAGGTCGTCGCGGCTCTTGGAGGAGACCCGGAGCTCGTCGCCCTGGATCTGCACCTTGACGCCCTTGGGGCCCTCGTCGCGGATCAGCTTGCCGACCTTCTTGGCGTCCTCCGAGGAGATGCCTTCCTTGAGGGCGACGGTGATCTTGGACTCGCGGCCCGACTGGCGCGGCTCCGAGGCGTCCAGGATCTTCAGCGACTGCTGCCGCTTGATCAGCTTCTCCTTGAAGACCTCGAGGACGGCGCTGGCGCGGTCCTCGGCGCTCGCAGAGATCTCGATCGTCTCGCCGGACCACTTGATCTCGGCGCCGGTGCCCTTGAAGTCGTAGCGCTGGGCGAGCTCCTTCGCGGCCTGGGAAAGGGCGTTGTCGACTTCCTGGCGGTCGATCTTGCTCACGATGTCGAACGATGAGTCGGCCATGACCGTGTTTCCTCCTGATGCGGATTTCGACTGCTGGCGAGGGTGCGTTATCCTCGTCTGCGCTGCCCAACCTTATCGGGACGAGCAGCACAGGCAGGTTGCCCGAGCGGCCAATGGGAGCGGACTGTAAATCCGTCGGCTTATGCCTTCGAAGGTTCGAATCCTTCACCTGCCACAGACGAGAGGCCCGCACCGGTGACGGTGCGGGCCTCTCGCGTGTCGCCAACGACCTCGGCGGGACTCAGGAGCCGGCTATCAGGTCGGCGGGTAGCCGGTGCGCCTCCGCGGCCAATCTGGCGACAGTGCCCCAGTCCTCCGCGGCGAGAAGGTCTGGCGGAGTGAGCCAGGAGCCGCCCACGCAGCCGACGTTCGGGAGGGCGAGATAGGACGCGGCCGTCTGCCGGGTGATCCCTCCCGTCGGGCAGAACCGCACCTGGGGGAGAGGGCCGTGCAGCGATCGAAGGAAGGGTGCCCCGCCGGCGGCCTCGGCCGGAAAGAATTTCAGCTCGGTGAGCCCCCGTTCGAGGGCTGCCATGGCCTCGCTCACAGTCGCGACCCCCGGCAGGAACGGCAGACCGGTCTCGGTCATGCCGTCCAGGACCGCAGATGTGCTGCCGGGCGAAACCAAGAACGCGGCGCCGGCGTCGGCCGCCTGCCTCGCCTGCTCGCCGGTGGTGATGGTGCCCGCCCCGAGCAGGAGGTCGGGAACCTCGGCGGCGATGCGGCGTATCGCCTCAAGCGCCACTGGGGTACGGAGGGTGAGCTCGATGACCGGGAGGCCACCGGCTACCAGGGCGCGAGCCAGAGGGACGGCATGATCTACCTCGTCGACCACGGCGACGGGGATGACCGGGACGCGGTCGAGCAGGCTGGTCATCGCGCGCCTCCGCCGAACACGCTGGCGCCTTGGTCCGCTCGGCCGACAGTCGCACGCAGGCCGGCGAACAGGTCGCGACCGGTGCCGACCCATTCGGCGTCGTCGAGCGCGCGACCTGTGACCGGCCGATCCGCGAGCTCGGTGTCGCCGACGTGCAGGTGGACCGTGCCGGCCACCGCGTCCACGGTCACGAGATCGCCGTCGACGACCTTGCCGATGGGCCCTCCGGCGGCCGCCTCAGGGGTGAGGTGGATGGCGGCCGGAACTTTGCCCGACGCGCCGGACATCCGGCCGTCGGTCACGACCGCGACCCGGAACCCGCGGTCTTGGAGCACGCCGAGAGCCGGGGTGAGCTTGTGCAGCTCAGGCATGCCGTTCGCGGCGGGTCCTTGGTAGCGGAGTACTGCGACCAGATCTGCCTCGAGCTCGTCCGCGCCGAACGCTGCGAGGAAGTCGGCCTGGTCGTCGAAGACGCGGGCCGGCGCCGTGACGACGCGATGCTCGTCCTTGACGGCGGAGGTCTTGATCACGCTGCGACCGAGGTTCCCATCCAGGATCCGCAAGCCCCCGTCCGGGGCGAAGGGGTCGCGGGTGCCGCGGACCACGTCGGCGTCGAGACTCCGCGTCGGCCCGTCCTGCCAGTGCAGCACGCCGTCGACCAGTGCCGGTTCGTCGGTGTAGCGCGCCAGGCCCTCACCCATGACCGTAGTGACGTCCTCATGGAGCAGCCCGGCGCCGAGGAGCTCACGGATCACGAGGGCCAAGCCACCGGCCGCGTGGAAGTGGTTCACGTCGGCGCTGCCGTTGGGGTAGATCCGCGCCAGCAGCGGCACCACCGCGGACAGAGAGGACAAGTCGTCCCAGGTCAACGTGATGCCCGCGGCGCGGGCGATCGCGACCAGATGAAGTGTGTGGTTGGTCGAGCCGCCGGTGGCGAGCAGGGCGACGCACGCGTTCACGATCGCCTTCTCGTCGACGATCTCGCCAATCGGCGCGAGCGTGCCGCTCGCCGCCGTGATCTCCACGATCCGGCGCCCGGCGGCATCGGTGAGCGCCTCGCGCATCGGGGTCCCGGGGTTGACGAAGCTGGCCCCCGGGAGGTGTAGGCCGAGCACCTCCATGAGCAGCTGGTTGGAGTTGGCGGTCCCGTAGAAGGTGCAGGTGCCGCTCCCGTGGTAGGAGGCCGCCTCGGCATCGAGCAGCTCGTCGCGCGACACCTTGCCCTCGGCGTACAGCTGGCGCACCTGGACCTTCTCGCCGTTCGGGAGTCCGGAGGTCATCGGCCCAGCCGGCACGAAGATCGTCGGCAGGTGGCCGAACGAGAGCGCGCCGATCAGCAGGCCGGGCACGATCTTGTCGCACACGCCGAGCATGAGCGCACCGTCGAACATGTCGTGCGACAGGGCGATCGCGGTCGACATGGCGATCACGTCCCGGCTGAACAGCGAGAGCTGCATGCCGTTGCGGCCCTGGGTGATCCCGTCGCACATCGCGGGAACCCCGCCGGCGAACTGAGCGATCCCGCCCGCCCGGATCACGCTCTTCTTCAGCTGCGCGGGGTAGGTCTCGAAGGGCTGGTGCGCGGAGAGCAGATCGTTGTAGGCGGACACGATCGCGATGTTCGGCTTGGCCGAGCGACGCAGTGCCTCCGTCTCGGCGGGCTCGGCCGCGGCGAACCCGTGCGCCAGGTTCGCGCACCCGAGCCTGCGGCGAGCCGGACCGCTGTCGGCGGAAGCCCGGATGCGTTGCAGGTAGGCCGCACGCTCGGGGCCGCTCCGTTCGACGATCCGGGCGGTCACCTCAGCGAGGACGGGGTGCAGGGCGGGCTTCATCAGGGGGTGTTCCCTTCGTACCAGGAGCGCCCGTCGCGCTCGATGAGGGTGGTCGCAGCGAACGGGCCGGGCGTCCCGGCGGGGTAGCGGTGGGAGGGCTTGCCCGCGCTCTGCCAGGCGGCGAGGACGGGCTCGACCCAGGCCCAGGCGGCCTCGACCTCGTCCCGCCGCATGAACAGCGTCGGATTTCCGCGAACGACGTCCATCAGCAACCGCTCGTACGCCTCGGGAGAGCGGCGGCGGAAGGCGTGGGCGTAGTCGAGGTCGAGCGAGACCGGGCGCAACCGGATGCCGCCGGGGCCGGGCTCCTTCGCGGTGAGGTGCAGCTGCATGCCTTCGTCGGGTTGCAGCCGGATGACCAGGCGGTTCGGCTCGTTGGTGCCCTCGGCGCCGGGGAACATCGGGTGCGGCACCGGCTTGAACTGGATGACGATCTCCGAGCTGCGGCGGTCCATCCGCTTGCCGGTGCGCAGGTAGAAGGGGACGCCCGCCCAGCGCCAGTTCTGCACCTCGACCTTCAGGGCCACGAAGGTCTCGGTGCGGGTCTCCGGGCGGCCGCAGTCCGCGGCGTACGAGGGCACCGCGGCACCGTCCACCAATCCGGCGGAGTACTGACCCGCGACGGTGACCCGGTGGGCGTCCTCCTCCGTGACGGGACGCAGTGCGTTCAACACTTTCAGCTTCTCGTCGCGCACCGACTCCCGGTCCACCTGGGTGGGCGGTTCCATGGCGACCAGGCAGAGCAGCTGAAGGAGGTGGTTCTGGACCATGTCGCGAAGTGCCCCGGAGCCGTCGTAGTAGTCACCGCGGGTGCCCACTCCCAGGGACTCGGCCACGGTGATCTGCACGTGGTCGATCGCGGTGCTGCTCCACAACGGCTCGAGGAAGCTGTTGGCGAACCTGGTGACCAGGAGGTTCTGCACGGTCTCCTTCCCCAGGTAGTGGTCGATGCGGAAGATCTGCGACTCCTCGAACACAGCCCCGACCGCATTGTTGATCTCCCGGGCCGACGCGAGGTCGTGGCCGATCGGCTTCTCCAGCACGACCCGCGACCGGTCGTCGATGAGTCCGTGCTCTGCCAGTCGCGCCGAGATGGTGCCGAACAGGCCGGGAGCGCAGGCGAGGTAGTAGACCCTGACCCGGCCGGGCCCGGTGCGTTGGATCCGGTCGGCGAGGACGGTCCAGCCCTCGGCCTCGTCGAGGTCGAGGGTGACGTGCTCGAGTCGGCGCAAGAACCGCTCGGCCGCCTCGGGCTCGAGGTCGTCGGTGGGGACGAAACGGGGCAGCTCGCCCGCGATCTTGTCGCGGTAGCCGGCGTCGTCGAGGCCGGCCCGGGAGCAGGCCAGGATGCGGGTGTCCTGCGCCAGCTGGCCGTCACGGTGCCGTTGGTAGAGCGCGGGCAGAAGTTTGCGAACCGCCAGGTCGCCGGTGCCACCGAAGACCACGACGTCGCACGGGGCGACGGTGGGAGATCCCATCGATTGTCCTTCGGGTCGGACTGCGCGGTCGCGGAAGAGATGCCGACGCTACGCAGACTTTTGCGCGCAGGCAATACACACTTAAGTATTTGAGATGCGAAAGTAGGCCGGATGGACCGGACCTGGTGGTTCAATGACGCGCATGACTGCAGATCAGGGAGCGGGCCCGGCCACCGCCGGTGCCGTTCTGGCCCTGATCCGCAGCGGGTCCGCGACCACGCGCGCCGAGGTCGGGCGCACCACAGGTTTGTCGCGGACCGCGGTCTCGGCGCGTCTGGCTGCTTTGGTGGAGGCCGGCCTCGTCTCCGAAGGCGACGAGGCTCCCTCCGGCGGTGGGCGCCCCCCGGCGACGCTCCGGTTCAACCGAGATGCCGGCGTCGTGGTGGCCGCTGCCGTCGGAGGTAGCCGGAGCCAGGTCGCCGTCTGTGACCTCGAGGGCCGCGTGCTCGCCGGTGACGCCGAGGACCAGCAGCCCGGGCTGGGGCCCGATGACCTGATGCCCGGGATCGTCGAACGCTGTCGGAATCTGCTCACCGAGTCCGGCTGGGCGCCGGTCGCCGTTCGCGGGGTCGGCATCAGCATTCCTGCCGTGGTGGATCCCGAGAAGGGCGGGAGTCTGGACTCGCCGGTGCTCACCGGCTGGGACGGTGTGCCGCTGGCGCCGTACTTCCACGAGCTCATCCAGGCGCCGGTCTTCGTCGACAACGACGCCAACGTGCTCGCCGCATCCGAGTCCGGGGAACTGCTGAGCTCCTACCGGGATCTGCTTCTGGTCAAGGCGTCCACCGGGCTCGGGATCGGCATCGTCGTGGGTGGCAACCTGGTCCGAGGCGCCTGGGGCGCTGCTGGTGAGCTCGGCCACGTGAAGTCCCCGGCCGCCGAGGGACGCACCTGTCGATGCGGCGAACAGGGTTGCCTCGAGGCCGTGGCGGGCGGCTGGGCTCTGGTTCAGGAGATGCGCCGGCGCGGACGCGAGATCGACCACGTCCGGTCGCTGGTCGCCCTGGCGCTCGCCGGCGATGCTGAGGCGCGTGCACTGATCCGGGAGAGCGGTCGCCGCGTGGGCGAGGCGCTTGCGTTCGCAGTAGATCTGCTGAACCCCGAGGCGGTGGTGCTCGGGGGCGACATGTCCGCGGCGTACGACACGTTCGTCGCCGGTCTGCGCGAGGGCCTCTATGCGCACGCGGCCCCCGTCGCCACCCGCCGGCTCCAGGTGCTGGCCTCGACTCACGGCGAGCAGGCCGGCGTCATCGGCTGCGCCAGACTCGCACTCGAGGCGATTCTCGACCCGGTGCAGATCGACCTGGCCCTCAGCGCGCGTTGACCCGTTGCGTGAGTGCTTCGGCCGCCACCGCGACGGTCAGGCGGTGCGTTTCCGCCCAGGTGAACCGACCGGCCCAATCACGACAGTCGACAGCCATCTCCTCACGGCGGTCGGTCTCGGCAAGCTCGCCGAGTGCCCCCCGCAAACCCTCGGTCAGTGCCTCGACGGTGGCTGCGTCGTCCGCGTGGCCACCGATCAGCCACCCGGTCACGCCGGGCCGGACGGAGTCGCGCAGTCCCGGGACATCACGCGCGAGCGTGGGCACGCCATGACCTGCGGCCTCGAGGACGACCTGCCCCCAGCCTTCGGCCGCTGAGGCGCACAGGTGCACGCGAGCCGAGGCGAGGAGCCGATGCTTCTCGGCCTCGTCCACCTTGCCGTGGAACCGCACCACGTCCGCAGCGCCCAGCACCTCGACGAGACGGCGCAGCCGCTCGTGCTCGGGACCGCCGCCGACGACGTCGGCCCGGAGCGCGGGCCGGTGCCGGTGTGACGCCACCAGTGCGCGGACGGCGAGGTCGACCCGCTTGTGCGGTGCGAGCCTGCCGAGCACGATGACCCGCTCGCCCTGCGGTTCGACCGCGACATCTGCTGGAGTATCGGTCCCGTTGGGGATCACCATCACCGGGCCGGCCCAGCCGAGCTGGGAACGCATCTCGGTGCGGGTGGACTCGGAGACGGCCACGGTCGTCGTACGACGGTAGACCCGCGGCATCATCCGGCGCTCGACCCCACGTGCAATCCCGGCGAGTGGCTGCGGAAGTGCGCCGAACTGGGCCTGGTGGACATGGTGCACCACGAGCACGATCGCGGTCCTCCGCTGGGAGAGGACCAGCGGTGAGAACGCTGGTAGCCCGCAGTCGGCGTCGACGACGAGGTCGAGGCGGTGCCGGTGCCGCGCCAGTCGTAGGAGCGCGCGCGGAAGGAAGGTGATCCGGCCGCCGACGCGGACGATCACGATGCCGTCGCGAAGCTCATGACGCGCCTGATCGCGGTCGCGGGCGCACAAGAATTCGACCTGGAAGCCGGCCCCCGTGAGCGCCTGGGTGACCTCCCAGGCGTACCGCTCGGCGCCACCGGCCCGGGAATGGTCCAGGTCGCGCCAGTTCACCACCACGGCTCGCCGCTGCGGGCCGTGCCTGGTTTCGCGGACCCGACGGGACGCGACCAACGCCGCGATGAGCAGCGTCAAGGCGATCAGGTCTCCAGCGATCACCCAGGCAGTCGGCGGTACGTCGCGGTTCGCGGCAGCTGGCGACCCGAGGTCGATCAGCCGGAGTCCGGCGCTGTCGAGCGCCACCCGACCTGTCGGGATCGCCTGCTCGGAGACGCCGTTGTCCTTCTCCACCAGCACCCAGCGGACCCCGAGTGCACGCAGGGCATCCGGGCTGGCTTCCTCGACGGCGGCGCCGATCCGGGTGAGAAACGGATCCTCGCCAGCCACTCGCGAGTCACCCAGCAGGATCTGGTCGTCGACGAGCACGTCCGCCGGCAACAGTCGTGGTGCCGGGTCGAGCATCGCGCGGTGGCCGTTCCAGCCGAAGCTGCGGTAGCTCCCGGTCCAGGGCAGGACGACTACTGCGCCGTCGGTGTCCCGTACGAGGGACGCGGCGTGGGACCACTCGGCGGGGTAGCGCACTGGCGACAGGGCGCCACGCAGGCCGCCGGAAAGCGATGGCAGCAGAACGAGCGGCAGCAGGGTCACCATGATCGCGACCAGTCGACATGCGTCACGGCGAGGACTCGCCGCCGTCAGCAGCCTGTCGACCAGGAGCGCCTGTCCGATTGCCAGCGGCAGCGCGAGCGGAGCCAGGAAGCGGTGGGAGTCCCGAAGCATGCCGAGTGCGGGAAAGTGAGGGCCAAGACCGCTGAGGAAGTACGTACTCCCCATCGCGATCGTGAGTCCGAGTGCGGCCCCGATCCCGACTCCCAGTGTCGTGAGCGGCCCAAGCGTTGCGCGTTCGACAACGAAGGCGGCGAACGCGGCGATCGCCAGCAGTACCGACAGGGCGACGACGACAGCAAACCCGCGCTCGGGCGGCACTACTGAGGTCTTCCAGATGCCGCCGAGCGAGAACAAGCTGCCGATCAGCCCGAGCGAGGATTCGGCTCGGGCTGAGAAGGCGTCGAACTGGTGCGACGGTGGCTCGATCCCGGCGCGGAGAAGAGCTGGCACCGACCATGGCAAGCTCGCCAATCCGGCGGTGGCGAGCAGTCCCGTGAGCGACCGGACCGTAGGTCGCGCGAGCAGGATGCCGCTTGCGACCAGTACCGCGAGCAACTCCATCGATGGTGCGCAGACGCTGCCGAGCACCAGCAGGGCCGCGGTGCCGCCCCAGCCGCCCGGCTGCTCATCGCGCCACCGGCAGGCGGTGACGACGATCCAGGGCAGGAGCGCGTAGCACAGCACGCAGGCCCACTGGCCGATCGCCAGACGTTCGTACACCCACGGGTTCCACAGGTACACGGCGATCCCGGCGGCTCGCGGCAGTGGCGGCAATGCGCGCAGCAGCCAGCCGATTCCGAGGCCGGCGACCAGGAACGAGCCGGCCAGCAGTGACTTCTGCACCAGATCGCCGGAGACCAGCTGGCCGAGCAGCCAGACGACTGCGTCCATCGGAACTGCCCGCGGCACGGCTCCGTCGAGTCCGAGCCAGGCCGCCTTCCAGGGCTGATCCGGCACGAAGATCATGTCGCCGCGCAACGCGAAACCACGGCGGACAAGCATCGGCCCGAGGACGAGCAGCGTGAGCGCGGTTGTCCAGATCAGGTCTGCCCGCCATCGCCTTTGCCTGTCAGCGAACACGACCCGCACCGCCGATCAACGCCGAGACCAGCAGCAGGACCGTGCCGGTCCCTGTGAGCACGTCCGCGATCTGCGGCGTCAGACGTGGACCGTCGAGGAGCAGTGCACTGCTGACCACCGCGCCGCCGACGACCAGCGCAGAGCCCAGGACGAGCAGCGCTCGCGGCCGCCGGCGCAGAGTCAGCGCCAGCATCGCTCCCGCGAAACCGGGTAGTCCGCCGAGCAACCAGGCAAGGCCAGCGCCGGCGCCGCGGACGCGCCAAGTCAGCGACGGCACGCCGTCCGGAGCGGGATCGCGGACAGGGCCGTTCAGTCGACTGGTGAGTAGCACTCGCAGTGCCACGGCCAGGAGGACACCTGCGACTGCCAATCCCGCCAGCAATCCCACGCGGTACGGCCCCTGCGGCGTGAACATCACGGTCACGGTCCCGCCGCGACCGGCTGGGACGATCCAGCCCTGCGCCCATCCGTCGACTTGCTGCGGGACCAGGTCGACCCCGTTCAGCGTTGCCCGCCATCCTGGGTTCGCGTTGTCGCGTGTGGACAGCAGCGCGGCGTCACCGGGACCGATCTCGACCCTCCGGGTTTCGACACTCCCGGAGTGCCGCACCTGCATCGTCCGCGGGGTCGATTCTTGGGGAGCGGAGGCTCGTGCCGGAGTGAGCGTCATCGCGGTCGGCTGCAGTCCTTCGCTGCGGCGCAGCTCGATACGGTGTTCTCCTGCGCTCAGCCGCAACTCGGCGCAGGAGCGAACCTCGGCTGTTGAGGTGTCGCGGCTGTGTCGCAGTTTCGTCCGGACCGGACGACCGTCGACCCTCAACATCGGTCGGTCAGTGCAGGCCGAACTGACCTTCGCGGTGTCGTCGAGGCGAACATTGCCGAGCAGTCGCCAGACTTTTTTCCCAGGCAGCGTGACGGTGCGATCGATGCCGGTGGTCTCCTCTGGCGCGGCCCGGAACAGGTAGGTGGCATGGCGGGTGGTCGGAACCGGGGGAATGATGAAGGTGCGCCGGGCCGGCAGTCCGGAAGCGCGTACCTCTGCGATCGCGGCAGGCTCCGAGCGATTCGCGGCGTCGACCGTGATCCGCAGACTGCGCGAACGCACGCCCGGAAGCCGTGCGATCGCGGCGCCGCTGCGGTCTGCGCCGGCGAGTACGTCGTGCCCTCCCGCGCTGACCCGCCATCTCCGTACGCCGGCGGAGCCGTCGATGCGCACGGTGGTCAGACTTTGCGGACGATCAAAGTGGACTTCGAGCCACTGACCGACCGGATCGCTGAGAAAGGATGTCGTCCACGCTGTCAGCGGGTCGCCGTCGAGCGCGGCGTGCGGCGACTGGTCCGGTCGGATCGGACCGAATGACGCAGCGAACCCCTGGGAGGTGGAGGCGTCCACGTAGGTGACGGAGCTGTACTGCGCGACGACCGGTTCGCCGCCGTCCGGACCGGGGTAGTCCGGCACCCGGCGCCCGGTGTGCGAGGGCTCCGACGGTGTTCGCAGTGCGCTGGTTGCTTGGTGGACCCGGCCGAACTGGCGCTCACGATCCGCGAACCCGTCGCCGACGACATCGGCAGGCGGGGTCCACTGG
Organism: Marmoricola sp. RAF53; assembly: GCF_052114005.1. NCBI lineage: Bacteria > Bacillati > Actinomycetota > Actinomycetes > Propionibacteriales > Nocardioidaceae > Marmoricola > Marmoricola sp. RAF53. Next base: position 58,812 of record NZ_JBFRDX010000007.1, on the reverse strand, counting down.
GAGTCGCCGCGTACGATCGCCGCTCGATCGGATCGAACCAGCCCAGCGGCGACCGCTGCGTTGAGATCGCTCGGATCGCCCGCGACGGTGCGCACGTCTTCCAGTGGTGTGAGGGTGAGCGTCTGTGCGCGCGTTGCTGGGGTGACCGAGAAGAGTTCGATCTCGGGATCGCCGGCGGTGCCTCCGAAGGACGCCGCCGGTCGGACGCCGCCGGAAGTGTGGAGTGCCGTCGAGACGGCTCCGGCCAGTGCGGAGTCGTCCAGTCCCGGGTCGAGGTCGTGGCGTACCAGCACCCAGCTGATCCCGGTGCGGGCGAGCACCTGTCCCAGCGTGGGGGAGCGCGTGCCGCCGATGAGGAGGCTCTCGAGTCCGTCCAGCATCCTGATGGTGCCGGACGGGACCAACGGCACCTGAGAACGGGTCACCCAGGGCGAGTGGCCGAGCACCGTGAATGGTTCGTCCATCGTCGTGCCCCAGTCCTGGACCGCGAAACCCGCACCTGGCACGACCCAGGTCCGGCCAGGACCGGGTTGCCGGGCCAGGAAGGAAGCGGCCTGCGTCCAAGCGTCTGGAAGACGGGTCCAGCCTGCCGTGCGCAGGTCTCCGGCGAGCACGGGCTGTGCCGACATCACGAGCAGGCCGCTGACCAAGCCGGCGGCGAGCAGCCTGAACCGCGGGACGCGGACGGCCGTGATCCGCGCCATTGCCGCTCCGAGGCCGAGGGCCATCGGCAGCCGGAGGACCGGGTCGATCTTGGTGATGTTGCGAAGCAGTGCGAACGGATGGTCCAACGCACCCTGCACTGGTGCTGCCAGCGGGCTCTGCCACGGGAACGAAGTGCTGTGTCCCACGGTCAGGCACGCGAGGCCGAGCATGGCGCCGAGGGCGAGCGGAGTACGCCATCCGGACGGGAAGGTGGCGAGGCCGAGCAACGCGATTGCCGCAACCACTCCGGTGGCCAGCACCAGTGCTGGGGTGTACGACAGGCTCCACCCGGCCGGCCAGGTCGGTTGGCTGCCGGTGGTCAGGTAGGCGACCCAGTTGCTCGCGCCGCGTACAGCAGCATCGAAGCCGGAGGTCCTCGTCGTGGCCGCCGCGTCCTCCACGTAGTCGAAGAACGGCGGCGACCAACGCCCGAGCTGGACCAAGGGCAGCAGCCACCAGCCGGCGGCCACTCCGACCAGACCGGACCACCAGGCCAGCATCGACCAGCGCACCCGTCCGTTGCTCGCACCCCAGACCAGGAAGATGACGACCAGCGCGAGGGGCGCCACGGTTGCGGTCGCGTTGACAGCGCCGGCGAAGGGAACCGCGGCAGCCGACAGCAATGCTGCCCGCCGCGGGCCGAGTCTCCCGCGCAGTGCGAGCACCACCGGCAGCAACACCCAGGGCAGGACAGCCACCGGCAGCACTTCGGCACTGCGCACGCCGACCTCGGAGACGATCCGCGGACTCAAGCCGTAAGCGACCCCGGCGAACCAGGCGGGCCAGACACCGAGGCCGAGCTCGCGCCCGACCAGCCGGGTCCCCTCACAGGCAAGAGCCACGACCACCAGTGACCACGCGCGTTCGGTGATCCACCCCGGAACGCTCAGGCCGGCGAGTCCCGCATGGAACAGGCCCATCGGGAAGAGGTAGCCGTAGGCCTGGTTTCGGATCTCGCCGAAGGACGAGCCCGGGTCCCACAACGTGAATGTCTCACGCAAGAGTCGGACCGGGGCCACCACCAGGCCGAGCTTCGTGTCAGTGGTGGCTCGCCCGGGCTGCTCGGCAAGCATGCACGCGGCCAGAGCGACGTACAGAACTACTGATGCTGCCGCGGGTCCGCGCGCGATCGCCCTGGTCACGGCAATTCCGAGTCAGTCGGTGCTGGCGAGAATCGCCTGGTCGACGGTGCGCCACCACTGCTCGACCTGCTCGCGGAAGTTGCCACCGCCACCGAGCGCGAAGACGATCTCCTCACCAGCGATCAGGCCAGCGACCGCCTGTCGGGCGACCTCGTGCGGCTCGATCGTGCCGATCGGGATGACCCCGGTGCCGAACGGCTCGGCTGCGCGCGGCCCGAATCTGTCCGGCCGACTGCGCTGTGAGTCGAGGATGCGGCTGGCAACTTGGCCCGGGCAGAGCAGGGTGACATCGATGCCGTCGCTTGCGAGCTCCTGGCGCAACCCGCGGCTGATGGCCACCACAGCCTGCTTGGTCGCGCTGTACAGCCCGGTGTGGCCCGGGTCGGGAAGGAAGGCATGCGTCGAGGAGGTATTCATGATGTGCCGCCAGCCCTGCTGCGCACGCATCCGGGGCACGAACGCGTGCACGCTGTTCAGCAACCCCTCGACATTCACCGAGGACAGCCAACGCCAGTCGTCTACGGGGGAGTCGGCCACGTCACCAAAGGTGAGCACCCCGGCGTTGTTGCAGACCAGCTCGACAGAGCCGAAGGCCGCGTACGCAGTCTCGGCGAGATGCTCCAACGAAGCCGCATCGCTGGTGTCGACCCGCACCGCGAGTGCGGTGGCGCCGCGTTCTTGAAGCTCGGAGGTAACACGCTGGGCGCCCTGTTCGTCGATGTCCGCCACGACCACGGCCATGCCGTAAGTGGAGAGCTCGGCGGCGAGGGCGGCGCCGATGCCGCTGGCGCCTCCGGTGACGACGGCGGTTCGATCCTTCAGATCTCCAGGGGTAAGCACGCGTTTTCCTTCCTGCGGGTGGACGATTTCGCCTTAGCGTACTGACCGAGTACTCAGTAAGCCAGCGTCGAGCATCGTCCTTGCGAAAGGCGCCTCACCAGGTGGCTCGCACTACCCACGCGAGCACGACGCTCGCCGACACCGCGGTTGCCACGGCCAGAGTCGCGGTTGGCGCGGAGCCCGGCAGCGGTGCTCCGGTTCGGAGGGCGAGTTCTGTGTGCCGCCATCGGATCCATCCCGCCAGCGAGCAGATCAGGGCGCCCATGCACAGAGCACCGGAGCTCGCTGCGCGCGCCACTGGGGGTAGGTCGGGCACGATCGTGGCGAAAGCGACGGCGCCGGCGACCAGGGCCAGACTTGTTCGGATCCAGGCGAGAAAGGTGCGTTCGTTGGCGAGGGAGAAGCGTGGGTCCGGCTCGTCGCCGTAGGAGTAGACCGAGCGAGGGCGCCTGTTCACGAGACGACCAGCAGGTCGCGGCGGAGCATCTGCGTGAACGCGCACATCGACGCCACCATGTCGAAGTCCTCGTCAATCAGCCATTGAGACTCGAGCCCCGCGATCCCGGCCAGAACCCAGGACGAGACCTGGCCCGGGTCGGCGGACGGACGGACGATGCCCGCGGCAATGTCGTTTGCAATCACGCCGGCGAGTTGAGCGCGGAACCTCGCTGTGCGCTCCCGAGCCCATGCGTTCGCCAGCGGTGGATTGTGTGCTGCGCCGAGGTGGCCGAGTCGAACCAGCTCGCGGTGCTGCGCGTTCCACGCGACCATGGCGTCAGCGACCTCCAGTGCGCGCTCGACAGGTGTCGTGTCGTAGGCGCGATCGATGTCCACGGCGGTCAACGCCCTCTGGTCACGTTCGTCCAGCACGGCGACGAGCAGGACCTCCTTGCTGTGGAAGTGGTGCAACAGTCCCGGTTGGCTGATCCCGGCCGCGCGCGCTACTGAGGCGAGTGAAGTTGCGTCGTAGCCGTGAGCCGCGAACAGGTCGAGCGCGACGTTGACAATCGTTGCCCGACGCTTGATTCCCGCGCGCTCGGCCTCTTGGGTCCGTGCCATTGAAATCCCTTCTCGAAGATGGTTGCGAACTGACTTAATGATAGGTAGGTTAGCCGCCGGATGTGGCGCCCGCCACATCGCTCCGTGACCCGAAGTAGGGCCTCGAGAGCGCCACGACTCGCCCGAGGAGTGCGTCTTGCGCAAGACCACGAAGTTCGTTGCCCTGCTTTCCACCTGCCTGTTGAGTGCCGCGGCGCTGGCCGGATGCGGGGGCTCGTCGGACGAGAGCGGAGCCGGTAAGGACACGCTGGCTATCGCGACCCCGACCCCGTTGACGACCTTCGACCCGACGCAGATGGACTGCGGATCGGGCCGGTTCTACTGCCAGGCCGTGTACGACACGCTCCTTCACCCGGGTGCCGACGGCAATCCGGAACCGGGGATGGCGACCTCGTTCGCGTACGACGGAACGCGGACGCGACTCACTCTCAAGCTGCGCCAGGGCATCACGTTCAGCGACGGGACGAAGTTCGACGCGACCGTCGCCAAGTCCGTCCTCGACTGGTTCATGAAGACCGACGGGCCGCGCGCCAACATGGCCGACTCGATCAAGAGCGTCAGCGCGTCGGCCGCCGACCGTCTCGTGATCGAGCTGAAGGAGCAGGATCCGGCGCTGCTGGTCAACCTGACCGACAATCTCGGAATCATGGCCTCGGCGTCCTCGCTCAAGTCGGGGAGCCTCGCCAAGACCCCAGTCGGCTCAGGTCCCTACCTCTACGACGCCGGCAAGTCCCAGACCGGCACCACGGTCTTCGAGCGCAACGACAGCTACTGGGACAAGGGCGCGTACCCCTTCGACAACCTGAAGCTGGTTCAGCTGGCTGACCCGAACACCGTGCTCAACGCACTGAAGGTCGGTCAGATCGACGCGGCTGGTCTGGTCGCCCAGCAGCTGGGTGCGGTCAAGGCTGCCGGTCTCAAGGTGCGTGAGTCCGCCGGCAACTGGAACGGTCTGATCCTCGCTGACAGGGCCGGCAAGGTCCAGCCCGCCCTCGGCAAGGTCGAAGTGCGTCAGGCGATCAACCTGGCGCTGGACCGCGACCTGTTCACGACCAAGCTCGTGCCGAACGGGTCCACCTGGACGGACCAGATCTTCGCTCCCGGTGGTCCGGCGTACGACGAGGCCCTCAACGACAAGTACAAGCGCAACGTCGACAAGGCGAAGCAGCTCATGTCATCGGCGGGTTACGCCAAGGGCTTCTCGGTGACGATGCCGGACCTGAGCCAGTTCGTCGGAAGTCCTGCGTTGAACACGGCGATCAACCAGCAGCTCGGAGCGATCAACATCAAGGTCAAGTGGAAGAAGGTGCCGGTGATGGAACTGCTCGGCTCGATGCAGGGCGGCAAGTTCCCGATGTTCTTCATGGCGCTCGGTACGAAGGCTCCCTGGCAGGACATCCAGCTCTCGGTCCTGTCGAATGCGACCTTCAACCCCTACAAGAACGAGGACCCGGAACTCGACCGGCTTCTCGCCGCGGCCAAGAAGGCGGCTCCCGGCGCGGACCAGGACGCGATCTACCGCTCGATCAACACCTGGCTGGTCGACAACGCCTGGTTCGCCCCGATCTTCGCGAACTCGAACGCCGTCGCGTCGGTCGCAAGCGTGACGGTCGAGCCGCAGACCCAGGGCATCGACCTGGTCCGGTTCCAGCGCTCCGGGAAGTGATCCGCGGATGGCGATGATTCTCCTGAAACGGTGCGCTGCGGCGCTCCTCCTGCTCGCTGCGGTCTGTGTCACCGGCTTTGTGATCACCGGCCTGGGCGACGGCGACCCTGCCAGAAACATCCTCGGGCCCGAGGCGACCAACGCCCAGGTCGCTGCGGAGAATCACCGCCTCGGCGTCGACCGGCCCGCGGTCGAGCAGTTCGCGGACTGGGCCGGCGGGGTGCTGCACGGCGACTTCGGTACGTCCTACGTCGGCGATCAGCCGGTCGCTGAGAAGATCCGAGCGAACCTGCCGGTGACGATGTCGTTGGTCGCGCTCAGCATGATGGTGATCAGCGTTCTGAGCCTGGCGCTCGCGGTGGCCTCGGTCTACGGGCGGGTCTGGGTCGATCGGTTCGTGCAATTGCTCGCGGTGATCGGTCACGTACTGCCGGGATACCTTCTCGCGCTGCTGTTGCTGCTGCTCTTCGCGGTCAAGCTGCAGGTGTTTCCGGTCTTCGGCTACGTGCCGCTGGCGGAGTCGCCGTCGGAGTGGCTGCGTGCCTTGGTGCTTCCGGTGCTCGCTCTCACGCTCGGCAGTGTGGCAGGGGCGGCACTGCAGGCACGGGGCTCGCTCATGGACGTACTCGAGGCGGACTTCGTTCGCACCTTGCGCTCGCGCGGCATCTCGCACAGGTCGGTGCTGTTCAGGCATGCACTTCGCAATGCGGCTCCGCCGTGGCTGACCTCGTTGTCGCTCGGGTTCGTGGCGATGCTGGGCGGCGCCTTCATGGTCGAGAAGGTCTTCTCCCTTCCGGGGCTCGGCACGCTCTCGGTCGATGCCACCGCCGCTGGCGATCGGCCCGTGATCATGGGCATGGTCGTGCTGACCGGCGGCCTGGTGATCCTGGTGAACCTGCTCGTCGACCTCGCGCAAATGTGGCTGACTCCGAAGTCGAGGGCAGCATGAGCATCGAAGTCACGGCCCAGTCGTTGGAGGCCCCGGTCCGTCCTTCGACCTTCCGGATGATCCTCCGCAATCCTCTCTCTCGCGTCGGCGTGGTCCTGCTCGTATTCGTGCTGCTCGCGCTGGTCGCCGCGATCGTGATCGGCTGGGTCGCGCCGAACGCCCCGTGGGAAGCTGACCTCAACCAGCTCAATGCGCCACCGGGAACCGACGGGCATCTGCTCGGCACCGACAGCGGCGGTCGAGACGTCCTCACCCGATTGGTGGTGGCGACCAAGGCCACCCTGTTCAGCGGCGCGATCGCGCTGGCGGTGGCCATGCTGCTCGGGCTCCCGGGTGGCTTGATCGCCGGGTACTACGGCGGCCGGGTCGATCTGGCGATGGACTGGGTGTCCAGTCTCGCGATGTCCCTGCCCTCGGTGATCGTTCTGCTGGCGATCATCTCCAGTCTGGGCAGTTCGATGTGGATCTCGATGACTGCTCTGGGATGCATGATGGCGCCGGCGGTCTTTCGACTGCTTCGCGCGCAGGTCCACGCGGTGCGCAACGACCTCTACATCGACGCAGCGAAAGTGGCCGGGCTGTCCGACTGGCGCATCATCGCTCGGCACGTCTTCCGGGTGGTGCGGGGGCCGTTGATCCTGATGGTCAGCGTCATGGCTGGCGTGGCGATCACTGTGCAGACCGGGCTGGACTTCCTCGGCCTCGGCGACGCCACCACGATCACCTGGGGAGGAATGCTCAGCGAGGGATTCGCGGCGATGAACGTCAATGATGTCCTGTTCATCTGGCCCGGACTTGCGATGGCGCTGACAGTCGCCGCCTTCTTCTTGATCGCCAGCGGGGCGCGCGACGTCCTGCAAGGGGTGGATGGCGGCGCGGCGATTGCGTCGACGTCCGCGGCAACACACCTCAAGCCGGTTCCACGGCCTTCCGAAGCACCGCCCCCCGCCGAGGAGCAGCTCGCGGTCCGCAACCTGGTGGTCGGCTACCCGTCCGGCGAGAAGATCGTCGAAGTGGTTCGCGGGGCGAGCCTGGTCTTGCGACGTGGACGCACGCTCGGCGTGGTCGGTGAGTCTGGCTCTGGCAAGACGCAGACCGCGTTCGCCCTGCTGGACCTGCTGCCGAGCCAGGCATTGCTCCTGTCGGGCGAGATCTGGCTGGATGGAACAGAGATCCTCAGCCTGTCGCCACGCGAGCGCGAACGGCGCGTCCGCAAGACGATCGCCTACGTGCCACAGGAGCCGATGAGCAACCTGGACCCGACCTTCACGGTCGGCTACCAGCTGATGGAGCCGCTGCGTGCGCGGGGTCTCGGGCGCTCCGAAGCGCGGGAACGCGCCGCTGAACTGCTCGGCAGGATGGGCATTCGTGACCCCGAGCGGGTGATGGCGTCCTACCCGCACCAGATCTCGGGCGGGATGGCGCAGCGGGTGCTGATCGCGGGCGCCGTCTCGACGGAGCCGCAAATCCTGGTGGCGGACGAGCCGACGACTGCCCTGGACGTGACCGTGCAGAGCGAGATCCTCGACCTGCTCCGTGGTCTTCAGGAGGAGTACGGCATGTCGATCGTGCTGGTCAGCCATGACCTCGGTGTGATCGCAGACCTCTGCGACGACGTTGCGGTGATGCGCGACGGCCAAGTGGTCGAGTCCGGGCCTGCGGAGGAGTTCTTCGCTCAGCCGCGTCACGAGTACTCGCGGATGTTGCTGGCCGCCGTGCCAGATGAGCACCACGTCCGTCCCGAGTACGTCGAGGACCGAACGTCGCGCCCGAGCGGCCGAACAGGAGAGATCGCACGATGAGCCTGCTGGACATCGAGGATCTGGTGGTCCGCTATCCCGGCCGTCGTCGAGGTCGGACGTTCACCGCGGTCGACTGCGTCAGTTTGGACGTGCGCCCGCAGGAATGCGTGGGCCTCGTCGGCGAGTCAGGCTCCGGCAAGACGACGATCGGACGGGCGGTGCTCGGCCTGGCGCCGGTCACCGCCGGCCGGATCCGCTACGACGGGAACGAGATCCAATCGCTGTCACGGGCGCAGAGGCGCCCGCTGTCGGGGCGGATCCAAGTCATCTTCCAAGACCCCTACACCTCGCTCAACCCGGCGATGATGGTCGAGGACATTCTTTCCGAACCCCTTCGAGCAGCAGGGTGGTCCCGGGCGACCGCACGCGGGAGGGTGGTCGAGCTGCTCGACCAGGTGGGCCTTCCTACTGGAGCTGCGGACCGATTTGCGCGGGAGTTCTCCGGCGGCCAACGACAGCGGGTGGCTATTGCCCGGGCGCTCGCGCTGGAGCCGGAGCTGATCGTCTGTGACGAGCCGGTCTCAGCGCTCGACCTTTCCACCCAGGACCGGATTCTGCAGCTTCTCATCGACATCCAGGAGCGCACGGGGGTCGCCTACCTGTTTGTGTCGCACGACATCGGAGTGGTGCGGCACATCAGCCACCGCGTCGCCGTGCTTCAGCAGGGGCGTCTGCTGGAGTTCGGCCCGTGCGCGCAGATCACCTCCCACCCCAGCCACGCCTTCACCGAGGAGCTGCTGCTGGCCTCCCCGGTCGCTGACCCTTCCCGTCAGCGCGAGCGCCGCGAGCGCCGACAGGGTCGCCGCCTGCTGGCCCCCACCACACCGACGCCACCCATCACTACCTACAGGAGCGCCCCATGAACCTCGCCATCTCCGCCGTTGCCGGTGTTGTGCTGGCGGCTGTGACCGCCGTGGTCGGCGTGCACGCCGCCGAACCCCCGGCCCCTGCCCACCAGTCGCCGGGAGCGGTCGTCAGCTACGCCGATGAATGACCGTCGGCTGCAGATCGTCATCCCGGCCTACAACGAGTCCTCCCGGCTGCCGCGGACCCTGGAGCTCCTGCGGCGCCACGTCGTCTCGAGGCCGCCTTCTCCCTCGGTGCGCCTCGAGACGATCGTGGTCGACAACGCCAGTACCGACGACACCGCAGCACTGGCGCGGGCAGCGTCCAGCCCGGACCTCCGTGTCACGGTTCTGCGCTGCGAACAGCGCGGCAAAGGTGCCGCAGTCGCGGCCGGGGTCGCTGCCTCGGACGCAGAGTACGTCGGCTTCATGGATGCTGACGGCGCCACCGCTCTCGACGCCGTGGAGCGTGCGCTGGCCTGTCTGGCGGCCGGGGCCGACGTAGCGGTCGGTTCCCGGGCTCACGCGGACTCGGTGATCAGCGCGCGCCACCTGGTGGTGCGCGGCTTCGGAGCGGCGGTGTACCGGGGTGCCGCCGCTCGGGTGGTTCCTGGGGTCGCTGACACCCAGTGCGGCTTCAAGGTGATGCGAGGCGGACTGGGCCGGCGTGCCTTTCGGGATGTCCAGTCCACCGGCTTCAGCTTCGATGTCGAATTGTTGGCGCGTCTGCGCGACCAGGGGGCAGACATCGTCGAGTTTCCCGTGGTCTGGAACGACGTCCCCGGTTCCACATTCCACCCGGCCTGGCACGGCGCCGCTGCGTTCGCCGAGCTTGCCGGCATCTACTGGAGGACCCGACCGGACCCGCGGCCGCTCCGCGATCTCTTCCAGGTCAATCTCCCAGACCCGCTGCATCCGCAGCACAGCTTCGCCCAGCTTCACGTCTGACATCCCGACACCCGCCTCGCCCTTAGGAGAACCCATGCGCCGTCATCTACCCATCGTGCTCTTCGGCATCGGTGCCTTCCTGATCACCGCGTCTCTGGTTCTGCGGTTCTACGGATCGGCCCAGCTCGCGACCGCCGAGAAGGATCCCCGCGAGGTCACCACGATGCAGGCTGACGACGCGACAGTTTTCGTCCCGTCGACCCAGACCGAGGAGACCACCGACGTCACCGTGCTGCAGAAGACCGCGGGGGACCTCGACGCGGAGAAGAAGGCGCCGAGCGGCGTGGTCGTCTGGTTCACCACGAGCACGCGCAAGATCGCCGACGGCACCGTCGTTCAACAGAGCATGGCGCGGACCGCGATGGACGCCTCCACTGCGGCGGCTCGGCCGTGCTGCGAGAGCTTCGCCGAGGTCATCGATCAGGCGATCGCCAAGGACAATCGCTCTGGCCTCGTCCTGAAGTTTCCTTTCGGCACCGAAAAGCGCACGTACAGCATCTGGGACAGCACGCTCGGCAAGCCGGTGAAGGCCGTCTACCGTGGCAACTCCGATGTCGACGGGGTGGCCGTCTACCGCTTCGAGGTCAAGGTGCCGGACACGGTGATCGGCAGCCAGGAGGTCATCGCAAGCACGATCGGTCTCAAGGTTGACGGGACTGTGCCCGCCGACCGCACCTACGGCGTCGACCGGACCCTCTACGTCGAACCACGCACCGGCGCGATCCTCAACGACGTTCAGGATGTGCGCGACACGCTGACTCGTGACGGTCAGGTCGTGCGCACGCTGTTCGCAGGCAAGCTCGGGTACACCGATCAGCAGGTTCGGGCCAAGGCGGACAAGTACGGCGACCGTGCCGAGACTCTGCAGCGTGTGCGAGTCATCCTTCCCGCGATTGCGCTCGTGATCGGCCTGGTTTGCATCGGTGGCGGTGTTCTGGCGATGCGCCGATCGGCAGCCGGATCTCGTCGCCGGGACGGACAGTGACCTCGGTCCGCATCGGTGTCGACCTCGGCGGGACCAAGGTCCTCGCAGGGGTGGTGGACGAAACCGGAAGGGTCCTTCGTCGCGCACGCGAAGAGACCCGCGCCGACGACTTGGACAACCTGGTCGAGGGGATCAGCCGGGTCGTCGCGTCGGCGGCGGCGAACGAACCGGTCTCCGGCGTCGGGGTAGCGGTCGCCGGCTTCGTGGACAGCACGCGTTCCCGGGTGCTCGTGGCGCCGAACCTGGGAATGACCGACGTGCCGCTGCGGGACCTCCTCGAGGAAGCGATCGGCGTTCCGGTCAGCTTGGACAACGACAGCAATGCCGCCGCCTGGGGCGAATTCCGGCACGGCGCTGCGCGGGGCCGTGAGGAGTGTCTGGTGGTCACGGTCGGAACCGGCGTCGGCGCCGGTCTCATTCTCGACGGCCAGCTCCGGCGCGGCGCCTCGGGCGTCGCCGGAGAGGTCGGACATGTCCTCGCCTACCGCAACGGCATGCCGTGTGGCTGCGGACGAGCCGGGTGTGTGGAGCAGTACGCGAGCGGAAGCGCGCTGCTTCGCAATACCCGGCGCCTGCTCCGCGAGCGTCGTACGGCCACGGCTTCGCTGCTGGACCGGGTCGGCGGCGATGTCGACGCACTGACCGGGCCGGACATCACGGCGGCTGCGCAGGACGGCGATCAGTTCGCGCGTGAGCAGCTCGCGGCGATCGGCAGCTGGCTCGGGGAAGTACTGGCCGGCGTCGTGACCGTGCTCGACCTGGACACGATCGTTCTCGGTGGCGGCGTGGCCGAGGCGGGTGAGCTGCTGACCGAGCCGGTCGAGGCGGCGCTGAACGCTGCGATGGTGCAACGCCCCGGAGCCTCCCGTGTCCGGGTCCTGTCGGCGGAGCTCGGGGTCGACGCCGGCATCGTGGGCGCCGCGGACATGTCCGTCAGCGCGACCGCTGTCAGCTGAGTGGCCCAGGAGACGCCTTCACGAGGTGGCCTCGAGAGCGGCGTACGCGTGGAAGATCAGGTTGATCGCTCGCAGGTCTTGTGACTCGGAGGACATCCGGTTCATCGCGTAGCTGACGGTCATTCGGGCGTCCCGGTCGATCACGGACATCGCGCCGCCCCAACCGGCCCACCAGAACGAGCGGGGGTTCGGGCTGAGCGGCACCTGAGGGCTGACCAGTCCGAACCCGATGCCGTACCGGAGCGCGTACCGCATCACCGCATCCACGCCGCTGCTCTGCTCTTCCAGGATCCGGTCAAGGGCGGGGGTGCCCAGCAGCCGGACGCCGCCGAGCTCGCCGTCGCAGGCGAGCACCGAGTGCACGCGCGCGATCGAACGCGCGTTCCCGGAGCCGTTGGCTGCCGGGATCTCCGCCGCCCGCCACCAGCGCTCGTTCGGTTCGTCGCCGGTCAGCGGGCAGCTGGTGCTGACCCGTTCCGCGAGAGCGGCCTCTTCAGCATCCTCGACCGCGGCGGCCGGGTCCCCGCCGATCCCGAACGCAGGTGGCGTGAGGCGGGCGATCCGGCCGTCGTGCTCGGCGGGCAGGCCGATGTGGAAATCGGCGCCCAGGGGTGTCGCGATCTCGCGGTCGAAGAACCGGCCGATGCTCTGTCCAGTGACCCGGCGGACGATCGCGTCCTCCAGGAAGCCCTGGGTGATCGGGTGGTAGCCGGCCCGGGAGCCGGGCGACCACCACGGTTCCTGAGCGGCGAGCGCGGCGCTCATCCGCTCGTGGTCTTCGAGATCGCGTGGCTCGATCGGTACCGCCCAGCCGGGGAGACCTGCCGTGTGGGCAAGCACGTGTCGGACCAGGACGGCGTCCTTGCCGTGCACGCCGAACTCCGGCCAGTAGCGGGCGACCGGAGCCTCCAGGTCGATCTCGCCACGATCGGCAAGCATCAACATCACTGTTGCACTCATCGTCTTGGTCACCGACCAGACGTTGACCAGGGTGTCGGCCTGCCAGGGAAGGCCAGTTCCATCGGTGCCACCCCAGAGGTCGACCACGACCTCGCCGTCGAGGGTGACGCAGACGCTGGCGCCGTCCTCGAGTCCCTGCTCGAAGCCGGACTCGAACGCGTCGCGCACCAGTGCGAAATCCGGTTTGCACTCGCCATGAACTGTAGCCATTGGATCTGCTTCCTCACTTGCTGACCGACTAATAGGTAGGTAGGTTACGCGGAGAGTCCTACGAAGGGAACTGCAGTGCGCGCGATCATGGTCATGTTCGACACCCTCAACCGCCGCTACCTGCCGCCGTACGGCGCCGAGGACATCCACGCGCCCAACTTCGAGCGGCTACAGCAGCGATCGGTGTCGTTCGACAATTGCTACGCCGGAAGCATGCCGTGCATGCCGGCGCGTCGTGAGTTGCACACCGGTCGACACAACTTCTTGCACCGCAGCTGGGGGCCGCTGGAGCCTTTCGACGACTCGATTCCAGAGATGCTTTCCCAAGCCGGGGTCTACACCCACCTGGTCACCGACCACTATCACTACTGGGAAGACGGCGGGGCGACCTATCACAACCGGTTCAACAGCTACGAGCTGTTCCGCGGCCAGGAGGGCGACAAGTGGAAGGGTCATGTCGCTGACCCCGAGGTGCTGTTGAACTCCGGGCGCGGCTACGGCAACCGCCAGGACACGATCAACCGGCAGTACATGGCGACCGAGGACCTGCACTGCCAGACGCTCACGTTCGACTCCGGACTGGACTTCCTGAGGACGAACCACGCGGAGGACAACTGGTTCCTCCAGATCGAGACCTTCGACCCGCACGAGCCCTTCTTCAGCTATGACGAGCACCGGGCGCACTACGTGCACGACTACGACGGCCCGCAGTTCGACTGGCCGGCGTACGGCAGGGTCACCGAGGACGAGCAGGCGGTCGAGCACATCCGTGCGGAGTACTCCGCGCTGCTCACCATGTGCGACAAATCCTTGGGCCGCGTCCTCGACGCGATGGACGAGCACGATCTGTGGGACGACACCTTGTTGATCGTCTGCACCGACCACGGCTTCCTGCTCGGCGAACGTGGCTGGTGGGGCAAGTCGGTGCAGCCGTGGTACGACGAGACCATTCACACTCCGCTGTTCATCTGGGACCCGCGTGCAGGTGCCCGCGACGAGCGTCGGGCCAGCTTGGTGCAGACGATCGACTTCGGGCCGACGTTGCTGGACTGGTTCGGCCTCGAATGCACTCCCGAGATGCAGGGGGTGCCCTTGACCGGCACTGTCGCTTCCGACCAACCGGTCCGCGAAGCGGGGCTGTTCGGCATCTTCGGAGGGCACGTGAACGTCACCGACGGTCGTTACGTCTACATGCGTGCCTGCGCGGACGACAGCAACGCCCCGCTGGAGGAGTACACGCTGATGCCGACGCACATGTCGAGCCGGTTCGCGCCCGTCGAGCTTCGCGATGCCAGGCTCGCGGACCCTTTCGCCTTCACCAAGGGGGTTCCGCTGGTGCAGGTCCCCGGCACGTCCTGGGGCAACCCTTACTCCTTCGGCACCCTGCTCTTCGACCTGGAGAGTGACCCGGATCAGCGGCGGCCGCTCGTCGACGACGAACTTGAGCTGCGCATGGCAAACCTGATGGTGGAACTGATGCGTTCGGGTGACGCTCCGGCCAGCCAGTTCGCCCGGATGAGGCTCCCGGTCACGGGTCCGGTCCGGGCCGAGCACCTGCTCGCACGCGCTCAGCAGGACCAGGTCGCGGGCTCCGCGCAGCCGCTCCCGCCTGCCGAGGCGTTCCGCAGCGACGGGCTGGGAGTGCTGAGCACCTTCGCCGAGATCTTTGACGACCCCCGCGGTCGTGCAGCAGTCCTCGAGCTCCTGCCGATCCTCGCCAACGACGATCTGCGCCAACTACTCGGCCAGATGACGCCGTACCAGCTGGCGGCCACAACGCCCGCGATGAGTCTGGAGCTCTTGGGCGCGCTGGAAACGGCCCTTGCTGACGGTGGTCAGGTGCTGGCGTGAACGGGGCCCGCTCCGAAGGTGGCGAGTACTTCGTCGCCGCCGACGGTGAGACGCCGTTGCCGCTGCACGTTCTCTACCCGGCACAGCAGCCACGCGCGGCGCTGCTGCTGTTTCACGGAGGTGGGTGGAGGCGCGGGCGACCGACGATGCTCGTTCCGCACGCCCGGAAGCTCGCCGATGCCGGCATCCTTACCGCGAGTGCGGGCTACCGGCTCGTGGGCGCCGGGGCCGCAACGCCCGCGGACTGCCTGGCTGACGCAGCCCAGGCAGACCGCGCGTTCCGGACGATCGCCGAGAGAGCGGGCCTCGACAACATCGCGATCGGTGGCGGGTCCGCGGGTGCGCAGCTCGCGCTGGCCCTGGCGATGCCGCCCGGAGGACAGGAGTCGCACGGCTACACCGGACTGGTGCTCTTCAACCCGGCGGTGGACCAGTGCTGCAACCGTGGCCTGGTCGCATCACTGGTCCGGCGGAGCCTGCGCCTGACGCCGGAGGGAGCGCGTGCAGCCTCTCCGCTGCACCACGTCCGAGGGGGCATGCCGCCGTCACTGATGTTCCACGGCACCCACGACCGGCTGGTGCCGATCGAGCTCGCCCGCCGATTTCAGGCGTCCATGGAGGCCGCGGGCAATGACTGCGAGCTGGTCGAGTTCGCTGGAGCGCGGCACGGGTTCTTCCTCGATCGCCGCGAAGGTAATCCAGCGCTCGAGCGCTCCATCGAGCTGATCAAGCTCCTCCTCCTGGTTCGGGCAGTCGGCTCGCCTACGGAGGCACGCACAGTCACAGGAAAGGACAGGGAATGAGCACGTTCCTCTGGGGGGCCGCCACCTCGCCGCACCAGACCGAGGGCAACAACGTCAACTCCGACTGGTGGGAGCTGGAGAACACCGAGCCTTCCTTCCTGCCCGAACGCAGCGGCGATGCGCTGGACAGCTACCACCGCTACCGCGAAGAGATGGCACTGCTTGCCGAGGCGGGACTCAACGCCTACCGGTTCGGTATCGAGTGGGCTCGCATCGAGCCGGAGCCCGGACGGTTCTCGACCGCAGCGTTGGCGCACTACCGGCGGATGATCGACACCGCGGTCGAGCTCGGGCTCACCCCAGTGGTCACGCTGCACCACTTCAGCAATCCGCGCTGGTTCGCAGCCGACGGGGCATGGGGTCGGGCCGACGCGGTCGACCGATTCACCCGGTACGTCGATCGCGCCACCTCGATCCTTGACGGTGTCGAGTGGGTGTGCACGATCAACGAGCCGAACATGGTTGCCCTGATGGACTCCGTCCGGCGCCTCCTCTCGGGGCCGGACGGGTTCGCCGCCCTCGCCCAAGGGCTGCCTGCGCCCGACGAAAAGATCGGCACGATCCTGGTGGAGGCCCACCAGGCAGCCGGTCGCATTCTGCGGGAGCGGACCGACGCGGCCGTCGGCTGGACGATCGCCCAGCAGGCATTCCAGGCGGCGGCTCCCGAGCACGAGGGAGTGCTCCGCCAGACCAATTGGGTCTGGGAGGACCTCTACCTCGAAGGTGCGCGTGGTGACGACTTCATCGGGTCGCAGTCCTACACCAGTCAGCTGGTCGGCGCGGACGGGCCGATTCCACACCCGCCGAGCCCGGACAACACGATCACCGGTTGGGCCTATCGGCCGGACGCGCTCGGGATCGCGGTCCGGCATGCTTGGGAGGTGACCGGCGGCGTGCCCGTGCTGGTGACCGAGAACGGGATCGCCACCGACGACGATGAACGCCGGATCGCGTACACAGGCGAAGCGTTGCGCCATCTGTCCGAGGCGATGGCCGACGGGGTCGATGTCCGTGGCTATCTGCACTGGAGCGCGGTCGACAACTACGAGTGGGGGCACTGGGGTCCGACCTTCGGCCTGATCGCGGTCGACCGGGGGACGTTCGTACGCACCCCTAAGCCCAGCCTCGCGTGGCTTGGCGCGGTTGCCCGTTCCGGCCGACCCTGAGAGCCGGCCGGAACGGCTTCAGTTCCCGCCAGCGAACGCCTTGAACAGGGCTCGCTCCTCCGGACGGAGGGGCGGGCCCTCGGCGTTCCAGGACGCCACGACCGCCCCGTTGCCCGGGTGCAGCCGGGCGTACAGGTCGTCCGCCTGGTCGGCCCGCCCGGTGGCGCGCAGGTGTGCCATGTAGTCCTCCGGATCGGAGTACAACGTCGGCCCGTGCTGCAGCGAGATCTGCATCGGGTCGGGCAGCGCCCCTGGCGTGCCGGCGTGGAAGTTCCACCACTCGAAGAGTCGCGCGCGCATCCGATCAGCGGTCTCGGGCTCGGACTCGATCAGGTTCGTGGTCAGGTGGGGGTCAACGCTCAAGTCGAACAACGACTCCCACTCGGCCTTGAACGAACCGGGGTGGTAGGTGCGGATGTAGAGATGGGTGCGGGTACGCACGGCTCGCTGAAAGGTATGCGCGCCATGTCCCCAGACCAGGTGGTCCCGCGACTCGATCCCTCGTCCGCGTACTGCGTCTGCGAATGACGTGCCCTGCCACTTCTCCGGGATGGGAAGTCCGAGGAGGTCGCAGATCGTCGGCGCGTAGTCGATGTTGTAGAGCAGGGCGTCGTGGCTGCGCTGCTCTGCGTGGTCGGTGACTCCTGGCCAGAACACCACCATCGGTACGTGGTGGGTGGGCTCGTTCGCGAGTCCGTGCTCGGCGTACGAGCCCTGTTCGCCGAACGACTCGCCGTGGTCGGCGCTGACGACGATGGCGACCTCGTCGGTCAGGCCCATCTCGGCCAAGGCGGCGCGTAGTCGACCGAACTGGCTGTCCCAGTACATGATCGCGCCGTCGTATCCGTTGATCAGGTGCTCGAAGTCCGCACGGGTTGCGATCTGGTCGGGCATGTTGTGCGGGACCGGGCTCTTGCGCGCCGCCATCGAGTAGTGCAGGTCGCGTGCGGAACGGGGACCGTAGATGTCCTGGTGTGCGTCGATGGCCTCCTGGTCCGGCCAATCCGGAGCAGGGCCCGAGGCTGCTGCAGCCTGGGTCCAGCTGACGTCCTGGAGATAGTCGGTGTGCGGATCCCAGTAGGTGAGGTGCAGGTACCAGTCGTCGCGGTGACGGTTGCGCTCGATCCAGTCGATCGCCACGTCGGTGACAGCGTCGGCCGGCTCGTCCCCGATCTCGGGTGTCGAGCGGATGCTCTCTCGAAAGTTTCCGTGGAAGAAGTGCGCGCGATGTCGCTCGGCGAAGCTGGAGACTGCGGCGGTGTAGTAGCCGTGGAAGGCGAGCCACTGGCCCAGGAGTGGCCGGTCGAACTGCATCGCGTGCCCGGTGTCCATGCGGTACTGGGCTGCGGGTCCGCCGTGACCGACAACGCCGTTGGTGATGCCGAACTGGCCGCTCATCAGCGCTGTCCGCGAGGGCAGGCACGGCGAGTCCGAGCAGTAGTAGTGGTCGAAGCGGACCGAGCCGGCAGCCATTGCGTCCAGGTTCGGCGTGGTCGGACGCTGATAGCCGTACGGCCCCGTGTGATCCGGTCGCAAGGTGTCGACGTCGACGTAGATGATCTTCACGGGGCCTCCGAGTCGGTTGCGGACTGACTTATTGCTCGGTAGGTTAGATCAGGTCGCGCTGCCGCGATAGACCGGGAGGCAAATATGGGGAAGAGCTGTTGTAGCCCGGACCGCTCGGTCGTGCGGAAGGAACTCCCTCCCATCGCTCCTTTCGCAGCGGCAGCGGGACCGGTGCGGCGGCCAGGGGTGCACGGGGTCCGTCAGGCCGCCGTACCGAGCGGGGTCTACGTCGTCGGAGACGCTCACGGCGACGGTAAGCCCGGTGACGGCGAGACCCCGGTGCACGCGGTCGAGGTCGGCGCGTTCGAGATCGACACGACCGCGGTGACCAACGCGGACTGGGCGGCGTTCACCGACGCCACCGGCTACGTCACCGAGGCCGAGGCGTACGGCTTCTCGGCGGTCTTCCACCTGGCGGTGGCCGCCGAGTCTGGTGACGTGATCAGCAGTGCTGACCGGACGCCGTGGTGGCTCGGCGTCCGTGGTGCCGACTGGCAGCACCCGGGCGGACGGCACAGCTCGGTCGAAGGGCTCGACGATCACCCCGTGGTCCACGTGACCTGGAACGACGCCCGGGCCTACTGCGCGTGGGCTGGTCGCAGCCTGCCGACCGAAGCGGAGTGGGAGATCGCCTCCCGTGGAGGCGTCGAGGGCGCCCGCTACCCCTGGGGCGACGACCTGCCTGCACGCGACGAGGAGGGGGAGTGGCCGTGCAACATCTGGCAGGGCTCGTTCCCGGAGGCGAATACGTGCGAGGACGGCTGGCTCACCACCGCGCCGGTGCGCAGCTTCCAGCCGAACGGCTACGGCCTGTGGCAGACCGTGGGCAATGTCTGGGAGTGGTGTGCCGACTGGTTCGATCCCGGCTACTACAGCCGATCTCCCCGCACGGACCCGTGTGGCCCGCAGGCGGGAACCGCCAAGGTCCTCCGCGGTGGCTCGTACCTG
Organism: Marmoricola sp. RAF53; assembly: GCF_052114005.1. NCBI lineage: Bacteria > Bacillati > Actinomycetota > Actinomycetes > Propionibacteriales > Nocardioidaceae > Marmoricola > Marmoricola sp. RAF53. The sequence goes on along the minus strand of NZ_JBFRDX010000007.1, from coordinate 39,411 downwards.
TGCCACGACTCCTACTGCAACCGCTACCGAAACGCGGCCCGCTCGGCGAATACGCCCGACTCCTCGATGGGTAACGCCGGCTTCCGTACCGTCGCCCGCGTGATCACCTAGGCTCCGGGCATGGCCAGTACGGAGACAGCCGAGCGCTCAGGCAAGCTATCGCGGGCACGCATCATCGAGATCGCCTTCGAGCACTTCGCCGCGAACGGCTACCGCGGCGCATCGCTGGCGAAGATCGCCGCAGAAGTCGGCATCTCCCAACCCGGCCTGCTCCATCACTTCCCGAACAAGTCCGCCCTCTTCATGGCCGTACTGCTCGAGCGGGACGCCCGCGACCTCGAAGCCGCCGACATGCGCGTCGAGGACATCGCCGACTTGACCCTGGACGAGCTGCTCGACTTCTTCGAGCGGATCGTTCAGCACAACACCGAGAACCGGAACATGGTGCAACTGGCGCACCTCACCGCCGCCGAGGCGACCGGGCCCGACCACCCCGCTCACAACTGGGTGGTGCTTCGGATGGGCTATTTCCGCGAGATCTGCGCCATCGCGGTGCAGAAGGAGATCGACGCCGGCAACGTGCGCGACGACATCGATCCACACGCCGTCGCGACCATGCTGATCGCGGCATCGGAGGGCCTCGAGAATCAGTGGTTGGTGGACCCGTCGGTCGACCTCGCAGGCTCGTTCGGTTTGTTCGCGCAGATGCTGCGGCGTGAGCTGAAGCCGCGACGCGGAAAGCGCTGACAAGCGCTGAATTCTTGACCGGCTGAGTGGCTGCCTGTTCCTGGCCCGCGGGTCCGCGCCCTTCTGGCGAAGGGATATTTCGCCTCTCGGTACTGGCTTACCGAGTACTCGGTTGGTAGGTTTGTCTTCCTTCAACCCTGAGGAGACCCATGTCGTCCGTGTCCCCACTCGCTGCAGGCGTGTCCGCCTCGACCGAGGACGTCGAAGAGGTGCTGCGCGAGCGTCTCAGCAAGCTCGACCTGGCTGCCAAGGTGAGGCTCCTGTCCGGCGCAGACTTCTGGTCATTGCCGGGCGACGAGACGATCGGTCTGCGATCGATCCTCTTCTCCGACGGGCCCGCTGGCGTCCGCGGAGAGGTCGGCGACGAGCGGAACCCGTCGCTGAACCTGCCTTCGGGCAGCGCGCTCGGCGCGACCTGGGACCCCGACATCGCCCGACGATACGGCGACCTGCTCGGCCGCGAGGCGCTCCGCAAGGAGGCCGACGTCGTCCTCGGTCCGACCATCAACCTGCACCGGTCGCCGTACGGCGGCCGCCATTTCGAGGCCATGGCCGAGGACCCGATGCTCACCGGGCGGCTCGCCGCGGCGTACGTGGCCGGCGTCCAGGCGCACGGCGTCGCCGCCTGCCCGAAGCACTACGTGGCCAACGACTACGAGATCGAGCGGAACACCGCCAGCTCCGAGGTCGACGAGCGTGCCCTCCGCGAGCTCTACCTGGCTGCGTTCGAGGATGCCGTCACCGAGGCCCGAGCCTGGGTGGTGATGTCGGCCTACAACGGCGTGAACGGCACCACCATGAGTGAGAACGACCTCCTCGAGACACCACTGAAGTCCGAATGGGGCTTCGACGGCGTCGTGCTCTCGGACTGGATCGCGGTCAAGACCACCGAGGCGTCGGCGCGATCGGCGCAGGACGTGGTGATGCCCGAGATGTTCAGCCCGTGGGGCGACGCCCTGGTCGAAGCCGTGCGCGCCGGCAGCGTCGCGGAGTCCGCGATCGACGAGAAGGTGCTCCGGGTCCTGCGCCTCGCTGCCCGGGTCGGTGCCCTCGACGGCGTGAAGCCGGCCCCGCGCACCGCAGGAGAGGCCCCTGACCCGCTCGGCCTGCTCGCCGAGATCGGGTCGGACAGCATGGTGCTGCTGCGCAACAACGGCGAGCTGCCGTGGACCTCCGGAGCTCCGGCGTCGATTGCCGTGATCGGCCCGAACGCGATCTGCGCGCGCACTCAGGGCGGCGGTAGCGCCGGCGTTGTCCCGGAGCGAGTCGTGTCCCCGCTCGAGGGCATTCGACAACGGTTCCCGGAATCCGACGTCACCTTCACGATGGGCGTGCCTGCGCCGACCGAGATCTTCCCGTTCAACCCGGATCTGCTGCACGACCCGATCTCGGGTGCCCCCGGCGTGCGGTTGATCTTCACCGAAGCCGACGGGCGCGTGGTTCTCGAAGAAGTCCGTCTCAGCGCGGACCTGACCTGGATGGGCAACCTGCCCGAGACCGCGACCTTGCTGACCCTACGCACCCGGTACACCCCCGAGACCACGGAGCGCTGCGACATCGGCGTCGCGGTCCCCGGCAGCATCACCGTCGAGCTCGACGGTGCTCGGGTGATCGACCGGGACTCGAGCAGCCCCGTCCTCGACCTCAACGAGGTCATGGAGAACCGGGCCGAGGCCGAGGCGAACGTCCTCGAAGGCCTCGACCTCGCGGACATCTTCTCGCCCAAGGTCTCTGCAGTGTCGGTCGAGACCGTCGCTGGTACGCCGATCGAGGTCACCGCGGTCTGCGACCTGACAACGGCGCCGTTGCCGATGGTGCACTCGATCATGCTGGGGATGGCCCCACGATCGGGGACCGATGAGGAGATGCTCGCTGATGCCGCGGCCGCCGCGGCTGCGGCCGAAGTAGCCGTCGTGGTTGTCGGAACCAGCTCACGTACCGAGAGCGAAGGCTTCGACCGGACCACTCTGGCGATGCCGGGTGGTCAGGACGCTCTGGTCGAGGCCGTCCGGGCGGCGAACCCGCGCACCGTCGTGGTCGTGAACAGCGGCAGCCCGGTGCTGATGCCCTGGCACGATGAGGTGTCCGCGCTTCTGCTGACCTGGTTCGGCGGGCAGCAGACAGGTGTCGCCCTGGCTGAGGTGCTGGCCGGTGACCGCGAGCCCGGCGGACGGCTGCCGACGACCTGGCCCGGCGACGAGCAGTCGGTGCCGATCGGACCGGACCGGCCCGTCGACGGCAAGGTGCACTACGACGAAGGCATCGAGATCGGTCACCGGGCCTGGCTGCGTCGCGGTGCCACTCCGGCCTACTGCTTCGGGCACGGTCTCGGGTACACGGAATGGAACCTGTCGAACCTGACCGTTCCGGCCGGTGTCACTGCCGGTGACTCGATCACCGTGCACGTGACAGCGACCAACACCGGGAACCGTGCCGGCAAGGAGGTCGTCCAGGTCTATGCCGCCCGCGAGACCAGCCAGGTCCATCGGCCGGTGCGCTGGTTGGCCGGCTGGGGCGTCGCCCGGGCGGGGGCCGGTGAAGCCGTCACCTTGGAGATCGAGGTGCCCGCCCGGAGCCTGGCCGCATGGGTCGACGGCGGCTGGTGGTACGAGCCGGGCGCGTTCGACCTCTATGTCGGCACCAGCGTGGACGACCTGGTCCTGGCGACCAGTATCGAGCTCCGCTACGGCCGCCGTGGATGAGGACGAGATCCGTCGCTCCGCGGCGCTGGAGGACCGGCACTGGTGGTACGCCGCCCGGCGATCGCTGGTGCGCTCCCAGCTGAAAGGACTGCCGCCCGGCCGCGCGCTGGACGTGGGCTGCGGATCGGGTGGCAACAGCGCGGCCGTCCGTGACCTCGGCTGGGATGTCGTCGCGCTCGACCTCTCGCCCGCGTCGCTGGAGGCCGCGCGGCGACGCGGTCTCGACGTCCTCCCCGGCGACGCACGTGAGCTGCCGTTTCCCGACGATTCCTTCGACCTGGTGTTGTCCACCGATGCCTGGGAGCACGTCGTCGAGGACGACCAGGTCGCTCGTGAGGCGCGTCGGGTGCTCCGTCGCGGTGGCCGCTTGCTGGTCACCGTGCCCGCCGGCATGGATCTGTGGAGCGGTCACGACCTGGCGCTGGGTCACCACCGTCGCTACGAGCGCCCAGAGCTGATCGAGCTCGTGGAGCGGGCGGGGTTCCAGGTCGAGGCGGCTTTCGGCTGGAACGTGCTGCTCCGCCCGATCGCCCGGATGCGGCGTCGGCACCGGCAGGGATGTGCGAGCGAAATGGCCCCGGTGCATCCCGCGATCAACGCCGCACTGCGCCTGGTCCTGTGGCTCGAGTCGTTCCTCCCGGTCCGATCCAGCCGGGGTATCAGCATGGTGCTGGTGGCGACCAAGCCATGAGCAGCAGGACCGGAGATCGGCACGGGTTGGGCGATCCGCGAATCCCTTGGGACGTGCTTCTGGTCGCACGGATGGCGAAAGCGCCTTCTGTGGAAGTCCTCCGGAGGAGGGCGACGCTGTTGGGCATCGATGTCGCTGTCACGACAGAGGCGGCGACTGCGGGATCGTCGCTCTCGGCATCACTGGAGGTGACCCGCGACGATGACGGAATCGCGCTTCGCGCCGCACACAGCGAGGTCGACGGGCTGAGGCTCCTCGGTGCGCTCGGCCGGCTTCTCGACGTATCGGTATCCACCAGTGTCCGTGGTCGTCCCGAGAGCGCGTCCGCGCCGCTGGCTGCGACCGCTTGTTCGCGGCTGGCCGACGTGCTGGTGCGACCGCAAGCGCACGTGTCGGCGTCCCGTGAACAACAGGACGAGTCCGAGCACGACGTGACGGTGAGCCGGCTGATCTCCGCAGATCTGCACACCGCCGACCTGATAGCTGCTGGTGCGCGTGCCGTGGTCGCTTGGAACGGGATGCACGGCGAGCACAGCCGCAGGGTCACAGTCTCGGTGGGCGTCGCTACTCGTAGCGCACCACTTCCGCTGGGCGACTTCAGCGGGTACCTTCGCCTGCGCAACGTCGAGCAACTCAGCGCGGACGATGTCCGGCGTGCACTGGCCGACGCCCCGTTGCAACCGGGCGGCGGCGAGATCACCGCCAGGTCCGGACTTCTGGTCACAGCGCTGCGTGCCGCTGGTCGCATCGCCGCTCCCCGGCTTGGGTCGACTCTGCTCGTCTCCCATCTCGGCCGCGTTCAGGCTCCCGGCGTCGAGAGCCTGGAGTTCTATCCGGTGAGCGGCGGTGGGTCCGGTCTCTCGCTCGGCGCGGTCAATGAGCCCATCGGCACCCGAGTGACCCTGCGTGCTCGGGGGACCGCCCACAGCCGGGCGGGGTTGAGCGACCTGCTCGATCTTGTCTGCGCGGAGGCGCATGGAGCCGGGTTGAGCTGGAAGTCTGCACCTTGAACGGCCCGGCCTCGGACTCGACGAAAGCGAGTGGAGAGATGGAGCCTCCGTTGGCACAGATTCTGAACCGTACTGACGCTGACCCCAGGGAGTCGACAGCACGGCGGCCGGGCGAGGTTGCCGAAGAGCTGCGCTGGGTGCTCGAGGCCATGCAAGGTGCTTCGCCTCTCGATGCTGGGCTTTCGGCCGCCGAGATGCGGGTGCAGTCGGAAGAGATGTGGCGAGCCGCGGCGCCCTTGATTGAACTCGTTCCCCCAGCGGAAGTCACCACCGAGGATCACAGCATCTCGGTCGCCGGGGGTGAGGTTGTGGCACGGCTGTACCGGCCGGCGGCACCGATCAGCGACGGGTGCCATGTGTACTTTCACGGCGGCGCCTACTGGCTCGGCAGCGTCGAACAGGACGACAACCGCTGTCGATGGCTCGCGGCCTCCTCGGGTGTTCCGATCCTGTCGGTCGGTTATCGGCTCGCACCCGAGCACCGCTACCCGACCCCGATTGATGACTGCATCACGTCAGTGCGTTGGGTCCGGCTCAATGCTCCGTTCCTGGGGATCGATCCCGTGCGTGTCTCCGTGGGTGGTGAGAGCGCCGGCGGTCACGCCGCGGCGATGACGGCCCTGCACTACGCCGAACACGATGCGTCCGCGGGATTGCTTGCTCAGGTGCTCAACGTGCCACTGGTCGACTTTGCCGATCCCGTGATCTACGACGCCGACCACGACCCGCGGTGCACGCCCTCCAGCCGGGATTCCGCCGAGATGCGGGACTTCTTCCTCGGCGCCGACTCGGGCGCCGACGTGCTGACCGCCTGCTCTCCGGCGCGACAGCGGGTGGACCACCTGCCCCCGACGTACGTGATCACCGCGCAGTTCGACTTGCTCCGCGACCAGGGTCTCGCCTACGCCGCACGAGTGGCCGCTGCGGGCATCGAGGTGCACACGTACCACGCAGCGGACCTCTTCCACGGCGGGAGCGGGCTCGCCGCGTTCTCTCCCTCGGCACGTCGCTGCGAGGCAGTCCACGCCGGCTTCGTTCGTCGCGCGCACCTCCGTCGCGAGCGATCGACTGACTGATGGCCAACTGGAATCGTCCCGCCTGATGGAGGCTCTACGAAGCCCGAGCCATTCAGCATCCGTGATCACCTCGAGCTTCAGAGCGTCGCGAACTCACGATGCAACTGTCACCTGCGGATTCCGACCCACCCTGGCCCCCCAGCTCATGCGTGGGGCTCCTTGCGGCGAGCCGAGGCATGTCAATGGCCGGATCTAACTGGCAAGGGTCTGCCAGGTGCCTGTTACGCGGTCGAGTCGGACGCCGACGCGAGTCAGCGTGCCCTATTTGTGCCCGAGTGCCGTCTCGTGCGCGGGCCAGTACGGCTGGGAGCCACCACGGCCGCAAGAGCAGCCTCGACTTTCCGCAGGTCAGGGGGCGAATTTCTCTGCGTTAATCGAGTTCCTTCGCCGGGCCGTGACTCCATTTGCTGCTCGGACTGTAAATCCGGCAGTGCGCTGTGTACGGACTGGGAGCGGCTATCGTGACCGCGGGTACCGGCGGGACCGCAGGAGGAATCGCATTGGCCGGCGGAGTTGGGTGTGTCGCGCCCGTCGTCGCGTCGCTACATTAAGGGACAGAAAGTGGCATCCAACGTTTCGACTCCAGTGATCGTCAGTAGCGCAACGGTCTTCTGCGCGTTCTTCCTTCGGCCGTTGATCGACGAACTGCCTATCGCATTGCAGTTCTTGATCGCTACCGGCGCCATATTCGTCATCACAATCGCGCTCTTTGGGATACGCAGAATTTTGGGGCGACGACGTGCCGGTCCGCCCTCCAACTGATGATGGACGCGGCGGGAGCCTGACCCGGTTTCCCGGACACGTTCGCGTGGTGGTTTCGTGCTTCCTCAGGTGACCCGGAGATCGGCCGGTACGTCCGGGCCCACGCCCTCGGGCTGAGCTGCCGGGGGGAGGTCGATCGCTCGTTTCAGGATCTTCCCGGTGGCCCCTTTCGGGAGGGCGTCGAGGATCCAGACGGCGCGGGGGTACTTGTACGGAGCGACCCTGGCTCTGACGAACTCCCTGATGTCGGCGGGGCTCGTGGTCGCGCCGGGCCGGAGGGCAACCGCAGCGACGACCTCCTCGCCGTGGGTCGAGTGGGGAGTCCCGAGGACGGCGGCTTCGAGGACGTCCGGGTGCTCGTACAGGACTTCCTCGACCTCGCGCGGGTACACGTTGAAGCCTCCGCGGATGATCAGCTCCTTCTTGCGGTCCACGATGAAGTAGAACCCGTCCTCGTCGACGCGCGCCAGGTCGCCGCTGCGGAACCATCCGTCGCGCACGGCTTCGGCGCTCGCCTCGGGCCGTCCCCAGTAGCCCTTCATGACGTTGTGCCCGCGGATGAGGATCTCGCCGACCTCGCCGACCGCTGTCGGTGATCCGTCGTCGTTCGCGAGCATGATCTCGACGCCCGGGATCGGGGTGCCGATCGATCCGACCTTGGCGGCTCCCGGCCGGTTGAACGTCGCCATCGGAGAGGTCTCCGAGAGGCCGTAGCCTTCGAGGATCTCGGCGCCGAACTCCTCCGCGAAGGATCGCAGCACCTCCCCGGGCAGCGATGCGCCCCCGGAGACGCACAGGCGAAGGCTGCTGAGGTCGTGCCCGCCCGGCCCCTGAGCGAGCAGCGCCGTGTACATCGTCGGTACCCCCTGGAACCGGGTCACCCTGTCCCGGGCGATGACCGACAAGGCGGTGGCGGCGTCGAAGCGCGGGACCAGGGTGAGCAACGCGCCTGCGACGACGGCCGCGTTCATCCCCGCCGACTGGCCGAACGAGTGGAACAGCGGGAGGCAGCCCATGAGTACGTCGGAGCTGTCGACCCCGGCCAGCGCATTCGCTGCCCGGCAGTTCAGGTCCAGGTTCCGGTGCGTCAGCTCAGCCCCCTTCGGGGTTCCCGTGGTCCCGCTCGTGTACAGGATCACGGCGGTGTCGTCATCGGCCGCCGCGGCGATCGTGGTGCGAGGAGGGACTGCGGCAAGTCCCGGGAGGAGGGTGTGGTCCGAGACCGGCTCGATCGTCACGCCGACCGCCTCACGGGTGTCAGCAGCGAGGTCGGCCAAGAGGACCTTCATCCCCGAATCGGTCACGTAGTGCTGGACCTCGCGCCCCTTCAGGAGCGGGTTCATGGGGACGACGACGGCGCCGAGGCGCAGGATCCCGTAGTAGAGGACCGGGAAGGACACGACGTTCGGAACCATCAGGCCGACCCGGTCGCCGGCACCGACGCCGAGGTTGGCGAGGTACGCCGCGGCCTGGGCGGTCAGGGTGTCGAGCCGGCTGTAGCTGAGGGTGAGGTCGTCGAGCCGGACCGCCGGCCGCTCCGGGTGCGAGGTCGAGGAGGTGCGCAGGTTCTCCGCAAGGTTGGGCATCAGGTCTCCTGGGTCGAGAAGGGGTCGGTCGGTGGGTCAGGGGAGGGGCGAGCTCTTAGGTTCGTGCGGTTCGTGCTCCCGGACCCAGTCGTGGAAGAAGTCGGGCATGTCGCGCCCGGCGGTGGCGACGAACCGCGGATCCCGTCGCTCGCGGAACGCCGCCACGCCCTCGGCGCCGTCGTGGATGCTCGTGTAGAACATCGACAGCGAATCGATCCGGTGGGCGTCGACCGGTGATGCGAGCGCGCCGTTGCGGTACATCATCTGGCGGGTCAGCGCGGTCGCGACGGCGCTGCGATCCCGCGTCCACCGGTCGACGAGCGCGCGGGCAGCCGCGAGGAGGTCCTCCGGCGCGTGCACGGAACGCACCAGGCCGAGGTCGCGGGCCGACGCCGGGTCCAGGATCTCGGCCGAGTAGACGAGGTCGAGTGCGGCGGGCAGGCCGACGATCCGGGGGAGGAACCACGAGGACGCCGCCTCGGGGGTGATGCCCAGCCTGCCGAACACGAACCCGATCCGGCCGCGGGTCGAGATGAACCGAGCGTCCATCGCCAGGGTCATCGTCGCTCCGATCCCCACGGCGGGGCCGTTGATGGCCGCGATGACGGGCTTGCGGCAGGCGTGGATGGCGAGGGTGACGCGCCCGCCGGTGTCACGGACGTTTCTGAGCCGCGGGTCGGCGAGGTCGGTCATGTCCTCGAGACCTGGCCGCAGCGACTCGTCGAGCCCGAAGGCGTTTCCCGACGACGCGAGGTCCATGCCGGCGCAGAACGCGCGGCCCGCGCCGGTCACGATGACCGCCCGCACCTCGTCGGCGTGATTCGCCGCGACGAAGGTCTCCTCGAGCTCGTCCGCCATCTGCACGGTGAACGCGTTCAGGTTCTCCGGGCGATTCAGCGTCACCGTCAGGACGCCGTCGTCCATGGTGCGCGTGAGCGTCGCCAGGTCGGCTTCCATGCTCATGCCGCCCCTCCCGTCAGCGCGGCGGGGAGTTCGACACCGATGAGTTCCTCGGCATCGGCCACGATCGAGTCGACGATCTCCCGGCACGTCGCCACCGAGTCGATCAGTCCCTGCGACTGGCCGGCCCACCACATGCCGTCCTCGATCTCCCCGTCCCGGAGCACCCGACTCCGCCCCCGCGAGCCCGACACCAGGTCGGCGACGTCGGCGAACGTCGCTCCGGGGGCGGCCGACCGTGCGGCGATCTCCTCGGAGACCGCGTTGCGCGCCACCCGGGCGGTGTTGTTGAACTCCCGGAGGACGAGGATCGTCGACAGCTCACTGTTCGCGACGATCTGGTCCTTGACCCGAGGGTGCACCGGCGCTTCGGCGCTGGCGACGAACCGGGTCCCCATGTTCACGGCGGTGGCGCCCAGCGCCAGTGCCGCCACGAGCCCGCCGCCGGTGGCGAATCCACCACTGGCGATGAGCGGGATGGTCACGCGCTTGGCGGCCACCGGAATCAGGACGAGCCCGGGAACGTCGTCGCTGCCGGGGTGACCGGCGCACTCGAAGCCGTCGATGCTGACGGCGTCGACACCGAGCGCCTCGGCCTTGACCGCGTGCCGGACGCTGACTGCCTTGTGGATCACCTTGATGCCCGCCTCCTTGAAGGCCGCGACATGTTCCGCTGGATTGCTTCCCGCCGTTTCCACGACCTGGATCCCGCCCGCGATGATCGCGTCGCGGTACTCGTCGTAGGGAACGGGGGTGAGGGTGGGCAGGATGGTGAGGTTGACCCCGAAAGGTTGGTCGGTGAGGTCGCGGCAGCGCCGGATCTCCGACTCGAGGGCCTCTGGAGTGGGCTGGGTCAGCGCCGTCAGGAAGCCCAGTGCGCCGGCGTTCGCGACGGCGGAGATGAGCTCGGCGGTGCCGACGGCGGTCATGCGCCTCGACCGGAAGCGGTCGAGGCGCGGCGCCGGCGGATCAGCTGAAGGCCAGGCCCTCGAAGGTGCCGGACGCGCGCCAGGCGTCCATCATCGTGAAGAACGCGGCCGAACCCTTCGGGTAGCCGACGTTGTGCCGGGCCTTGAGGTCGAGCTCCGCGCCCTCGTTGTTGTAGTACCCCGGCGTGCACTCGGGGTTGCCGAGCGTGCGCCCCTGGGTGAGGAGCAGGTCCACCCAGGCGTCCTGGGCCTCCTGCGTCGGCTCGACGCGGGCCAGGTCGTTCTCCTGCATGTGCTTGACCGTGAGCGCGATCGTCTTCGCGGTGTCGACCAGGTTGTGCGGGATGTTCGAGCCGAGGAAGGCGCCCTGGAAGAGCTGCTGGATGAACAGGTTGGGGAACCCGCGGACCTGCTGTCCCCAGAGCGTCTTCATGCCGTCCTCCCAGAAAGCGCTGAGGCTCAGGCCCTCGCGGCCGAAGACGTCGTACCCCATCCGGTCGGTGGCGTCGGTGCCGTAGAACTCGAAGCCGGAGGCGTAGATGATCAGGTCGACCTCGTAGAGCTCTCCGTCGACCACGACGCCGGTCTCGGTGATGCGCTCGACCCCGCGGCCGTCGGTGTCGATCAGGCGGACGTTCGGCCGGTTGAACGCCGGCAGGTAGTCGTCGTGGAAGCAGGGGCGCTTGCACATCTGGTTGTACCAAGCCTTGAGCTTCGCCGCGGTCGCCGGGTCTTCGACGATCTCGTCCACACGGGAGCGGATCTGGTTCATCTTGATGTTGTCGGCAGCCTCGATCGCCAGCATCACCGACTCCGGGGAGAGCTGGTCGAGGGGCACGCTCTTGATCGCCCGACCCATGCGCCGGCCGAGGTCGGTCCAGCCGTCCTGCACCAGATCCTCCTGGTCCAGGTCGAGCTCGGACGGGTCGCTCAGAACGCTGTCCCACAGGGCGATGAAGCTGTCCAGCCACCGCTGCTGCCAGCCGGGGGTGGCGATCCGCGCGAACCAGTCGGGATCGATCGGCTGGTTGTCCCGGACGTCCACGGCCGAGGGAGTGCGCTGGAAGACGAGGAGCTCGCCGCAGTCCTTCGCCAGCTCGGGAACGGCCTGCACGGCGGTGGCGCCGGTGCCGATGATCGCGACGCGCTTGTCGCGGAGGTTCACCATGGGCGATCCGTCCGGGTCGCCACCGGTGTAGCGGTAGTCCCAGCGGCTCGTGTGGAAGGAGGTCCCGCGGAAGGTCTCGATCCCGGGGATGCCGGGCAGCTTGGCGACGTGCAGGGGACCGGTCCCCATGCCGAGGTACTGGGTGGTGAAGGCGTCGCCCCGGTTCGTCTCGACCAGCCAGACCGAACGCTCCTCGAGCCACTCGACGTGGGTCACCGCGGTGTGGAAGAGAGCATCCTCGTAGAGGTCGTAGTGCTTGCCGATGCGCTGGGCGTGCTCGTAGATCTCCGGCCCGTGCGCGTACTTCTCGGTCGGAACGTGGCCCGTCTCCTCCAGGAGCGGCATGTAGACCATCGACGCGGTGTCGCACATCGCTCCCGGATAGCGGTTCCAGTACCAGACGCCGCCGAAGTCGCCGGCCTTGTCGAGGATGCGGACCTTCGCCAGTCCGGCTTCCTTGACCCGAGCCCCGGTCACGAGGCCGGAGAAGCCGCCGCCGATGAAGGTGAAGTCCACGTGGTCGGTCTTCGGCTCGCGCTCCAAGACCGGCAGGTGCGGGTCGCCGTCGGGACCGGTCTCCCGGGGCATCCGGACGTACTGGTCCACGCCGTCGCTGCGCATCCGCTTGGCGCGCTCCTCGGCGTACTTCCGGCGGATCGCATCGGTGTCCATGGTGCTGGTCATCGCGTGGTTCCTTTCGCGTCTGGGGTGCTTCTCCGCGTGGATCCCGCGGCGGAGCAGGTGAGGAATGCTGCAAAGTAAATAGTTACTTACATCACCCGAAGTGTCAAAGGTCTCACTCGATCCCCGCGTGAAGTGAGTCGTGGATGAGATGCACGCAACCTGTTGACGACCTCTGATCCGATCCATAGTATGCGTTTACTTACTTTCGAGATGTGATCCGGATCTCCCCGTGGACGCGTCTCGACCTTCCGAGGAGAGGCGCCGTCGTGTCCGACCACCTGCAGTTCGTGATCCTGGGCCTCGGCAGCGGCGCGGTCTTCGCTGCCCTGGCGCTGGCCGTGGTCGTCGTGTACCGGAGCTCGGGGGTGTTCAACTTCGCCACCGGTGCCATCGCGCTCTACGCGGCCTACACCTATGCCTTCCTCAGGCAGGGCGAGTTCCTGGTCATGGTCCCCGGCCTCCCGACGACGATCCCGCTCGGCGGCGACCCGGGGCTGCTCCCGGCGATCCTGCTGACGGTCGCGGTCACTGCGCTCCTCGGAGCCCTGCTCTACGTCGCCGTCTTCCGGCCGCTGCGTTCCGCTCCGCCGCTGGCGAACGCCGTCGCGTCGATCGGCTTGATGGTGATGTTCACGGAGCTGGCCGTGCTGCGGGTCGGTACCGCGCCGTTGAGCGTGGCGCCGATCTTCCCGGTGGACGCGTGGACCGTCGGACAGGTTCGCGTGCCGCAGGACCGCGTGTACTTCGCGGTCACCGTGGTGGGCATGGCCCTGTGCCTGGCTGCCTTGTACCGGTTCACCCGCTTCGGCCTGCTGACGCGAGCGTCGGCCGAGACCGAGAAGGGCGCCTACGTGAGCGGTCTCTCGCCGGACCGGATCGCGATCAAGAACTGGATGATCGGCACCGGCGCCGCGGGACTCGCCGGAATCCTGATCGCACCGATCGTCCCGCTGGCGCCGACGGCGTACACGCTCTTCATCGTGCCGGCCCTGGCGGCCGCGGTCCTCGGCCGGTTCTCCTCCGTCGTGGGGGCGACGCTCGCCGGACTCGCGATCGGGATGCTCCAGTCGGAGGCCACCTACCTCCAGAGCTCGGTCGACTGGCTGCCCTCGACCGGGCTGGTCGAGCTGGTCCCGTTGGCACTCATCCTGCTGGTGCTGGTCGTCCGGGCCCGGCCGCTGCCGTCGCGGGGTGCGGTGACCGTCTCGAGCCTCGGTCGCGCGCCGCGCCCCCACAGGCTCCTCCCGAGCACGGTCCTCGGTGCCGGCCTCGGGGCGCTCGCACTGATGGTGACCAGCGGCGTGTGGCGAAGCGGGCTGATCACCAGCCTGGTCTTCGCGGTCATCGCGCTGTCGCTCACCGTGGTGATGGGATTCGCCGGCCAGGTGTCGCTGGCGCAGCTCACGATCGCCGGTGCGGCGGGGTTCCTCCTCGGGCCGTTCAGCGCCGACCTCGGACTGCCGTTCCCTGTCGCCCCGCTGGTCGCCGCGCTGGTCGCCGCCGCGCTCGGAGTCGTCGTCGGCCTGCCGGCGTTGCGGATCCGGGGACTCTCGGTCGCCGTGGTCACGCTCGCCCTTGCGCACGCCATCGAGGCGATCTGGTTCCGCAACAGCAGCATCGTCGGCGCGGCCGGGGTCGACATCCCGGCACCGTCGCTGTTCGGCTGGGACCTCGGTATCGGCGGCGGTGACGGCTACCCGCGGCTGCGGTTCGGTTTCCTCTGCCTCGCGGTTCTGGTGCTGGTCGCGCTCGGAGTCGCGCTGCTGCGCAGGAGTCCGCTGGGCGCGCGGATGCTCGCGGTCCGGGCGAACGAGCGCTCGGCTTCCGCGGTCGGGATCAACGTCGTGCGCACGAAGATCACCGCGTTCGCGATCGGCGCCTTTGTCGCCGGCATCGGTGGCAGCCTGTTCGCGTACCAGCAGACCAACGTCTCCTTCGAGCCCTTCTCGACACTGGCCGGCCTCTCCGTCCTGGCGATCGTCTACCTCGCGGGAATCACTTCGGTCTCCGGTGGCATCGTGGCCGGCCTGCTCTGCTCGGGCGGGATCGTGTTCGTCGCCCTCTCGGAGCTCGCCGGGGACGCCGAGTGGTACCCGGTGGCGGTGGGGTTCGCGCTGGTGCTCACCGTGCTCCTGAACCCGGAAGGCATCACCGGCCCCGTGCACGCGATGCTCTCCTCGCGACGCAGGGCCAGCAAGGCCGGCGAAGCACGGGGACCGGTCGGATCCGCGGCTGGGTCACGCACGGACGGATCCGTGGCGTGGTCGGCGCCGCGAGTCCGGGATCTCGCGGGCCTGCCTGCGCTGTCCGTCCGCGGTGTCACGGTCCGGTACGGCGGGGTCGTGGCGGTGCGCGATGTCGGGTTCGACGTCGCCCGAGGCTCGATCGTCGGCCTGATCGGACCCAACGGAGCCGGCAAGACCACCTTGATCGACGCCATCAGCGGCTTCGCGCCAGCGGCCGGAAGCGTGTACCTGGGTGCGGAGGAGATCGACGACCTGCCGCCTTACCGGCGGAGCCGGGCCGGGATGACCAGGACGTTCCAGGCCGTCGAGCTCTACGAAGACCTGAGCGTCCGCGAGAACGTCGTGGTCGGGAGCACCGCGCACCGTTCGACTCGCACCGACTCGCACCGCGCGGTCGTCGAGGTCCTCGACCTCCTCGGCCTGACCGAGGTCGCCGAGGTCGCCGCCGGCGAGCTCTCCCAGGGGCAGCGCCAGCTCGTGTCGATCGCCCGGGCGCTGGCCTGCCGTCCGGACGTGCTGCTCCTCGACGAGCCCGCAGGTGGGCTCGACTCCCGGGAGAGCCAGTGGCTCGGCGACAAGCTCCGCAAGGTCAGCGACGCGGGGATCGCGATCGTGCTCGTCGAGCACGACATGCACCTCGTCCTCAACCTCTGCGACCACATCGAAGTCCTCGACTTCGGCGAACAGCTCGCCTCCGGGCCACCGGATCACGTTCGGCGGGACCCAGCGGTGGCGGCCGCCTATCTCGGGTCGGCCCACGCGGAGGTGGCGGTGTCATGAGTCTCACGTGCGCAGGACTTTCTGCAGGGCACGGCGGGGCTGCCGTGGTCCGTGACGTCGACCTCGTCGTCCCGTCCGGTCAGGTGCTCGCCGTGCTCGGGCCGAACGGGGCCGGCAAGACGACCCTCATGCTCACCCTGGCGGGCCTGCTCCCTCGGTTGTCGGGATCAGTCACGGTCGACGACCGGGAGCTTCCCGGGGGCAACCCGACCAGGGCCGCTCGCCGCGGCCTCGTCCTGGTTCCGGACGACCGGGCGCTGTTCACCAACCTGGACGTCGAGCAGAACCTCTCCGTCGCCCGGAGGCGGGCCGGCGCCTCGTTCGACGAGCTGGCCGAGATCTTCCCGTCGCTCGCAGCGCGTCGGCGTGTGCGCGCCGGCGACCTCTCGGGCGGGGAGCAGCAGATGCTCGCGGTCGCGCGAGCACTGGTCCAGTGCCCGCGCGTGCTGATCGTCGACGAGCTGAGCATGGGGCTGGCGCCGATCGTGGCCGAGGAACTGCTGGCCGCTGTCCGGAGGATCGCCGACGAGACCGGAACCACCGTCGTCCTCGTCGAGCAGCACGTCAGCCTGGCGCTCGCCGTGAGCGACCTCGCCGTCGTCCTCGTCCGCGGCCGGATCGCCTTGCGTGGCCCCGCCGAGGAACTCGCACTTCATCCGGCTCGACTCGAGGCGGCCTATCTCGGGGCCTGAAGAACTCGTGGCACCAGCGCGAGAAACATCCTGCAACGATCACCCAAGTATGAGGAGAACAAGAAGATGCACACGACATCGCCCGGCCGTACGGCCGTAGCGCTCGCTGCCGCGGTCCTCGCTGCCGCGGCCCTCACAGGTTGTGGCTCCGATGACGGTTCCGCCGACAGCAAGGCCGGTAGCGACGCATCCGTGCTGGGCAAGGAGAACAAGGCGACCGGCGCGCCGATCAAGATCGGGATCAGCTCGCTCGGGAAGAGCCCGCAGATCGACAACACCGGCGAGATGGAGGCGGCGCGGGCTGCCGCCGACTACGTCAACGACTATCTCGGCGGGGTGAACGGTCGGCCGCTGGAGATCGTCGACGTGTGCCAGACGAAGGCCCAGCCGAGTCTTGCCCGCGACTGCGCCAACAAGTTCGTCCAGTCCGACGCCGTCGCGGTCCTCAGTGGCCCGGAGCCGAACGCCACCGCGATCGTCGACGTCACGAGCAAGTCCAAGATGCCCTTCGTCAACTTCAATCCCGACACCGTCACCCAGCCGAACTCCTACGTTCTGCCCAACACGCTGGCCTTCCTGGTCGGGGCTCCGGCGGCCTACGCCCAGGAGCAGGGGTTCAAGAAGGTCTCGATCGTCACCTTCGACGTCCCGTCGGCCGTCGAACCGTTGAAGCAGGCAGGTGCGCTCGCCTACGGCAATGCGGGGGTCAAGTCCGACGTCGTCGCCGTGCCGCTGGGAACCGCTGACCAGACGCCCCAGATCCAGGCCGCCCTGAAGGGCGACCCTGACATGTTCAGCATCGTCGGTGACCCGGCCTTCTGCACCGGAGCCCTCAAGGCGCTCAGGACCCTCAACGTCGACAAGCCGATCATGGTCGTCGGCCAGTGCATCGGCGACAGCGCGCTCGCCTCCCAGATCCCCGGCGGGTACGACGGTCTCCTGGTCTCGACCGAGACGTCGACCGATCCCGGTCAGGAGGAGACGAAGGTCTTCGACGCGGTGATCGACAAGTACACCGACGCGAAGATCAAGACGGGGACGGCGCCGACCGGCTACCAGGTGGTCCTCGGGTTCGCTCGGGCGCTCAGCGGCATGACCGGCACGATCGACCGCAGGACCGTGGCGGCGTACCTGGGCGCGATGCCGTCGCCACAGCCGATGCCGCTCGGCGCAGGTTCCACGTTCCAGTGCGGTTCGAAGCCGGTCGCCATCGCCCCGAACATCTGCTCGCCCGAAGGCATGGTCGGTATCGCGAGGGCTGACGGCGCGCTCACCGACGTGAAGTCGGTCGACGTCACGGACCTGCTGCAGCTGCCCCCGGGCTGACCGGGGGACCTGGTGGGGAGTGTCGTCAGTCCGCGGCGCTCCCTGCCGGTCAGCGTATGCTTACCGCGACGTCGCCGTCGTCGCGATCGGCCGGAAGGAACGAGATGACCCCCCGCACCGGGCCGACTCCCACGCGTACGCGTCTCAGCGCCGAGGAGCGGCGCGAGCAGATCGTCGACGCGGCTCGGCGGGTCTTCATCGCCCACGGACTCGGCGGGTCTCGAACTCGCGACATCGCGGCCGAGGCGGGGATCAACGAAGCGTTGCTCTACCGGCACTTCGACTCCAAGGAAGCGCTGTTCGAGACAGCCATCGTCGATCCGTTGCGCGCTGCGGTCGCGCACCTGGCGGAGGCGGCCGGTGACCCGCCGGCCGATGCCGAATCCTCGCTCGAGGAGATGCACGAGCGCACCCGCATGTTCATCGGCGACCTGGTCACGGTGATGAGCGACATTGCCCCGCTTCTCGGCGTGATGATCTTCAGCGGTGAGGCGCCGGGGGCTCAGTCGTTCCAGTCCACCGTCGCCCCGGTCCTCGACCAGGTGGCCGACGTCATCCGGAAGAACCTGGGATGGTGGGACCACCGGGCGTTCGACCCGGACAATGTCGTGCGCCTGCTCTTCGGGGCGGTGTGGTTCGAGGTCACCGCCAACCGGTTGGGGGAGCGCAGCCTGGACACGGTGACCTTCGTCGACGAGTTGACCGACACCTTGATCTTCGGGCTGGCCGCACGTCCCTGACCGCTCCGGTCGGCACGTTCTCCGTCGCTGTTCCTTCCGTACGGGTCTTGTGTGAGCTCGCTTCGGCTCCTAGTGTAAGTAAACACTTAGTTTCAAGGAGATCTCATGCACCTGCCCGCGCCGCTCATCAGACTGAGCCTCCGCCTCTCCCGTCCGGTGTTCGCGTCGCCGCGCCTCTCGGTCGCGACCAAGCGGAAGGCGGTCGACGCCCTCGCATCCGCAGGGAAGGCGCCCGCGCGCGTCGCCTACCGGGAGGACGACGTCGCCGGGGTTGCGGTGCACGTGGTCACCCCGCCGGACCGCGCTCGCGGCACCCTGCTCTACCTCCACGGAGGCGGTTACGCCCTCGGCAGCGCCCGGGGCTACCGGGGCTTCGTCGGTCACCTCGCGGTCGCGGCCGGCATGACGGCGGTCGTACCGGAGTACTCCCGCTCGCCGGAGGCGGCGTTCCCGATCGCGCTCGACGAGATGGTCGGCGTCTACCAGGAGCTGCTCGCGGTCGCCGACAACCACCCGATCGTGGTGGCGGGCGATTCGGCCGGCGGGGGCCTGACCCTCGCGCTGGCCATGCGGCTCCGTGAGCTCGGTATCGCGCCCCCGAGCGCACTGGGCCTGATCTGCCCCTGGATCGATCTGCTGGCCGATGCGCACCGCACGCGAAAGGCGCGCCGGGACCCGTTGATCACCCCGGAGATGCTCACCGGCTGGGTCTGGGCGTACGCCGGCGACGCCGACCCGGCGAACCCCCTGATCTCCCCGGTGCTCGGCGACCTCGCGGGTCTTCCCCCCATCGTCCTCCACTCCGCGACCGACGATCCGATCGCGGCCGACTCCGAAGCCCTCGAGCGAGCCTTCTCCGGGCAGGCGAGCACGGGGATCCTGGAGCACCGGGCCTGGTCGCGGCGCTGGCACTGCTTCCACCTGCAGGCAGGCACCTTCGGGGATGCGGACGTCGCGGTGACACATCTGGCGACAAGGCTCGCGGAGCACGCCGGGGTCCTGCGCGAGGTGGGCTGAACCTCCGCGCAGATCCGAGGCCGTGGTGTCAGACGAGTCCCGCGAGCGTCGCGACGTCCGCCACGCGACGCTCGGCCGTGGGGGCGAGCGGGTTCAGCAGGAGTGTGCTGACGCCGGCCGCCTCGAACTCCCGGACCTGCTCGGCGATCTCGGCCTCGGTGCCGAGCAGCGAGACGGCGCGGACGAGGTCCTCGGGTACGGCGATCGCGGCCTCGGCCTTCCGCCCGGAGAGGTAGAGGTGCTGGATCTCGGCGGCCTCGTCCACGTAGCCGTAGCGCTGGGCGAGCTGGTTGTAGAAGTTCTTGTCCGCGGCGCCCATGCCGCCGATGTAGAGCGCCAGCTGGTCGCGGACCTTGCCGATCACGCGCGGGTCCGGGTCGCCGACGGCGAACGGCACCTGCAGCATGATGTCCAGCGGCCCCAGCGCGGGATCGCGGAGCGCCGTGCCCTTGTCGAGCGCCTCGCCCCAGGCCCGCCGGTAGTGGCCGGGGTGGAAGAACAGCGGCTGCCACGACTCGGCCAGCTCGGCGACGAGCGCCACGTTCGCCGGGCCGAGCGCGGCCACCGAGATCGGGATCCGGGACCGCACCGGGTGGTTGATCAGCTTGAGCGGCTTGCCGAGCCCCGTCCCCTGGTCGGCCGGGAGCGGCACCGTGTAGTGCTTCCCCTGGTAGGCCAGGGGTTCCCGTCGCCAGACCTGCCGGCAGATCTCGATCGTCTCCCGGGTGCGGCCGAGGGGTGCGTCGTACGGGAGGCCGTGGAAGCCCTCGACCACCTGCGGGCCCGACGCCCCGATCCCCAGGGTGAACCGGCCGCCGGAGACGAAGTCCAGGCCGGCAGCGGTCATCGCCATCAGCGCCGGCGTACGCGAGTAGACCTGCAGGATCGCCGAGGCCAGCTCGAGACTCCGGGTGCGTGCCGCGAAGTAGCCGAGCTGGCTGACGGCGTCGAACGAGTAGGCCTCGGCGACCGCTGCCAGCTGCAGCCCGGCGTTCTCGTAGTCGACCAGCAGGTCGGCGGTCTCCTCGAAACCGCCGGCGTAGTCGACGATCATGCCCAGCCTCATGGTGTCTCCTTCGTGTCTTCGCGGGTCAGCCGGCGGCGGGGGCGTCGTGCTGGACCGGGCACCCGGGGAAGGTACCGAGCTCCTCCAGCGGCCAGCTGCCGCGCGCGCCCTTCGGGTAGGTGCGGACGCTGCTCAGGTCGCGGGCCGGCTTGTCCCGGCGGCGCGGCGGCATCAGCCGCTCGACGCGCGCCCGGCCGCGGAAGAGCGCGGCGACGAGCCGGCGCTCGGCGTCGGTCGGCAGCGGGAGGCCGAGTGCGCGGAGCAGGGGCTCGTCGAGCATGGCGTAGGAGAGTCGCCGCGTCACCGCGGGCGGGAGCACCGCGAACGGGCGGAACGTGGTCATCAGGTCCAGGGTCGCCGTCGCGACCGCGTGCGCACCGGGGTCGAAGGCGAAGTGCTCGGCCTCGTAGGCGTCCTGGAGCTCCGCGAACCCGGCGTAGTGCTCCGGGATCCCGGTGATGCCCATGTGCCGGCCGAGGTTCGCGTAGACCCGCGCGGCCGCCTCGCGCTCGGCGTGGGTGGTGGGACGCCAGCCCCAGGTGTCGATCCACCGGACCGGCACCACCACGAAGGTGCAGAGGACGTAGAGCAGGTCGCCGTTGCTGATGTCGTAGGAGCGGTGCATCTGGTTGATCCGGCGTACGGCGGTGCGGCCGCGGGCGTCGTCCAGCCCGTAGTCGGTCACCGCGTCGACGAGCATCACGGTGTCGTCGTACCGCTTCTGGGTGTGCTCGGTGAACTGTCCGGTCCGGTGGAGGAGGTTCCCGACCGACGGCACGGCGTAGGTCCGCAGGAGTGCGAGCCCGAGGGCCTGGGCGATGTCCCACGGGAACTCCCGGTGCGCGCTGATCCGGTAGATCTGCGCCGCGTCGGTGACGGGGTCGAGCCGCTCGATCCGGTCGCGGTTCGCGTAGCGCTGGAACATCGGATCCTCCAAAAGATATGGCGTCGTATGTTTTTGAAAAGATATGCTCCAATATGTTCGACGTCAAGGAGGGCTGATGACCGTCACCGACCGCGACGGCTTCTACCGGACCGCGCTGGGCATCCTCGCTCGCGACGGCCGGGAGGGCCTGCGGATCAGCACGCTCTGCAAGGAGCTCGGCGTGACCACCGGCTCGTTCCACCACTGGTTCGCCGGCTGGCCCGGATTCGTGGACTACCTGCTCGACCGCTGGGAGCAGGAGGAGACGCTGCGGCTCCGGGAGATCGCGCTCGGGCAGGCGACGGCCCAGGAACGGATCAACAGCCTGCGCCGGTTCGCACTCTCCTTCCCGCACGACGCCGAGGCGGCGATCCGGTCCTGGGCGCACCTCGACCCGGTCGTCGCCGCCGTGCAGCACCGCGTCGACGCCGCCCGCGAGGACGCGATCTTCGCAGCGCTGACCGAAGCCGTCCCGGACCCGGACCTGCGCCGCACGAGAGCATCGCTGGCCCTGGCCGTCCTGATCGGGTACCAGCAACGGCACGACGTCCCGGAGGCACCGGACCTGGAGGTGCTGCTCGACGAGCTGCTCCGGTTGCAGGGCCTCCTGGACCCCGGCGCCGGGAGCTGACGGAGCGACCGGTACGTCGAGCGCCGTCGGCCCGAAGCCCCGCCGAGGAACCGGTGCGGCTGCCGCACCTTTCCAGCGAAGGCCCGGCACGCGATCATGGAGGGATCCGACCGGGCCGTGCGGAGTCGACCTGGTGTCCGACCTCGCTCGAAGGTGGGTGTGGTGGTGCGACGCGGCGTGGACACGATCGAGCGCCACTGGTGGCTCGTCGGCCTGGCCCTGCTCGCGGTCCTCGTCGTGACCGACGTCGTCTCGCAACGGCAGATCAACGGCGTCTACGCCGGCGGCGCCCTGGTGACGGCGATCTTCTGCGGTCCGGTTCCCACCAGCCTGGTGGCGGTGGCCTCGCTGGTGGCCTCGGTCGCCTCCGGGATCTGGAACGGAAACCTCGGCGAGCGCGAGTGGGCGGTCCGCTTCGCCGCCTGCGTGCTGCTCTGCGGCATCGCCGTCCTGATCGCCGAGATCAGCCGACGTCGGATCCGGGACCGGGACCGGACCGCGTTCCTGGCCCAGCACGTGCTCGATGCCCTGGCGGTCGAGCTGACGGGTGCGCGCACCGGCAAGGAGGTGGCGGACGGCTTCGTCAACCACGCCGTCGCGACCCTGGGCGCCAAGTCGGCCATGGTGCTCTCGCTGGACCCGGACGGCGTGCTGCGGTCGGTGACCTGGAACGGGCGGGGGAGCCGCGCGGCCGACCACTACCAGGAGGTTCCGCTGGACAGCGACGTACCGGGGGCGGCGGCTGCCCGCGACCAGGTCGACCAGCACTACCGGACGGTCAAGGAGATCGAGGCGGCGTTCCCCGACCTGGCCGGCTACTACCCCCACGACCTGAGCCTGCACGTGCTGCCGCTGCACCGGGACGGACACACCCTGGGGCTGCTGGCGATGACCTTCCCGCCGGGCTCGTTCTCGAAGGCGGAGGACGGCTTCCTCCACTCGCTGGCCAGCGCTCTCACCAGCGCCGTCCTGCGCGCGCAGGAGCTGCAGGCCAACGACGCGGCCACGCAGCGGACCGCCCTGCTCGCCGAAGCGTCGATGACGCTCTCACGCAACCTCGACCTCGACAGCACGCTCGCCGAGGTGGTGCGCCTGCTGGTGCCGCGGTTCGCCGACTGGTGCGTGGTCCAGCTGCTCGACGGCGAGGACCTGAAGACCGTGGCGGTCCAGCACCGCGACCCCGCGACGAGCGCGTGGGCCTGGAGCATGAAGGACGCGTTCCCCACCCGGATGGACGCTCCGACCGGCGCCCCCAACGTCGTCCGCACCGGCAGGAGCGAGATCTACCCCTACATCCCGGGCGAGATGGTCGACGCCGCGGCGGTCAACGACGAGCACCGTGCCCTCCTGCGGCGCCTGGGTTTCACCAGCGCGATCGTGGCGCCGCTGGTCGGACGCCACGCCCCGCTCGGCGTCGTGACCCTGATCCACGCCGAGTCCGGACGCCGGTACGACGCGGAGGACCTGGCCTTCGTCGAGAGCATCGCCGAGCGGGCCGCACTGGCGCTCGACACGGCCACCACCTTCGAGGAGCAGTCCGAACGTCTGGCCGACGTCACCCGGATCGCCGAGGTCGCCCAGCGCGCCATCCTCGCGCCGCCACCGCCGCGCCTCGGGCCCCTCGTGCTGAACGCGCGCTACGTGTCGGCGGCGGTCGCGGCGCAGATCGGCGGAGACCTGTACGAGGTCGTCGCCCTGGGTTCCCGGGTCCGGCTCCTCGTCGGTGACGTCCGCGGGAAGGGGCTCGCGGCCGTCCGCACCGCGACCATCGTCCTCGGCGAGTTCCGCGCCGCCGCCGCCGGGCCCGGTGACGTCGCGGAGGTCGCCCGCGAGATCGACCACCGCCTGGTCCCCTACCTGCCCGACATCGAGGACTTCGTGACCGGGGTCCTGGTCGACATCGACGACGACGGCCACTTCACGGTCGCTTCCTGCGGCCACCCGCCGCCGCTCCTGCTCACCGCGTCCGGACGGGTCGAGACGATCGAGCTCAAGCCCACGGTGCCGCTCGGCCTCGGGAGTGATCCCGACCCGACCGAGGGGGTCCTCGCCCCGGGAGACCGCCTGCTGCTCTACACCGACGGACTCATCGAGGCCCGGACACCCGACGGCTCCTTCGTGGACCCTGCCGCGTTCCTCCCGGCGGTCGGCCGCGAGCCCGTCGAGACCGCGCTGGACAACCTGCTCGCGGAGCTCCAGCACGCAGCCGGGCACTCGCTGGCCGACGACCTCGCCCTGCTCCTGGTCAGCTACGACCCCGAGGGTTCGTCGCCGGACCCGCGGGCGCGTTTGTCCGCACGCTGACCGGGAACCACCTCCTGGAGAAGCACGTGACCGACTGCAGAGAGGCGAGAGCATGCCCACGATCACCGAGTCCGTCGACGTCGACGTTCCCGTCCGCACCGTCTACAACCAGTGGACGCAGTTCGAGGAGTTCCCCGAGTTCATGGGTGGGGTCGAACAGATCCAGCAGCTGGACGACACCCGTCTGCACTGGGTCACCTCGATCGGCGGCCAGCGCCGCGAGTTCGACGCCGTCATCACCGAGCAGCACCCCGACGAGCGGGTCGCGTGGAAGTCCGAGGACGGGACTCTCCACGCCGGGGTCGTGACTTTCCACCGGCTCAACGAGAACCAGACCCGGGTGACCGCCCAGATCGACTGGGAGCCCGAGGGTCTCGCCGAGAAGGCGGGCGCGCTCGTCGGCGTGGACGACCGGCAGGTGAGCAAGGACCTCGAGCGGTTCAAGGACTTCATCGAGTCCCGGGGCGGCGCGACCGGCGGCTGGCGGGGCGACGTGGAAAACCCGTCCTGACAACACGCCCCCGTTCCCTCTTCCACGACCTTCATGCATCGTCTTGAACCAGTCAGTGATCACTTGTTCACTGAGGCCATGGCACCCGCGACGGCAGAGACGCACCGCACCGGGTGGGGCCGGGTGCGCAAGGCTGCTGACACCCTCACCACCCCGCTGCTGCCCGACGACTACCTGAGGCTGCTGAGCCCGCTGTGGACCGCTCGTGAGCTCCGCGGCCGGGTCGAGGAGGTCATCCCCGAGACCGACGACGCGGCGACTCTGGTCATCCGGCCGGGCTGGGGCTGGCGGTACGACCACCGGCCCGGGCAGTACGTCGGCATCGGGACCCAGGTCGACGGCCGGTTCCAGTGGCGGTCGTACTCGATCAGCTCGGCACCGCGGACGTCGTACCGGCGGGGACGGGGGCGCACGATCGCGATCACGGTGCGCGCGATGCCCGAGGGGTTCATCTCCTCCCACCTCGTCGGAGGGCTGGCGCCGGGGACCGTGGTCCGGCTGGCTCTGCCCGACGGCGACTTCGTGCTGCCCGACCCGCCGCCGGCGAAGCTGCTCTTCCTGGTCGGCGGGAGCGGGGTGACGCCGGTGATGGCGATGCTGAGGACGCTGGACCGGCGCGCCCGCACCAGCGGCAGGCCGATGCCGGACGTCGTCCTGCACTACTCCTCGCCGACCGAGGCACGGATGATCTTCCGCGAGGAGATCGAGCGGCTGCAGGACGAGCACGCGAACCTGACCGTGCACAAGCTCTACACCGACACCGACGGCATGCTCGAGCTCGCGGACCTCGACCACCTGTGCCCGGACTGGCGCGAGCGCGAGACCTACGCCTGCGGCCCCGGACCGATGCTCGACGCGATCGTGGACCACTTCGGGTCCGCCGGCCTGGAGGAACGCCTGCACCTGGAGAGATTCTCGCTCCAGCGCGGCGGCGACGGCGGCGAGGGCGGGACGCTCACGTTCCGCAACACCGGCAGGACGGTGGAGTCCGACGGCGCCACCACGGTGCTCGAAGCAGGCGAGGAGGCCGGCGTCGGCATGCCGTACGGGTGCCGGATGGGCATCTGCCACACCTGCACCCTGACCCTCGTCTCCGGCACGGTCCGGGACCTGCGCAACGGCGACGAGTTCAACCAGCCCAACGAGCCGGTGCAGACCTGCGTGACCACCGCGGTGGGGGACTGCACGTTCGACATCTAGGAGACGAGAGGAAACCGACGTGGCGATCTCCGACGTCCGTGAGTACATGCACCTGTCCGAGGACGAGGTCGAGCAGCTCGGTCGCGAGCTGGACGCGATCCGCGCCGAGGTGGAGGAGTCGCGCGGCGCTGCCGACGCGGCCTACATCAACCGGCTGATCCGGGTCCAGCGCTCCCTGGCCGTCGCCGGCAGGCTCACGCTGATCCTCGGCACGCAGCACCGCCGCACCCGGGTGCCCGCGGCGGTCCTGGGCGGCGGGCTGCTCGCGCTCCACAAGATCCTCGAGAACATGGAGATCGGCCACAACGTGATGCACGGCCAGTGGGACTGGATGAACGACCCGGAGATCCACTCCTCGACCTGGGAGTGGGACACCGCGCAGCCGGCCGAGCAGTGGAAGCACAGCCA
The DNA here is from genome assembly GCF_052114005.1 of Marmoricola sp. RAF53. Lineage (NCBI taxonomy): Bacteria > Bacillati > Actinomycetota > Actinomycetes > Propionibacteriales > Nocardioidaceae > Marmoricola > Marmoricola sp. RAF53. The sequence continues at coordinate 13,250 of NZ_JBFRDX010000007.1, read as the reverse complement.
CAACTACGTGCACCACCAGTTCACCAACGTGCTCGGCTTCGACAACGACATCGGCTACGGCATCCTGCGGATGGCGCGCGAGCAGCGGTGGTCGCCGTACAACCTCGGCCAGCCGGTCTACAACGCCCTGCTGGCCTCGCTGTTCGAGTGGGGCGTCGCGCTGCACGACCTGGACATCGAGCGGATCCGCAAGGGGGAGAAGGACCCGGTGGAGATGCGCCGCCAGCTCCGGCAGATCCTCCGCAAGGGCCGGAACCAGGCGCTGAAGGACTACCTCGTCTACCCGGCGCTCTCGGGACGGCGGTGGCGGACGACGCTGGTGGCGAACGCCGCGGCGAACCTGACCCGCAACCTGTGGTCCTACGTGATCATCTTCTGCGGCCACTTCCCCGACGGGGCCGAGCACTTCACCGAGGAGGAGATCGACGAGGAGACCCGCGCGGAGTGGTACCTGAGGCAGATCCTCGGCGCGGCGAACTTCGAGGGCGGCCCGTTGCTGCACGTGCTCTCGGGCAACCTCGGCTTCCAGATCGAGCACCACCTGTTCCCGGACCTGCCGAGCAACCGGTACGCCGCGATCTCGGTCAAGGTGCGTGAGCTGTGCGCCAAGTACGACATCCCGTACACGACCGGCCCGCTGCACCGGCAGTACGGCCAGGCGCTGCGCACGATCGTCAAGCTCTCGGTGCCGAACGGCTGGACCTCCCCGGACCGACCCGAGCCGCCGTCGCCGGTCCGCGACCGGGGACGGCGCTCCGACGACGAGCGCCCGGCGCGGATGAAGGAGCTCGGCGTCTGGTCCCGGGGCCGGTCGCGGGAGGCGAAGGCCTCCTGATGCTCACCCAGGGCGACCGGTTGCACGAGCGTCGCTGGGTGACCCAGTGCGCGTTGTCCCGCGTCTGCGGAGGGTGTGCGATGTCGTTGGGTCGCCCGATCGCCTTCCTGGGGACGCCGGAGGAGGTGGGCCGCAGCGCCTTCCACCTGCCGCCGATGCACGTCGACTGCGCCGAGGAGCTGCGCACCGCCGCGGGGGCGGACCCGGACTGGCGCCTGGTCACCACGCCCGCCTTCGAGTTCGTCCGCCCCGGCCGCGACGACCAGGACCCGCTGCCGCGGTTCGTGCTTCCCGGCGGAGAGCTGGGCGAGGGCCCTACGTCGCCGTGAGCATGGCCGCGAGGCGGGTGGCGTCGTGCGGTGCGTGTCCGCGCGCGTCGTTGTCGAAGTACACGTAGATGTCGCGGCCGGCCGACGTCGCTCGTCGGCAGCGGGTCGCCCAGCGTTCCAGGGTGCGGTCCGCGTACCGGCTGGCGTACAGCTCGGAGTGGCCGTGGAGCCGGACGTAGTCGAACGGTGCCGTCTCGACGTCGAGCTGCGGCCACCGCGCGGCGGTGTCGGCGACGACGCAGGCGACGCCGTGCCTGCGGAGCAGCTCGTAGAAGCCGGGGGTGTCGAAGCTGCTGTGCCGGACCTCGAGGGCGTGCCTGAGGGGCATTCCCGACGCAGGTGCGTCGTAGTCCGTGTACCGGGCCTTGGCGTCGTGCCGGGACGCCAGCTCGGCGGCCTCCGCCGTCGACCGGGGGAGCTGTCCGAGGAAACCGTCGAGGACGTCCTCGTCGTACTGGACCAGCTCGGGGAGCTGCCACAGGAACGGCCCCAGCTTCGGCCCCAGGAGCAGGACGCCGGAGGCGTAGAAGTTCGCCAGCGCGGTCTCGATCCCGCGCAGCCGCTTGAGGTGGGTGATGTAGCGACCTCCCTTGACCGCGAAGACGAAGTCCTCGGGTGTGGCGTCGCGCCACCGCCGGTACGACGAAGGTCGCTGCAGCGAGTAGAACGATCCGTTGAGCTCGATCGTCGTGAAGCGCTCGGCGGCGTAGGTCAGCTCGGCGGCATGGGGGAGACCGGTCGGGTAGAAGTCTCCGCGCCACCCCGGGTACTGCCATCCCGAGATGCCGACCCGCGCCCGGCCGGCGTTCGTCCTTCGGTCCTTCATCCCTCTCGTGTGCCCGGTTCGGCCGCTCGCACACTGGGTACCGGATCAGCGGGAGCGCGAACGGCTCCACGGGGAATCCGGAGGTGAGCAGCGATGCCGAGCAAGAGCTCGGACGTGAAGAACGAGAAGCAGTACGAGGCCCTCAAGGACAAGGGCATGTCGAAGCAGCGGGCGGCGAAGATCGCCAACTCCCCGGACGCCTCCGAGCACGGCGGCAAGAAGAGCCACTCGGGGTCGGGGGACAGTTCCCAGGGTGGCACCCACGCCCAGAAGGTGAAGGCCGGACGCAAGGGCGGCAAGGCCGCCTCGCACTGACCGGGATCTGCCCGAGGTCAGGGGGTGCCCGACTCCTGCGGTCGGGGCAGCACCGTCAGCACCATGCCGATGTAGGTGCGGAACTCGGCCATGAAGGCGGTCAGGAACTCCCGGGTGGAGTCGCTGGTGACCTCGCCGTCGTCGTGGAAGACCTCGGGTGAGTACTGGATGTACGCCTCGGGCGAGGTCATCTGCCGGGCGTTGCAGAAGCTCAGCACGCCGCGCAGGCTCTGCTGCCCCATGGCGGTGCCGATCTGACCGACGGAGGCGCCGATGACGGCGGCCGGGATGTGGTCGAAGGAGTTCTGGCCCCAGGGCCGGGACGCCCAGTCGATCGCGTTCTTCAGCGCTCCGGGGATCGAGCGGTTGTACTCCGGCGTGACGAACAGGACGGCGTCGACGGCGGCGATCGCGTCTTTCAGCGCCCGCGCCGTCGGTGGGTAGTCGCTGTCGTAGTCGGGGCTGTACAGCGGCAGGTCGCCGATCGGGATCTCGGTGAACTCGAGGTCGTCGGGGGCCAGCCGGATCAGTGCTCGCGACAGGATCCGGTTGATCGAGGTCGAGGAAAGGCTGCCGACGAAGTAGCCGACTTTCAACGCGGTCATGAGAACGCTCCTGGCCGCGTCTTCCGGCGACGCGGATCGACGGTTCGAGTCAAGCACGCTCCGGTACGACAGGCCAGAGTGGTGACGGGCCCGGTCCCGCCACGGCGACCCGCGTTTCCTCAGCGGTCGCTGTCCGGGTCGTCCCAGGGCGCGGGGTCGCCCATCTTGGCGTAGTACTTCGCCAGGTGGGACTTCACGCGCTCGACGTCGCCCGCAGGCAGGTCGACGCCGCCGCGGCCGCCCGCCACGACGTTCGCGGCAGCCATGACGCCGCGCGGCACGGCCTCCAGGGTGCCGCCGACGACATCGGCCACGAGGAGCTTGTAGGCGGTGAAGTTCTCCTTCTTGGCGGCGTCGTACCAGACGTGCGCGTCGCGGTAGCGCTCGTTCGGCTCGTCGGTGGCTCCCGCCCACTCCCGGACCCGTTTCTCCGCGGCGTCGCCGTCCCACTCGCGGTTGCGATCGGCGAACGGAAGATCTTGGAACGAAGTCACTGCCATCTCCGGCCTCCACTTCTCCTGGGCGAGCGGGCGGGTCCTCGGACCGCCCGACTGCACCCAGGTACCCGACCCCGGGCGGGCCACACGCCGCGATCGGGCTCCGGCACCCCGTGTACCGACTGCGGAAGCGGGTACCGGCGAGGTGTGACCGACTTACGTCGCGGGCGAGGCCCGAGGCGAGGGCCCGGGAGTGGGGCCGGGAGTGGCGGCCGGGAGTGGCGGCCGGGAGTGGGGCCGGGAGTGGGGATGGAGTCCAGGGTGGCTGAGGATCTGAGGGTGCGCCTGCGCGCGGCGGGCGGCCGGTTCGTCGCGGCCGACGCCGAGCGCAGGCGGGCGCTGGCCGACCTGAAGGCGGCCCTGGCGGAGGCGGACGGCCGCATCACCGACGAAGAGGCCACCGAGCTGACCGGCGTCTCGTCGGCCGCGGTCCACCTCTTCAAGGCCGCGCACGGGTGAGCACGCGACGTTTCGGGTGGGACCGTTCGGGTAAGTCGACCGGGGTGAGCTCGGACCCGCAACGAGAGCTCGTCGTCGACCGGGAATGCGGGAGGTTGTCATGGTTGCGCTGCTGGCCGTCATCCTGGTGCTCGGGCTCGTCGGGTTGATCGTCGTCTGGATCACCGCGAGAAGCTGGGCGCGGACCACCCGACGCACGAAGGACGCCGTTCGCCAGGACCAGGCGGACCCGAGAGTGCAGACGCTGAGCTACCGGGTGCCGGAAGGGCAGGACCCGGCGGTGCTGCTGGCTCGGCTGGTCGAGGCCGGGTACGCCGCCGCGGTCGAGCACGACGCCGGAGAGCGGTTGCTCGTGGTCAGCTGTCCCGGTGACGGCGCCGCGGATCGCGACCGGGTCCGGGCGCTGCTCGGGTCAGCGCCCTCCGCGATCGACGACGGCGTCCCGGTCCAGCACGGAGTGCTGTTCGAGGACGAGCGCCGGTCCGGACGGCTGCGACCGTGACCGGCGGGCTCCCGCTGGGCGCCTGTCAGTGATCGGGGGACGGGGAACCGGCGCGGGCCCGCGGCTGGGCTCCGGGTGCCCGGGCTGGCCGGGTCCGGGCTCGTCGTGGGAGAGCTCGTCGGGAAGGCAGCGGGTCTCGACCAGCAGGTCGGCCACCTGCCGGAGCTTCATGTCCTTGTCCTGGGAGTAGCGCGCGAGAAGTGCGAAGGCCTGGTCGGCGGTCAGGTCGAAGCGCTCCATCAGGATCCCCTGCGCCTGGCCGACGCGCTTGCGGGCGTCCACCGTCCGCCACAGGTGCTTCTCCTCCAGGACGTCGGCGAGTGCGACGGCGGCATGGCGGGCCAGCACGTGCGCGACCGCCTGGTCGTCGGCGTCGAACGCGTGCGGCCGACGCGCGTAGAGGTTCAAGGTGCCGACGGTCGAGGCGCTGGTGTAGATCCGCACGCAGAACAGGCTGCGCATGCCGGCCTCGCCCACCATCCGCGCCCAGTCCGGCCAGCGGGTCTCCTGCTGGCAATCGGCGACGAGCAGGCTCGGCTGGTCGTCCAGGACCGTCAGGACCGGCCCCTCGCCCAGCGCCACCTGCGCAGCGACGACGCGGGACACGAACGGGTCGGTCGCGGCGGCGGTCTCCAAGCGCGTCCCTGGGCCCTTTTCGGGGCCCTTCTCGGGACCCTTCTCGGGGTGTGCCAGGACGACTGCGGCATGGTCGGCGCCGGTGGCTCTGAGGGCGAACTCGAGGACCTTGTCGACGGTCTGCTCGATCGACGACTCGTCGTGCAACTCGAGCGCCAGCTGCGCGAATTGCTCTGCTGAGGACAAGTGGGAACTTCGCATGACTGACCTCCCGTCACCGGGGCTCCGCACGTGGTTCGACGGCGAGAATTATCGTAGCCCTGGCGAACGAAACGGTCATCCCCGGCGACGACACCGGGGTCGGCCTTTCGCGATCCCCCGGCGGGATGGTCTGATCGGAGTCCACGACACCCGGACCGACGAACGGGGGAGGACGTGCAGGTCACGCCGGTACGGCTCAACGCGGCGATCGCGTGGCTCTTCATGGTGGGATCGGCGCTCTTCGCGGTCGGGTCGGTGCCGGCGTACGCGAACGCGGTGGGCGGTCCGCTCGACGCGCTCACCTACTTCGTCGGGTCGCTCTTCTTCACCTCGGCGTCGTACTGCCAGCTGGTCCAGGCGCAGAGCCCGGGGACCGTCGGCGTCGACGCCGCGGGGCAGCACCGGGCCGTCCCGCTGCGGTTCCGGGGCTGGCTGCCGCACGACCGCGGCTGGATGGCCGCGGTGACCCAGTTCCCGGGCACGCTCTTCTTCAACGTCAGCACCGCGGCGGTCCTCGTGGTGAACGCGACCGCGGCCGCGGAGGACCGGCACGTCTGGCGGCCTGACTTCTTCGGGTCGGTGCTGTTCCTGGTCGCCAGCACGTACGCCGTGCTCGCCCTCGGCGCCGGCTTCCTCGGCGTCCGCCCGCGCTCGCTGCCGTGGTGGATCGCCTGGCTGAACATGCTCGGGTCGGTCTTCTTCATGTGGTCGGCGCTGGCGAGCTACGTGCTGCCGAGCACCGACGACTACCTCGACGCGCGCGCCTCGGTCGGCGGCACGCTGCTCGGCGCCCTCTGCTTCCTCCTCGGCGCGGCGCTGATGCTGCCCGCCTGGCGGCGCGACGTCAGCGCGCGTTGTCGCTGACCGCCTGCAGCACCGCCTTGACCTGGTACGGCGCCAGGCCCGGGTGCTTGGCCAGGATCAGCGCCGCCATCGCGGCGACGTGCGGGGCCGCGAAGCTGTTGCCGGTGGCGACGGTGCTGCCGCCGTCCGCCCAGGCGACCTCGACATCGATCCCGCGGGCGCCGAACTCGACCGGCGGGTTCGGGTTGCTCGTCAGCGTCCAGGGGTCCTCGCCCGGCCGGCACGCGACCGAGACGACCGAGGCGAACTCGGCCGGGTACGTCGGGCCGGGCTGGTTGTTCGCCGCGCAGACCAGCAGCGTCCGGGCGAAGTAGGCCCGGTCGGCGACGTCGTGGAGCGGGGCGAACATGCCCTCGGCCTTGCTCGACAGCGAGAGGTTCGCGACGTGCAGCCCGCGCTCGACCACCCACTCCAGCCCGGCGTGGAAGAGCAGGCCGCGGCCCTTGAGGTTGGAGCCGAGCACCCGGACGCTGTGCAGCTCCACGTCGGGGGCGAGCGAGCGGATGATCGCGGCGCACGCGGTGCCGTGGCCGAACAGGTCCTCGTGCGGTCCCTCGACGGCGCGGTAGCGCTCGTCGCGGGTGTCGTCCGGCTCCATCGCGACCGCCGACGCGACGCCCCCGACGGCGGGGTGGTCGGCGTCGACACCGCTGTCCACGACGGCCACCGACACCCCCGCCCCGGTCGACCCGGCGAAGGCCCACTCACGGGCATCGGCCAGGGGCAGGGCGGGGAGGTCGGGGATCCGGTCCGAGGCGAACGCCTCCGACCAGGCCGGCAGTCGGTTCATGCGCGCTGGTTCTCGACCAGCTCGGCGACGCGACGACCCAGGGCGGCGTACCGCTCGTCGGAGGAGGAGGCGCCGTTGCCGGCGACGACGGCGGCGAGCTGCGAGGCGAGCGTGCCGAGCACTGCGAGCGGCCAGTCGCCGACCAGCTCGATCCCGGGGTCGAGCACCTCCAGGACGCCGACGACCTCGCCGGCGCCGTCGAAGAACGGGGCGGCCAGGATCGTGGTCGGGACGTAGCCGGTGCCCTCGGCGATGTCCTGGGCGAACCGGGTGTCGGCGCGGACGTCGCGCACCGCGACCGGCTGGCCGGACATCGCCGTCCAGCCGACCAGGCCGCGGCCGACCGGGACCTGCACGCCGACGACCTCGGCAGCGCCGATGCCGTCGGCGGCGGCGAAGGTCAGGGCGCCGCCGTCCTCGTCGGCCAGCGCGCACGAGCAGGCCGCCGCGTCGAACAGCTCGCGCACGGCGGCCACGGAACGGGCCAGGCCGTTCCCGGCGCTCATCGGGTGGACGGCGTTCAGGTCAGGGGACCGCCCTCGACGTCGTCGTCGCTGCCGAGGTTGGGCTGCGAGTGCTGCCGGACCTGGAAGTGGCCCTCGACGTCGTCGTCGTCCAGGGTGCCGACCTGCTCGGGACCCTCGAGGTGACCTTCGACGTCGGGCTCCTCGCCCAGCAGGTAGTCGTCGGGACGCTGCTTGTTGACCATGGTGCGCTCCTCGGGTCTCGGGGAGACGGGTGGCTTCCCCTGATGGAAACTACTCTCCTCCGCGGTTCTGTCCAGGTCTGTCGGGCAGCCGACGCTAGACCGGTCGACTTCCTGACGCAGCGGTTCGGAGGTGCTTCACTGAGCCGGTGGACTGGCCGCTGCTCGCCCCGCTGCCCGCGACCGAGCGGGACGGCCTGGTGGCGAGCACCCGCCGACGCAGCTACGCCCGCGGCGAGGTGCTGGTCCGGGAGGGCGACCCCTCGGACAGCCTGCACCTGGTGGAGGAGGGCCGGCTCGCCGTCCGCGTCGACACCGCGGCCGGGGACACCGCGATGCTCAGCGTGCTCGGCCCCGGCGACTGGTTCGGCGAGCTCTCCCTGCTCGGCAGCGCCGCCCCGGTGCGGACCGCGACCGTGGTCGCGCTGGAACCGGCGGTGACCCGCACGCTGTCGACAGCGGCCTTCGCGGACCTGCGGCACCGGCACCCGGCCACCGGCGAGCTGCTCCTCACCCTGCTGTCGAACCGGATCGAGGAGCTGAGCAGCCGCCTGCTCGAGGTCATGTACGACGGCCTGGACCGGCGGGTCGCCCGCAGGCTCCGCGACCTGGTCCGGACCTACGGCGCGGGCGGCGGGCCGGTGACGATCCCGCTGACGCAGGAGCAGCTGGCCGGCCTGGTCGGCGGAACCCGGCCGAGCGTCAACGAGGTGCTCCAGAAGCTCGCGAAGCGCGGCGTCGTCGAGCTCGGCCGCGGCCGGGTCGTCGTACTCCGGCCGGAGGCGCTGGACCGGCTCAGCTGAGCTCGTCCAGCCAGCGCACGGCGCCGATGCCCTCGTAGAACGCGCGGGCGTGACCGATCAGCACCCCGGCCTCCTCGGCACGACCCGTGTCCCGCAGCCAGCGGCCGAGGTCGGCGTGGACGTGCGCCTCGTACAGGGGGGATCGCCAGGCCCGGGTCAGGTCCAGTGCCCGCCGGAGGTCGGCCTCGACCTCCTCGGCCGGCCGCGACCCGTCCTGCCCGGCGATCGCCTCGAGCCGGGTCCGCTGGGCGACGATCCCGGTCGGCCACGGACCGTTCTGCGCACCGACGAACGCGACGATCTCGGCCAGGGCGGCCCGGTCGCCGGTCTCGCGCACGACCTGCGACGCGGCCAGCCAGACCGGCCAGAAGTCGCCGCCGTTGGAGGTGGCGTCGCCCGCGGCGCGGGCAGCCCTGACCGCCAGTGCGGCCGCTTCGGTCGAGCCGGTCGCCAGTGCCTCCAGGGCGAGGTCGAGGTCGTACTCCGCGCCCCAGAGCGGGTCGTCCATGTCGTCCGGGTCCTGCCCGAGCGTCGCCGCCACGCTCGGCATCCCCTCGGCGGCACGGGCCAGCGCCACCGCCCGGAGGGTGCCGTCCCTGCTCACGTCGAGGAAGGCGCCCACCTCCTCGTTCTCGACCAGCTCGACGGCCTCGGTCCACTCGCCGGTCAGCAGCAGGGTCTGGGCCAGGTTGAACCGCGCCATCGCGAGCATGTACGCCTCGCCGAGCTCGCTCGCCGCGGCGATCGCGTCGCGCCCGTGGCGCACCGCCGCCGCCGTGTCGTCGAAGCCGGCGCCGGCGGTGAGGTTCACCAGGGCGATCCCGCGTGGCCGCAGCGCCCGGCTCTCGGCGGCCAGCTCCGCGGCGCGCTCGAGCAGCATCCGGCTGGTCCGCGGCATCGTGGCCTGGCTCGAGATCGCGACGCCGCTCCAGGCCTCCGCGACCTTCCCGACGTCGGTCACCTGCTCGGCGAGCCGGAGGGCGTGCCAGGTGGCGTCGGCGTACGCCGCTGAGTCGCCGGAGCGCAGCAGGACCGCGCTCGTCGCGTTCGCCAGGGCGAGCCGCACGTCCAGGGTGTCCGGCTGGTCGGGGACCCGGGCGGTGAGGTCGCGCAGGACGGTGATCGCGCGGTTGAGGTCACCGTCGCTGTAGACGAGCGCGCGCGCCAGGTCCTCGGCGGGACCGGCGGCGCCGATGACGTCGCCGACCGCTTCGTAGCCCTTGAGGGCTTCGGCGGCGTGCTGGATCGCGCGGTCGTTGTCGCCGGCGATGCGCAGCTGGCGCGCCAGCCTGCCCTGGAGGGCGAGCCGGCGCTCGGGCTCGGCGTGCTCCAGGGCCTTCGCCAGGTGGCCCGCCGCCTCGCGCGGCGCCCCCAGCGACGCGGCCCGGTCCGCCGCCCGCTCCAGCTGGTCCGAGGCCGCCCGGGTCAGCTCCGGCACGTCCGGGTCGGCCGGTACCGCCTCGATGGCGTCCAGGTAGTGCTGGGCGATGATCGGCGCCAGCTCGTAGGCGTCGCTGCGCGCCTCCAGCTCGGCCTCGAAGGCGCGGGCGACATCGAGGTGGGTCGCCTTCCGGTCGCGACGCGAGAGCATCCCGTAGGCGACCTGCCGGACGGCGCCCTGGACGAACTTGTAGCTGCCGTAGTCGGCGCTCAGCCGGTCGGTCTCGCGGCGCAGCACCTCGCGCCGGACCAGGGCGCCGAGCGTCTCGTGCAGGTCGGCGACGTCGGCGCACAGCGCGGCGATCCCGTCGTCGGTGAACACGACGCCCAGGACGCTCGCCCGGTCCACGACCTTGCGCTCGTCGGCCGGGAGGGTGTCCAGCCGGGCGCCGATCAGGGCCTGGAGGCTGGCCGGCGCGGTGAGCGCCCCCAGGTCGACGGTGTCCGGGTCGGAGAGCAGGTAGCCGCCGTCCCCCGCCACCACCAGCCCCTGGTCGACCAGCGACCGGACGGTCTCGATGGCGAAGAGCGGCACCCCGGCGGCCCGGGTCACCAGCTCGTCCCGGATCGGCTGCGGGACCCCGGAGACCAGCGCGTCCAGGAGCCGGGCCATCTCGGGCGCGGTCAGCGGCTCCAGGTGGACGACGGTGACCCGGCGGTTGCCGACCAGCCCGGGGTGCTCGGCGAGCAGCTCGGGGCGCGCCAGTCCGAGCACGAAGACCGGGTAGTCGGCGGCGGCGAGCAGGTGCTCGAGGAAGGCCAGCAGGCCGGCGTCGGCGTACTGGGCGTCGTCGATCACCAGGACCACCGGGGCCGCGGTGTCGGAGCTGGACTGCCCGACGTACTTGAAGAACGTCGTCCAGGCGACGAACAGGTCCTCGCGCGGGTAGGAGGTGCCGGCGGCGAGCCCGAGCAGCGCGCCCAGCCGCGGTTCCAGCCACTGCCGCTCGGTCGCGTCCGGCACGCAGGCCAGCAGCGCCCGCGGGAGCAGGTCCCCGTACGCCGAGTCGGCATCGGGCTCGGCCCCGGCGAGGACGGCGACCCGGGACCGGACGGCCTCGGCGAGCGCGTAGTAGGCGACGCCCTCGCCGTAGGAGAGGCAGCGGCCGCGGTGCCAGAGCACGTTCGCCTCGAAGCCGTCGACGTACTTCTCGAACTCCCAGCCCAGCCGGGACTTGCCGATCCCGGCTTCGCCGTCGATCACCAGCATGCCCGGCCGGTGGGTCTCCTGGACGCCGTGGAAGACCTCCTTGACCAGCCGCAGCTCGCGGTCGCGGCCGGTCAGCGGCGCCTCCAGGCCGTCGTCACGCCGGTCCCCGCCGACACCGGCCACCACCGCCCGCACCTTCCACAGCGGGACCGGCTCGGCCTTGCCCTTCATCGCGTGCGCCCCCGCGTCCGCGTAGCTGATCGAGGACGCCGAGAACGCCCGGGTGGTCTCGTCGACCCAGACCTCGCCCGGGTGTGCCGTCGACTGGATCCGGGCCGCGGTGTTGACCGGGTCGCCGGCGACCATGCCCTGGCCGGTCGCCCCGCGGGTGACCGCCACCTCGGCGGTGGTGATGCCGACCCGCATGTTCAGCCCGGCCACGTCGATCCGGTCGCCGAGGGCCTGGACCCGCTCGACCAGCTCCAGCCCGGCGCGGACCGCCCGCTCGGCGTCGTCCTCGCGGGTGACCGGCAGACCCCAGACGGCCATCACCGCGTCCCCGATGAACTTCTCCAGCTCGCCGCCGTACCGGGAGACCACCGCGCGGCACTCGTCGAAGTACGCCGTCAGCAGCTCGCGGACCTCCTCGGGGTCGCGGCTCTCCGAGATCGTGGTGAACCCGACCAGGTCGCCGAAGAGCACGCTGGTGATCTTCCGGGCCGCGCCCGAGCCAGGACCGGAAGCGCCGGTGGGCGCCGCCGGCCGAGCCTCGCGCGCGGTCCCGCAGCCCGGGCAGAACTTCCCGGTCGGCGGCAGCTCCGCGCCGCACCCCGAACAGGTCGGATCCGCTTCCAGCGCGTTGCCGCACTCCAGGCAGAACTTCGCGCCGTCGGACTGGTCGGGGGTGCCGCACGCCGGACAGGTCCTCATCGCGCGCTCCGGGCGTCGAGCGCGGCGAGCCACCGGGTCGCGCCGACCTGTTCGTAGAAGGCCCGCGCGCGTCCGGTCTGGTCGGCGCCCTCCGCCTCCCGGCCCCGGGCCAGCAGCCAGCTGCCGTAGTCGGCGCGGGCGTGCGCCTCGAAGAGCGGCGATCCCCACGCCCGGGCGGTGTCGACCGCCTCGGTGAAGCACTCCTCCACGACCTGGTCGGACAGCGAGCCGGCGGCGCCGACGGCCGCGCGCAGCCGCGCTCGCTGCGACCGGACCGACGCCGGCCACGGACGGTTCTCGTCCTCGACCAGGGCGAGCACCTCCGCCCGGGTGCCGTCGTCGCCGAGCTCGTGGATGATCTCGGAGGCGAGCAGCCAGCCGAACCAGAGCTCGTCCGCCGTGGCTTCGCCCAGCGCCCTCCGGGCACCGCTGATCGCCAGGCCGACCGCGTCCGCGGCCCCGGCCTCGCGGGCTTCGAGCGCCCGGTCGATCAGCTCCCGGGACTCCAGGTCCCGTTCGTCGTCGTCGCCGACGACCTCGTCGGTCGTCGGTTCGCCGCGCCCGGACCGGATCAGCCGGCGGAAGATCCGTGACTCGATCGGCATGTGCGTGCGCAGGTCGTCGGCGGAGGCCAGCGCCAGCGCCTCGTCCCAGTTCCCGTCGAGCAGGAGCGCGAGGGCGAGGTTCGCACCGGCGAACGAGCTCAGGTAGGTGTCCCCGAGCTCGCGCCCGGTGGCGCAGGCGTCCCGGGCTCCGCGGACGCCGAGGGTGAGGTTCTCGAAGGTCGCGAACCCGGCCAGGTTGACCAGGGCGATCCCGCGCACCCGGAGCGCGCGGTGCTCCCCGGCCAGCTCGGCGGCCCGCTCCAGCAGCGTGACGGCGAGCTGCGGCAGCCCGTCGGTGACGGCGCTCAGCGCGTAGGTGATCCAGCTGTCCGCGATCAGCCGGGGGTCGCCGCTGATCTCGGCCAGGTGCATCGACTCCTCGCCGAGCCGCTTCAGCTCCGCGGGATCGTGCTGGCGCAGCACGACCGCCGCCAGGGCCGTGGTCAGGCCGATCCGGGTGTTCAGGAACTCGCGGGTGTCCGGGATCCGGGCGAGCTGCTCGCGCACCACGTTCTCGGCGCGGTCGAGGTCGCCGTCGCCGTAGACCAGCGCGAGGGTCAGGTCCTCCGCCGGGGCCGCCGCCGCGAGCAGGTCGCCGGCGGCCTCGTAGCCCTTGAGCGCCTCGGCCGCGTTCTCGACCGCGCCGGCGTGGTCGCCGGCGATCCGGAGCTGGCGCGCGAGCCGGCTCTGGATCGCGAGCCGGCGGTCCGGGGCGCACCGGTCCAGCGCCTGCGCGAGGTGCGCGGCCGCCTCGGAC